>CAZXQZ010000013.1:29268-38632 GCA_964642445.1 uncultured Anaerolineae bacterium
GGCGTTTGAATGCCAGGCGGGCGTCCGAACGCCAGACCACCCTACACAGGTAACCCGCTACGAAACCTTTCTTTTCCATCATCATTCCCACCCACAACCGTCCGCACGCGCTGCATGCATGCCTGCGTGCGTTGGCCGCACAGGATTTCCCCCACGCGGACTTCGACGTGATCGTGGTCGACGATGGCAGTGTACCAGCGGTGACCGGCGCAGACATCACCCCCTGGTGGAACACACTCGCTGTGACCGTTGTGCGCCAGCCGCCAGCCGGCGCCGCCGCCGCACGCAACCACGGCGCACGCCTGGCGCGCGGCACGTGGCTGGCCTTCACCGACGACGACTGCCAGCCAGCCCCCACCTGGTTGACCACCCTGGCTGCCGCCGCTGGCGTGTATCCGGCGCATGCCCTCGGCGGGCGCACGATCAATGCCCTACCCGACAACCACTATGCCACCGCCAGCCAGCTCGTTGTCGATCACCTCTTGCCGGCCAACGACGCCATGCCAACCAGCGCTCGCTTCCTGGCCTCGAACAACCTGGCCGTGCCGGCCAGCCCGTTTCGGCACGTGGGCGGTTTCGATGTCACGTTCCGCGCCGCCGGCGGTGAGGACCGCGCATTCTGTGACGACTGGCGGGCCAGCGGTTATGACCTGATCTACCTGCCCGCCGCCATCGTCTGGCACGCCCACACCCTGAACCTGCGCACCTTCTGGCGCCAGCACGTGGCCTACGGGCGCGGCGCGTTCCACTACCACACCCGATCTGCTGCCACCCCTCACCTGGAGCCCGCCCGGTTCTACGTTCGCCTGCTAATGGCACCCTTCACCCAACACCTCCCTCACCCCGCTGCGCTCAGCGGTCTGCTGCTGCTGGCGCAGGCTGCGACAGCCGCCGGTTTCGTACACGCCATGTCCGCTGCTGCGCGCAAAAACGTCAGATAAAAATCAGCCTGATCGGTTCGTTTTGTATTGACGAAACTCATCGTGGTGTTTGTACTGAGACAACAATCACCGGAAACACCGGCGCCGAAAAAGGGTGCTCCATGCAAGAGCCAGCGGATCGAACCGCCAACCCGATGTACGTTATTTTCGACCGTTGGGAGCGCATACCATGGTCTTCAAGAATCTCTGGCGACGTAAAACCCGCAGCCTGTTGACGATCTTGGGCATTGCCATTGGTGTCGCGGCCTGCGCGATCCGCTCGAAGAGGACCTGCGCACGCTGGCCTGGACCAAACTCGGCCAGACCGTGCTCATGCATAATGGAAGCGACGTCGCGTTTCTGAGTGACGAAGAGCAGGAGATGCTGCGTCTGCTGCTGCTCAAGGTCGATACAGACCGCCGATAGGGGTGGGGACCGCGAATGGCGCGAATTTGCGCTAAATCTGGGGTTGTGTGGTTGGGGCGATGTGTGTCTATGGGCGCATTCAAGGCTGTACAGGTTTGATGGCCCTGTGCGGCCCGTTTGTTGACGTCCCGCGCGTGACCGGCTATACTTGGCTCAGCGCACGCCATCCAGACGTGACGACATTGTTTCGTTCGGGAACGCACATGCCAAAGCCAGATGATCGAGGCATCGACAAACCTGCGGCCTGGGAGGAACTGCCCATCGAGCACCTGCGCGGCACGCTGCTCGTGATTGGTGCACCGGATACAGGGAAGAGCACCTTTGCGCGTTATCTTTACCGGCAGTTGTGGAGTATTGGGCGGCGGGGTGCGTTTCTGGATTGTGACCCGGGGCAAAGTCATTTGGGACCCCCGACGACGATCACCATGGCCGTGGATGTGGCACGAGGAGGGCGTTTCCCGCCGCATGGGCCGCGGTGGCATTATTTCGTGGGTGCAACCACACCGCGTGGTCACAGGGTGCCCACCCTGGTGGGGATCAGCCGCCTGGTCGAGCAGGCATACGCGGTCAGGGCCCAGGTGATTGTGTGTGATACCAGTGGTTTCGTCGACGAAGCGGCGGGTGGTTTGATGTTGGCGTTGGCCAAAATCGAACTCCTGCAGCCGTCGGCGGTGTTTGCACTGGCGCGGGGGTCAGAATTGGATGCGCTGATCGCCCCCCTGCGTCATTGGAGGCACGTGCAGCTCTTTCACCTGCAGCCATCGACGGCGGTGCAGCCGCGTGACCTGGCGACGCGACAGGCGGCGCGCGCGGCGCGTTTTGCCGCCTATTTCAACGGCGCACGGCCACAAGAGGTGCACTGGGCCAGGCTGGCGGTGCTGCCGGCGCCGCACTTCGACACACACCGGCTGGTGGCTTTGCACAACCAGGACGGCAGCGTTTTCAGCCTGGGTATTGTGCTGGAGAAGCACCCTACAGCCCCTCTGATCACAATCCTGGCGCCGCGCATCAACGACGAGGACATCCAAACCCTGCGCATCGGCGACACGCTCGTCGATCCCACCACATTTCGTGACCAGGCAATGATGCCCGGTAATCGGTGACATGTCGAAACTCATTCCGCGCTGTAACCTGTGGGTCGAAACCGCTGACGATGTCGTGCTCAGTCGCTGGCGAATTCAGCTGCTGGAGATGATTGCCGAAACCGGCTCCATTTCGGCGGCCGCCGAACGTCTGCACGTGCCCTATCGTGTCGCCTGGAGCAAGGTCAAAGAAATGGAACACGGCCTGGGGGTCTCCCTGATCGACACCCGCATCGGTGGCATCCACGGCGGTGGCGCCGAGCTGACCGCCGCGGCGCACGAGTACGTGCGGCGTTTTCACGAGCTGGAGACCGGCCTGGACGAGTGGGTGCGCCAGCGTTTCATCGAGGTCTTCGGTGCCCAGGCATGACGCGCGTCATTCATTTTTGCCCATCGTTATGACAGAAATGAGCAACGGGGGCGGGCATGAATGAGATTCTCGAAGGGATTGCACAGGCGATGCAGCTGCTGCTCAGCGGCGACGAGCAGACCTGGCAAATCATCGTCCTATCGCTCCAGGTTTCGGGCGTTGCCCTGCTGTTCAGCACGCTGGTGGGTATTCCAGCCGGGGCCTTTTTGGGGCTGCGGCGCTTCTTCGGGCGCCATGTGATGATCGTGCTGCTTTACACCGGCATGGGGTTCCCCCCGGTGGTGATCGGCCTCTTCGTCTACCTGGCGCTGTCACGCAGCGGGCCGCTCGGCGAATTGGGGTGGCTGTTTACGCCGCAGGCGATGGTCGTGGCGCAGACGATCATCGCTTTCCCGCTGGTGGCGGGCTTCACGATGGCCGCCGTCATGGGCGTCGATCCAGCCCTGCGCACACAGGTGCTGGCGCTCGGTGCCACCACTGCCCAGGCGACGCGGGCCATCCTGTGGGAAGCACGCCTTGGGGTCATTGTAGCAGTTGTGGCCGGCTTCGGTGGTATCATCTCCGAGGTCGGTGCCGTGATGCTCGTCGGTGGCAACATCGAGGGCTCGACGCGTGTCCTGACGACGGCCATCGTGCTGGAAACGCGCAAGGGTGCTTTCGACCTGGCGCTGGCCCTGTCCTTCGTGCTGCTCGCCATCACGTTTTTGATCAACATCGTGATGCTGCGTTTGCAGGGGAAGGTGGACTGAACCGTGGCTGAGACCGCACCGCTCACTCCGCCCACCAATGGCAACGGTTCGCCGCCGGCTGCACCGCTGTACCGGCTGCAGGACATCACGCACCGCTACGGCGATCGTGTGGTGCTGGACCTGCCGCAGCTGGAGGTTGGGCCTGGCGAGATCGTGGCCGTTGTAGGCCCCTCCGGTTCGGGCAAAAGCACACTCCTACGCCTGCTCAACTTCCTGGAGCGGCCCACCTCGGGCACCCTCACCTTCCGCACCCACACCTTCAACGGCACCGGCGACGTCCCGCTCGACCTGCGCCGGCAGGTGACGACCGTCTTTCAGCGGCCGGTGCTGCTCAACAGCTCGCTGCTCCACAACGTCGCCTACGGCCTGCAGCTGCGCGGCGTACGCGATGGACGTCACCTGGCCGAAGCCGCGCTCGACGCTGTCGGCCTGGCAGCGCTGGCCGGCGCCCACGCGCGCACCCTTTCCGGCGGTGAAATGCAGCGGGCAGCCCTGGCGCGCGCCATGGTCATCCAGCCGCAGGTGCTGCTGCTGGACGAACCGACCGCCAACCTCGACCCGCACAACGTGCAGCTCATCGAAGCCGCGATCATGGCGATGCACCAGCGCCAGCAGACCACCGTGGTTCTCGTGACCCACAACGTCTTCCAGGCACGGCGCCTGGCGCAGCGGGTGCTGTTTCTGCTGGATGGGCGCGTCGTCGAGAGCGCGCCCACCGCAACCTTCTTCACCACCCCGCAGGACCCACGCACCGCGGCCTTCATTCGCGGCGACATGGTGTATTGAGCCGCACCTACCGGCCCACTGGACCCCGCGCAAGCGCCGGCACGAACTGGAAGTAAGCCGGACTCACGACCACGACGTTGACGTGGATCGTGTGTGTGCGCCCAGCAGCAAAGCCCACCAGGTGCAGCGTCTGCGGCCCCGCCGGCAGCAGCGGCGAATCCCGCAGAATCAGCCGCGTCTGGCCACCGGGCAGCACCGCCGTCTGCTCGAACTCGAACAGCAGCCCAGCTGGCACGTCGACCAGGCTGAGGTCCACCGGTCCGGGCTGCCCGCGGATGGGCATAACGTGCACCACCACCGCCAACCCACGCCCCGCCAGCAGCCGGCCATCACCGGCATCGGCGTAGAGCGCAAAATCGGGTGCCTGCACCGTCACCGGCAGGAAGAGTGTACGCGTCGTACCACCCCCCACCGCCACCACCCGCAGGTTGTAGGTGCCCGGAGCGAGCGTGGGCGGTGCCCGCAGCTCGACCCCAACCAGCTGGCCCGCCACCGTCGGCCTGATGATCGTCGGCACAAACGTCATCTGTAAACCATCCGGTAGACCGCTGCCTGGATTGAAGCCAACCCCCTCGGGATAGTACGGGTCACTGGTTGTGACCCGCAGGGCTACCATCGTGCTCCCGCCGGCCACCAGGGTGGGTGGGGCGGATACAAGTGCCAGGCTGAACGGTGCCGCTGGCGGAGTTCCGCTTGCCTGCCCCGATTCGACAGAACGCGCGCCTTCACGGTCCACCGCCTCGATCCACACCGTGTAGAGCTGCCCGGTTTCCAGGCTGTCCAGGGTGTGAGCCAGGTTGAGGCCTACGTCGATCACCTGGGTGGCGGTGTACACCGGTGCACTGACGTGGACGCGGTAGGTGTCGACGTCGGGATTGGCCAGCGCGCTCCACGCCAGTGCCAGCCGCCGGTAACCGGGTACCGCGCTGAGCTGTGCGTTCCAGGTGGTGGGCCAGGGCTGTGTGACCTGCACCGCCTGCGGCGCATAGACACGCAGCGGCGTATTCTGCCCATCGTCCGCCTCGACCCAGAAGTGGTAGAGACCGCTGGGCAGGGCACTGAGATCGGCATGCAGGGTTTGCAGGCTGCCGTTGCGCACCGGGTGGGGATCGACGAGCAGCGCGGGGCCGCTGAAGTCCGGCCGTTCGACCAAACGGGGTGGCTCGGTATCGGTCATGACCAACGTGACGGTCATGGGACCGCTGTTGGCGTACACGCTCAATGTCAGGGGTGTCGTGGCCGTGAGGCGCCACTCGATATCGGCCTGGCGGTCGCCCGTGCTTCTTGCTGCCACACCCGCCAGGTCAGGACGCGGCTGCGTGCCCAGCACCACCAGGTCGTATGCCGCCGGATCGGGTGGTACGTCGTGCAGCACGGCGCGCCAGGTGCCGTGCTGGGCCTGGCTCACGCCGTACATCTCCTGCGTGCGTGCGCTGGCCAGTGTTTCGGTGACTTCGGCGCTGCTGTAGATCACATTGGACGGCAGCGACGTCGGCGTGATCGCCGTGCCGTTGGGGTCGACGAGGGTTAGTGTGGGCCCAGCACCATCCCGTTTGACGCCGAACAGCACGTCGGTGGCATCGGTCACCACCACCGTCACCACGATGTCGGCAGCGGGCGTCACCCAAATGCCGTCCCCCGCGTCGAACCAGGCGTCAGGCGCGGCCGTCTGCCGCTGGGCTAGCCAGGCCTGGCGCACCGTGGCCAGCTGGCTGCCAGGCACCAGCCGGTAACTGTCGACGTTGCCAAAGGTCAGGTGGCCGCGGGTATCGACAAACAGACCGTTGCACCAGCCCAGGAAACAGGCCCGGCCGCGGAATCCCCATGCGCCGTTCGTAAACTCGCCGACATCGAGCTGGGCATCTCCCAAAATCCAGGCGCGCGGCGGGATGGTGATGCCGATGTTCCAGATGGCCCCTCGCGGTATGCCCACCTCGAACGTGCCCGAGCCGGTGAAGTGGAAGCCGTTGTCGCTCCATGCATGGATGCTGACGCTGCCGCGCGCCACGATGACCTCCATCCACAGCGTCGCCGAAAAACGATTGGCAGTCAGCGTCGCTTCGGCACCGGCCACCGGGAAGATGAACACCTTGACCGTGCCAGCCACCCCCATCGCAAACGGCTGCGTCACCACCGAGGCACTGGCCTGGGCGCTGATGACCGTCATGGGACCCAGCCGCAGGTCGGACTCGATGCGTGTTTGCAGACGGATGGTGACGGCGCCGGTGTCCGGGTCATAGGTGATGCTGCCACCCGCTTCCGCCATCGAAAAACCGGTCGAGCCGATCGGGATACGGCAGGCCAGGGTCAGCGAGATTTCTTCGAAATAGAAACCTTCCGTGCTGTCCGTGCCCTGCGGGATCTGCCGTGCGGCGTGCGCGAGGTGCGCGTTGTCTGGCACGTGCGGGCCGGCCGCGTTCCGGGGCGTGATTTCCAACAGCACTTTGCCTGCGCCGTTTTCAACGGTCTGCACGCGCATGACCACCGTAACGGAGAGTCCCGAGCAGTCCCCGGTCGGTCCCAGGTTGGGCAGCATCAGATTGGCACCGGCGACGATACGCAGCGAGTTGTTGACCCGCTCGAAGCCGCCGCGCAGCCCGCCCAGGCGTACGTCCCCCACCCGGATCTCGGGCAGGGCCAGTGTGCCCCCACCCAGGCTGATGCCGCGCGGCGACAGGCTCAGGTTTTGGGCTGT
Organism: uncultured Anaerolineae bacterium; assembly: GCA_964642445.1. GTDB lineage: Bacteria > Chloroflexota > Anaerolineae > SSC4 > Amarolineaceae > SSC4. Next base: position 36,297 of record CAZXQZ010000013.1, read on the forward strand.
CAGCAGACCGCTGCCAAAAGGATCGGGCATCGACAGGGTCACCGAACGCGCAGACAGTGTGTCGCCGTCGAGGGTCACCTGGTTGGCACCGATGCTGAGCCCGGCTGCGGTTACGTGCAGGGAATGCAGCGCACCGCCGACCCGCCCCAGCTCCAACCAGATGATACCGGCGGCGCTGCCGCTCAAACCCTCGGTGCCTTCGATATCGACGGTGCAGTCGAACTGGATGCGCAGGCCCGCCGCACCGCCGGCAACCAGTGAGATGGTATCGATGCGCAGCGGAAAACCGTCCTGGCCCAGGTGGACGGGGGTCGCCGCAGTGAGCTGATCCACGTGCAAACCGGCGCCCGTCAGACGAATGTTGGTGACGTTCAGCCGCGAGTTGTTGAGCACGGCGGGCAGCTGTAGGGAGCCGCTGCCCACGTGTAGCCCGGTATTGTCCAGGGCGACGTTGGTCAGCGTGAGCGGGACATCGGCGATGTTCAGCACCAGCGACGGGATTGTCGCGCTGACGGTGCCGTCGGGGAGCACGGCCAGCGACACGGTGACGTCGTGGGTAGTTCCGGGAATACGAATCTGCAGCAGCGTGGCCAGGGCCAGTCGTCCGCTGACCAGCTGTCCGCTGGCCTGCCGCATCGCCAGCTGCGGTCCACTGCCATATGTCAGGTGCGGAAAACTGGCGCTGGCGGTTGGCTGGGGTCCACTGGTCGTGCCGCGCAGCGTAAACTGCAGCGTCCCGTCACCCCGGAGGTCGCCCCGGTCGAGGTGCAGCGGTGCTGCGCCGCTGGCCGTGCCCCCGGCCAGGTTGATCTCACCCCAGGCGGGTGGGCCGGCGAAGGTGAAGCCGGCCAGCTCGCCGAGCAGCGGCTGCGCCGTGCCTACGGTCACACGGCCGCTGCTGGCATGGGCCGAGAAACTGCCGCTGAACAGGCGCGTGGTGTTCTGGCCGACGCCAATAGCCACAGTGGCGTTACCGGTGAGTTGGGCCTGGTTGAAAAAGACCTCGGCATCGGCTTCGGCCAACGGAAAATAATCGCCGAGCACGACGTGACCCCTGGCCCTGGTACGGCCATCGGGCAAGTCGACGAAGGTATCGGCCGCGACACGGATCACGCCGGCCATGCGGGTTTGCCCTGGCGGCGGGGGCGGCGCTGCGCAGGTATCGCGCGCCACGGTGATCGTATTGTCGAAGCGGTTGGCCAGGTAGACGTGCGCGGTCAGCGGGTTCACGGCCAGGCCATCGCCGTCACCCCAACCGGCCGGCAGGGCACCGCGGTAGGTGAGGCCGGCGCCATCGACCTGGTACAGATCGCGGGCATTGCCCCACGGTGAGGCAAACACCTGGTGATCGCCGGGGTTCACCGCCAGGACCTTGGGTGTGCCGGGCAGGGCGATCTCGGCCTGACGCAGGCGGGTTTGCAGGTCGTAGGCATAGACCTTCGACCCAACGCTGGAGATGAACAGCCGGTCGAGCGCCTCATCCACGGCCAGACCGACGATACCGCTATCGCCGGCGTTGAGCAGATAGGAGACCAGGTTATCCGGGCCGATGGCGTAGATATTGCCCGACTCATTGCTGACCACGTAGGCTGTGTTGCGGGTGACGTCGACGGTGACGAAGGTGGGGTGGTTGGGCAGGCCGGCGGTTTCGACGACGGTCAAGGTGGCGGCGTCGATGACCTGGACCGAGTTGCTGCCGAAGTTAGCCACGTAGACGCGCTGGGTGAGCGAATTGACGGCGACGCCGTAAGGCAGCTGGCCGACCGGGACCTGGCCGACGGGGGCGTAGGTGTTGGCGTCGAGCACGATCAGGCGGGCGGTATTGCGGCTCGTGACATACAACCGGTTGCGCACGTTGTCGTAGGCGATCTGGTTGGGCGAGTCGATCCCGGGGATCGTCTGCTGGACCGTATGGGTCGTTCCGTCGATGACGACGAGGGCGTTGGCGCTGTAGGCCGCCGCATAGACCAGGTTGCGGTCAGGATTGACGGCCAGACCTTTGGGTTGCGGTATACCGGGGATCGTCGTCACTGGTGCGAGGGTGCAGTCGCCGGGTTGGTTGCCGGCGGCGTCAGCAGCGGTGGGAAAGAAGAAGAGTGCGCTCACAAGCAGCAGCACCCCAGCCAGCAACACTGGCCAGTGTAAACGACGAGGCGATGTGACCATGGATGCCTCCGCAAGGAGTAGCCTGCGCGCTTGGCTGCTGGCACAGGTTGTGCAGCCGCGCGGGCGCAATGGCAACACGCGGTGGAGGGCACGACCGCGGTGGGTGTTCCTTGTACGTGAAGACGTAACTGAACGGCTTCAGGTTATGGATGAGATCATTTAGCACTTAG
>CAZXQZ010000014.1:0-1195 GCA_964642445.1 uncultured Anaerolineae bacterium
ACCGACCCCAAGAAGCCGGTCAACCCCAACGACCACGTCAACATGGCGCAGTCGACCAACGACACGATCCCCACGGCCATCCGCGTCGGTGCCCTGTGGCGCCTTCAGGAGCTCCTGACTGCGCTGGATGGCCTGGCCGTCGCCCTGCGTGCCAAGTCGGCCGAGTTCGACGACGTCGTCAAGTCGGGCCGTACCCACCTGCAGGACGCCGTACCGGTGCGCCTGGGGCAGGAGTTTGGCGCTTATGCGCGGGCCGTCGAGCGTGATCGTGAAAAGATCGCCGTGGCGGCCGATGGCCTGCGGCGCCTGGGCATCGGTGGCACAGCCACCGGCACCGGGCTGAATGCGCATCCCGAATACCATGGCCGCATGGTGACCGCCCTGACGACCCTCGTCGGCGAGCGGATGGAAACATCGGACGACCTCTTCGAATCGATGGAGAGCATGGGCGATGTCGTCTTCTTCAGCGGCGCCATCCGCACGATGGCCCAGGACCTGATCCGCATCGCCAACGACTTCCGCCTGCTTTCCTCGGGCCCCACCACGGGCCTGGATGAAATCCGCCTGCCGGCGGTGCAGCCTGGTTCCAGCATCATGCCGGGCAAGGTCAACCCCGTGCTGGCCGAAATGCTGGACATGTCGATGTTCCACGTCCTGGGCAACGACTACACCATCCTGCTGGCGGCGCAGGCGGGCCAGCTGGAGCTCAACGTGATGATGCCGATCATCGCCCACAACCTGTTCGAGGCGATGCTGGTCATGATCGGCGCAGTCAAGGCCTTCACGACCAAGTGCGTGGTCGGTGTGACCGTCAACCGCGAAAAGGCCGAGGGCTGGCTGGCCAAGAATGCGATCCTGGTCACCGCACTCAACCCGGTGATCGGTTATCTGAACGGTGCCGCCGTGGCCAAAGAAGCCCTGGCTTCCAACCGCACCATCAAAGAAGTGGTGGTAGAAAAGGGTCTGCTGACGGCGGAAGAAGCCGACAAACTGCTGGATGCACGCAGGATGACCGAAGGCGGCATCCAGGGCACAGGCGGTGGTGGCGGCTGACAATAAGTTGCCCGCATAAGCAATCTGTGTTACCATCTCGATCGTCCTGTGACAACGCCGGCCTGGCTGCAAGACCAGGCCGGTTTTGCGTTTGGGGATAATTTACGGCAAGATGGCGGGTACGATGGTGGGTACGATGGTG
>CAZXQZ010000014.1:1295-7582 GCA_964642445.1 uncultured Anaerolineae bacterium
GGGTACGATGGTGGGTACGATGGTGAGATGGAAAACAAACGCGCGAACCATGGTGACGCCGCTGCGCGGGCGTGACTTTGGCCTGGGGGTGATCAACGGTGTGCTGTTCGCCGGCGTCGACACGCTGCTCGACCCCAGCCTGGTCCTGGTGACCCTGGTGGGTCTGTGGACCGGCTCTCCGCTCGTGCTGGGACTGGTGGCACCGCTGGCGCAGGCTGGCTGGTACCTGCCGCAGCTGTGGGTATCGGGCTGGCTGCAGAATAAACCGACTTCGTTGTCCATCTACCGTGCGATGGCGGTCGTCCGTACCCTGTGCCTCATCAGCCTGGCCGTGATGACGGTCACAGTGCAGGATATTGGCTGGAAGCTGGTACTGTTTTTCGTCCTGCTGATGGCCAACCAGCTGGCGGCGGGCTTCAGTGGTCTGTCGTTCATGAACGTCGTGGCCAAGGTGGTGCCGTCGGGCGAGCGTGGGCTCTTTTTTGCCTGGCGCCTGATGCTGGGTGGCATCCTGGCGATCGGTGTCAGCGTGTGGGTCAAACACCTGTTGGGCCCTGCCAGTACCGTGGCCTTTCCGGCCAATTTTGCGCTGATGTTCCTGGTGGCGGCCGTGTTGGGCGCAGCCGGCATGGGAGCGTTTGCCGCCGTGCGTGAGCCGGCCAGCGAACACGTGGCACCGCGCGCATCGCTGCGTACGCAGCTGGCACGCGCGGCCGGCTTCCTGCGCACCGACGCCAATTTCCGCCGCTTCCTGGGCCTGCGCCTGGCCCTGGTGGCGGCGAGCATGGGCACGCCGTTTTTTGCCGTCTACGCGATGCGCGAGCTGGGCGTGAGTCCATCGTCAGTCGGCACTTTCCTGGCAGCCAACGTGGCGGCCAGCCTGGTCGCTTACGTGGTCTGGGGCCAGGTGTCGGCACGGACCGGCAACCGCATCGTCATGCGCTGGGGCACCACTCTGGGTATCGTGGCCCTGGGCATGGTGCTGCTGGCACGCCCCCTGAGCAGTATGATCAGCCCATTCGTGTTTTTTACGCTGCTTTTCGTCCTGGTCGGTGTACGTGACGCCAGTATCAACGTGGCCAGTGGTCCGCTGCTGCTCGACGTGGCACCGGCGGCCTGGCGCCCATTGTACGTGGGATTCTCCAACACCGTGGTCGGCGTAGCCGTGCTGCTGACAACGGCCAGCGGGCTGATCGTGGCGACAGTCGGTTACCAGGTGCTGTTTGTGATCTCCCTGGTCAGTTTCGTCATCGCCACCTGGCAGGTCTCGCAGTATCGCGAGCAGCCACAGGCCCAGCCCAACACCAGTTACGCCTGAGTAAAAGAGGCCAGAAGGAACCCCTGGCCTCTTCGATTACCAGCCCACCGTGCCCGGTCCACCCTTGAACGGACCGACGATGTTGGACGTGATCCAGCCGCCGTAGAAATCGCCCGACTGCGCCTGCACCGGCTCACCATCGACGTAACAGACGTCCATACGCCCGGGGTAGAAAGCGACGTAGCCCGCGATCGCACCATAACCAGCCGTGGGGCGGGGATAGTACCAGGCGGCATTGGCTGCCGTCTTGTCCCCGACGCTGACCGTGTAATAACCCGCGGCCCCCTTGAATTCACAGAATGTCGTGCGCGGCGTCGTCGCGAGATACTCCATGCGCACGTCCTCGGGTGGAATGTAGTAGACCGGGGGATGGCTCGTCTCCAACACACGCCGTGCGCGATGGGTGTCAGCAATCACCACCCCGTTGAACACCACCTGCACGTGCTGCGTCGAGTCCTCCACCCGCGGCGGCCGCGGATAATCCCACACCGATTCCTGCCCCGGACCAGGCATACTCTGCTGACGAGATACCGAACCAGCCATCACCACCTCCAATGATTCGAGAGACGATTCAAAAAGATCACACAACGGCCCAAAGACCCGCAAAGTTACCATCGCCTGCCTTAGACGTGCCGGCTCGCCCCCGGTCACCCAAGTCACCCACCTCCCTTCCACCCAATCCCAAATCCAAAATCCAAAATCCCAAATCCCCCCTCCCGTTTGCACCCTACCCATCCACCATGTTACAATCACCCAACCACACCACCGGAGCAAACCCATGTTTCACACCGCACTGACTGCCATTCGCCAGGCGTATTCGGGTGACGCGGCCAAGGACCAGGTCGCCATCATCAGCCGGCTGCACCGCATCCAGGCCAGCCCGGGTCTGCGCGATGCGGCGCACGTTGTATTCAACCAGCTGCAGGCCTGGGGCCTGGCACCGGAGTACTTGCAGGTGCCGGCGAATACCCGCACCCGTTATTGGGGCAGCAGCCTCTTCCAGGAGTGGGAAGCCACGCAGGGCACGCTGCACCTGCTGGGACCGTCGGCACGCAAATTGGCCGACTACCGCGCCGTACCGCTGTCGCTCATCCCGCGCAGTGTGCCTTTCCAGGGCACCCTGGACGTGGTGGCCATCGATGGCGGGGACGACGCAGGCGACTACGATGGAATCGATGTGCGCGGCAAGATCGTCCTGACCAACACCATGCCCATGCGGGCGCGCCGGCTGGCCGTGCAGCGATTCGGTGCCGCCGGACTGATCTACGACGGCATGAGCCAGGCACCGCCGGTTCGCCTGGCCTACGATCTGCCCGACGCCCTGCAGTACACGTCGTTCTGGTGGTGGGATGACGAAACGCCCGACACCTTCGGGTTTGTCGTGAGCCAGAAGGTGGGCGCGTGGCTGCGTGACCTGATCCGGCACAGCCGCGAACCGGTCCAGGTACAAATCGACATTCAAAGCCGCTTTTTCGACGGCACGCTGGACGGCGTCACGGTGTGCATCCCCGGCGAGACCGACGAAGAGGTGGTGGTAGTCTCGCACCTGTGTCACCCGGCGCCGTGTGCCAACGACAATGCGTCGGGCGTCGGCTGCGCGTTGGAGCTGGCGCGCACGCTGCATACGCTCATTCAGCAGGGTGAGCTGGCGCGACCGCGGCGTGGTATTCGTTTCTTGTGGGTGGCCGAAATGACCGGCACCTATGCCTACCTGGCGACGCACGAAGACCGGCTGGCGCGTCTGGTGGCGGGCATCAACCTGGACATGGTCGGCCAGGACCAGGCGCAGTGCGGCAGCGTGCTCCTGCTGGAGCGGCCGCCGGCGGCCAGTGCCAGTTTCGTCGATACGCTGCTGGCGCGCGTGCACGCTGCGCTGGCGGACACAGGTGCCAGCTACAGCGGCCAGGGCAGCTTTGCCCTGCACCGTTATGCCAGCGTGCCGTTCAACGGCGGCAGTGACCACTACATTTTCTCTGATCCGACCGTGGGTGTGCCAATGCCGATGCTCATCCAATGGCCGGATAAGTTCTACCACACCACCGCCGATACCCTGGAAAAGACCGATCCGCAGAGCCTGGCCCTGGCGGGAATCCTGGCCGGCACGTACGCCTACTGGATTGCCACGGCTGATGCCAGCGCTGCGGCCTGGCTGGCCGACGAGATCGTCACACAGGCCAGGGGACAGCTGGCGCGCCTGATCCAGGATGGGATCAGTGCCGAGCCGGCCCGTGCGTGGGCATCGGTGCAGCGCCAGGTCGAGTTCGCCGCAGACCGCACGCAGGCGGCGCTGCGAGCCTTGACGCGCCTGGCCGAAAACTTCGACGTAACACCCTGGTTGTCCGACGTCGATCACCTGGCCAGCAGCGAGCTGGCCCGGGGTACTGCCGCCTGGCCGCGGTATCATGCGGACCCGCCGCAAGCGGCGGCCGTGGCCGAGGCCCCTGTTCCCGATGACCGCGCCACCGTCGCCCGGCAGGTACCGCGACGCCTGTTCCGTGGGCCGGTCGAGGTTCAACCCAATCGCCTGGCCCCGGATGACCAGGAAGCCTGGTGGACATTTCAGCGCGATCGTTTGCAGAGCAAAGCGGCGCAGGCCACCGTGGCCCAGTACTGGACCGATGGCCAACGCACCCTGGCCGAGATCGACCGCCTGGTGGCGCTGGAGACGGGTGCCAGTGATCTCGATACGTTGGTCACCTATTTCGAGTTCCTGGCCAAGGCCGGTTTGTGTGTCCTGACCGATCAGGCCCCAACACCCGACCCCTAACCCCTGGCAAAGTCTTGCGAAGCGTGGTAACCTGCGCTATAATGGCTCGCTTTGTACGCATAAGCCAGTTCAGGATTCATGATGCGCGCCCTGATTACGGGAATCGCCGGCTTTGCCGGCAGCCATTTGGCCAGTTATCTGCTCGAACACAGCGGTTGTGACGTGCACGGGATCGTGCACCGGCACGATTGGCGTATTCTGCATCTGCGTGACCAGCTAACGTTGTGGCGCGGCGACCTGCGTAATCCGGTCTGGGTCAGTGAGCTCATCGAGCGCATCCGGCCCGATTACATTCTCCACCTGGCGGCCTGGTCGGACGTGGGTGGCTCGTGGGAGCACCCCTGGGTGACGTTCGAGCTCAACGTGCAGACCCAGCTGAGCCTGCTGGAGGCGGTGCGCCGGCACGTACCGGCCTGCCGCATGCTGATCGTCGGTTCCAATGAGATGTACGGCCTGATCAGCCCGGACGACCTGCCCATCGACGAGGATACGCCCCTGCGTCCCCACAGCCCGTACGGCGTGAGCAAAGCAACCCAGGATCTGGTCGCGCAGCAGTACTTCTTCAGCTACAAGTTGGACGTGGTGCGCGTGCGGCCGTTCAACCAGGTGGGGCCAGGCCAGAGCGACGATTTTGCCGCGCCCGCTTTTGCCCGCCAGATTGCCGAAATCGAGTCGGGCCAGCGTGCGCCGGTAGTGCGGGTTGGCAATCTGTCCAGCCAGCGTGATTTTACCGATGTGCGCGACATGGGGCGCGCCTACTGGTTGGCTATACAGCACGGCGCTCGCGGCGCCGCCTACAACATCGGCTCCGGGCAGCCGCGATCGATCCAATCGATTCTCGACTATATGCTGGCTGCCAGCACCTGCCCGATCCAGGTCGAAGTCGATCCGGAGCGCCTGCGCCCATCCGACGTGCCGGTGAGTTATGCCGACACGCAGCGCTTCTGCGCGGCCACGGGCTGGCGGCCGGAGATACCATTCGAGGATAGTTTGCGCGACGTTCTGCACGACTGGCGTGAGCGAGTACCACGGGCGACGCGTGCGACAGCGACTATTTCAGGAGAACAGAGAACGGCATGACAAAAAAACGCGCGCTGATCACCGGCATTACCGGCCAGGATGGGTCTTACCTGGCCGAATTTCTGCTGCGGCAGGGTTACGACGTCGTCGGCATGATGCGCCGCATCAGCGTCATCAATCTGGACCGTATCGAACACATCCAGGATCAGGTGACCCTCGTCCAGGGCGATCTGCTCGATGAGGCGTCGCTGATCCGCACCCTGGACGAATTCCGGCCGCAGGAGGTCTACAACCTGGCGGCGATGAGCTTCGTGCCGACGTCGTGGCAGCAGGCAGTGCTCACCGGTGAATCGACCGCCCTGGGTGTCACACGCATGCTCGACGCGATTCGTATCGTCGATCCGCAGATTCGCTTCTACCAGGCATCGAGCTCCGAGATGTTCGGCAAGGTGCAGGAAGTGCCGCAGTCCGAACGCACACCGTTCTACCCGCGCAGCCCGTACGGTGTCGCCAAGGTCTATGGGCATTGGATCACCGTCAACTATCGCGAGTCCTACGGGCTGCATGCCACATCGGGCATCCTCTTCAACCACGGCTCACCGCGGCGCGGGCTCGAGTTCGTGGAGCGCAAGATTTCGCACGGCGTAGCCGCTATCAAACTGGGCATGCTGGACAAGCTGCACCTGGGGAACCTCGATGCCCGGCGCGACCTGGGTTTTGCCGGCGACTACGTGCGTGCGATGTGGCTGATGCTGCAGCAGGACACACCCGACGATTTTGTCATCGCCACCGGCGAAACGCACTCGATCCGCGACATGTGCGACGCGGCATTCCGGGTGGTGGGGCTGAACTACGAGGACTACGTCGTCAGTGATCCGCGCTTCTTCCGGCCCGCCGAGGTCGATCTCCTGGTTGGTGATCCCTCGAAAGCTGGCCGACTGCTGGGCTGGGAACCGATGGTGAGTTTTGGCGAGCTGCTGACCATGATGGTGCAGTCCGATTTGCAGGCGCTGCAGGCGGGGCGGCGGTTTGCCGATGTGACGGAGATCACGCGAATGAAGCGCTGATGGGGGAGGGACCGCGAATCGCGCGAATGGGCGCGAATGTTTTTTGTGTTTTGTGGAGTGCGTACTCCCAGGTGCGGAGCGGGTGCATGGTGTGAGGAGTCCACACTCTCGGGTG
>CAZXQZ010000014.1:7682-13353 GCA_964642445.1 uncultured Anaerolineae bacterium
GGTGTGAGGAGTCCACACTCTCGGGTGTGGAGCGGGTGCGTGGTGTGAGGAGTCCGCACCCCCAGGTGCGGGCTGGATTGGCTGAGATTCAGCGTGGAATCAAGGAGCGATTGAATGGGTCACGTGATCAAGTTTGGAACCGACGGTTGGCGGGGCGCAATTGCCGAGGATTATACGTTCGATAACGTCCGGCGCTGCACGCAGGGTTTTGCCGACTACCTCAAGGCCACGTACGAGCCGGCGGTTGTGCGGCGGGGCATCGTTGTCGGTGGCGATCGCCGCTTTGGATCGGAGCACTTTGCCATCGCCGTGGCCGAGGTGCTGGCCGCCAACGAGGTGCCGGTGCATTATTGTGGCGGCGGTATTCCCACGCCAACCATTGCCTTCGGCGTCAAGGTCCGCAATGCGGCTGGCGCGATCAACATCACGGCCAGCCATAATCCGCCGACCGACAACGGCTTCAAGGTGCGCGATCCGCAGGGCGGCGCCATCGATCCGGCCGGCCTCAAAGAAATCGAACGCCGCATCCCCGACGACGTCGCCGGTGTGCGGCGCGTTGGCTTCGATCGGGCGGTCGCCGATGGCCGTATCACGCCGTTCGACCCGCGGCCGGCGTACATCGAACAGCTCCACCGCCTGGTCGACATTGCACCCATTCGTGACGCCGGCTTCCGGATCGTGGTCGACCCGATGTGGGGCAATGGCGCGGGCTGGTTGAGCGACCTGGTGGGCGGTGGCAAAACGACCATCAGCGAAGTGCACGGCGCGCGCAACCCGATCTTCCCCGAAATGCTGCGTCCCGAACCGATTCCGCCCAACGTCGATGCGGGTCTGGCTGCCGGGCGCGCGGCCGGCGCCGACGTGGTGTGCATCATGGATGGCGACGCCGACCGCTGCGGTTGGGGGGACGAGTACGGCCACTTCGTCGACCAGCTGCGCGTCTACGCCCTGGTGGCCATGTATTTCCTGGAGGTCCGCGGCGAACGCGGACCGATCGTCAAGACGCTGAGCACGACCTCGATGCTGGACAAGTTGGGGGCGCGTTACGGGGTGCCCGTGATTCATACCGGCGTCGGGTTCAAATACGTTGCGCCGGCGATGGTTCAGCACAACGCCATGCTGGGCGGCGAAGAGAGCGGTGGTTACGCCTTCCGCAATCACGTCCCCGAACGTGACGGCATCCTGGCCAACCTGTACCTGCTCGACCTGATGGTGCGTACGGGCAAAAAGCCGACCGAGCTGCTGGCGATGTTGTTCGAGTTGGTGGGCGGGCCCCACTACTACGACCGCATCGACTACCGTCTGCCCGACCAGGCCTTTGCCCAGGCGGCGCGGCAGCGTCTCGACCAGGCCCAACCGGAGACACTGGGTGGCAAACGCGTCACGAATAAGGTGACGGTCGATGGCTACCAGTTCTTCATGGACGACGGTGGCTGGCTGCTGATCCGCTTTTCGGGCACCGAGCCGCTGATCCGGGTCTATACCGAAACGATGGACGAAGCGGCCGTACCGGCCATCCTGCGCGACGGTCTGCGCCTGGCCGGCATCGAGCGCTGAGCAGTTCCATGATGCAGCCGGCGGAAGGGAATGCGCAGGACACACGCCCGGCGCTGGTCGATTCGCACTGCCACCTCAACTGGCACGCTTTCGATGCCGATCGCGACGCCGTGGTGCAGCGTGCCGTGGCGGCGGGCGTCACGCGCATGGTGACGATTGGGGTGGACCTGCCCACCAGTCGGCAGGGGATCGCCCTGGCCGAAACCTACGAGGGGGTCTATGCGGCGGTGGGTATTCACCCCAACGACCTGGGCGACGGCCTCACGCCGGCCGACCTGGCCGAGCTGCGAATCCTGGCCGCGCATCCCAGGGTCGTTGCCATCGGGGAGATCGGCCTCGATTACCATTGGCAGCGTGTGGCGCACGCAGTGCAGCAGGCGGCGTTCGAGGCGCAGCTGGCACTGGCCGCCGAGATGGGTCTGCCGGTCATCATTCACAACCGCGAGGCACACGCCGATGTGGCGACCACACTGCGTGCCTGGGTGAAGACACCCGCAACGCGGCAGTCGCCGCTGGCGGCGCGACCGTTTTGGGGTGTGCTGCACAGCTTCTCCGGTGACCTGGCGATGGCCCAAGAAGCGTTGGAGTGGCACTTCCTGCTGTCGTTTGCCGGGCCAATTACGTTTACCAATGCGCGCGTCGTGCAGCAGCTGGTGACGCAGCTGCCGCTCGACCGTCTCATGATTGAGACCGATGCGCCGTACCTGACGCCGCACCCCTTCCGGGGTCAGCGCAACGAGCCAGCGCACGTGGCCCTGGTGGCCGAGGCCCTGGCGCGGCTGCATGGACGGGCGTTGGCCGAGGTGGCGGTGCAAACGACGGAGACCGCTGCACAGTTTTTTGGGTGGTGACATCACCCGTGAGAGGAAGACCTTTGGCAACGTTAGATCAACCGCAGGTGCTGACCCTGGTCGCCGATGACCTGGCCCGTGTCGAGGCCAAAATGCGTGCCGCCGAAGATGGGATGTTACCGGAGTTAGCCGAGGCGTTTTTGTCGCTCATCACCAGCGGTGGCAAACGGCTGCGGCCGGCGCTGGCCCTGATGGCAGCTCGCTTCTTTCCCCATGCCCGCGAGCAGGCCATCGCCCTGGCCGCGGCGGTCGAGACGCTGCACACCGCCACGTTGGTGCACGACGACGTCATCGACAACGCCTTCATTCGGCGCGGCAGCCCCACGCTGAACGCCGTCTGGACCAGCGGGGCAACCGTACTGGCCGGGGACTACCTGTTTGCCCGCGCAGCCGGTTTTGCCGCCGAGACTGGTCACGTGGGGGTCATCAAACTGTTTGCACGGACGTTGGGCATCATCTGTGAAGGTGAGCTGCGCCAGCTGTCCGCCCTGCGCCGCTGGGACCAGCCGCGTGATGCCTATTACCAGCGGATCTATGCCAAGACCGCTTCGCTGTTTGCCGCCGCCACCGAGGGGGGCGCGTTACTCGGCACCAGTGATACGACGGCAGTCCACGCCCTGCGCGACTACGGGCACTACCTGGGCATGGCATTTCAGATCATCGACGATATCCTGGACTTCACCAGCACCGAGGCGGTGCTGGGCAAACCGGCCGGCAGCGATCTGCGCCAGGGTACCGTGACCCTACCGGTGTTCTATTATTTCCAGGCACTGTCCGAGCCGGCACTCGTCCAACGCCAGCTTGAGGAAGCCTGGCAGGCCAATGGATCGGCCATGTCGACCCTGGTCAGCCAGATTGCACTGTCACCGGCCATTGCCCAGGCGTATGCCGAAGCAGCGTCCTTTATCGACCGGGCCAAGGCCGCGCTGGACCCGCTGCCCGATGACGAAAACCGGGCGGCACTCGTCGAGCTGGCCGATATGACGTTGACCCGTCACCGTTGATCCAATGGACGCGCCCGCCGCTGTCGACCTGTCGATTCTTATCGTATCGTGGAACGTGGCGCCGCTCGTGCAGCGCTGCCTGCAGTCGATTGCCCAACAATCTGTGCCCACGGATCGGCTGCACGTACGCCAATTGACTGCACCCGCCGCGCGGGGCGCAACCCTGGAAGTGATCGTCGTCGACAACGCTTCGCGCGACGATACGATCACGATGCTGGCCGCCGAGTTTCCCTGGGTGCAGGTGATCGTCAACGCCGACAACGCCGGTTTCTCCCGCGCGAACAACCAGGCGTTTGCAGCCAGCCGTGGCACTGCCGCCCTCTTCCTCAACCCCGATACGGAAGTTTCGCCGGGCGCCCTGGCGACCCTGCTGGCCTACTTGTGTGCGCACCCCGACGTCGGTGTACTCGGTCCGCGCCTGCGGTATCCCGACGGCTCCGTCCAGTCCTCGCGCCGGCGGTTCCCCACCCTGACAACCGCCCTGTTCGAAAGCACGCTGTTGGAGCAGTGGTGGCCCCACAACCGCTTTGCGCGCGCCTACCGCCTCGAGGATGTGCCTGACGGGCACACGCAGGACGTCGACTGGCTGGTAGGAGCCTGCCTGTTGATACCGCGGCGGGTGCTCGAACAGGTCGGGACCTGGGACGAAGGCTTTTTTATGTATTCCGAGGAGCTCGACCTCTGCCGGCGCATCCGTGGTGCGGGCTGGCGCCTGGTCTACGTGCCCCAGGCGGAAATCATCCACTACGAAGGCAAGTCGAGCGAGCAGGTCGTGGCGGCGCGGCACGTGCGCTTTCAGACGAGCAAAGTGCGCTATTTCAACAAGTACCACGGACGGTTGGTGGCCGAGGGTCTACGGCTGTTTTTGTTGGCGACGTACGCCTGGCAGCTTGTGGAAGAGGGCCTCAAGTGGCTGCTGGGTCACAAACGCCCCCTGCGCGCCAGCCGGGTTCGTGCCTGCTGGACCGTGCTGCGCAGCGGGCTCAGACCCGAAGGGCGCTGAGGGCGGTATGCGAATCTTGCTGGTAACCGGGGAATTCCCGCCGATGCAGGGGGGCGTCGGTGACTACACCCACCGCCTGGCTCGTGCGTTCGTCGACCGTCGGGTGGAGGTCCACGTGGCGACCGGGCGCGCAAGTCGGCCGCCCGGGGAAGAGACTGCCCCGATCGCCCTGCATGCGGTAGCGAGCTGGCGATATGGCGCGTGGCGGGCTGTCGAGCGGATGAGTGAGCAGATACAACCGGATGTCGTGCTGATTCAATACCAATCGGCGGCCTACGACCTGCATCCGGCGATCAATCTCCTGCCCGACTATCTACGCCTGCGCTGGGGTGGGCGCCGGCCGCTGCTGGCCACGACATTTCACGACCTGTTGTTTCCCTACCTGTTTCCCAAGGCCGGCCCGCTGCGGATGGCGGTGGTGCGCCGGCTGGCGCGACGCAGTGACGTGGCCATTGCCACCAACCGCGAGGACCTGGACCGTCTGCAGGCCTGGGGGCTGCCGTTGGTGGGGTTGCCCGCAGGCAGTGCACCACGCCCGGGAACCTGCTTCATACCCATCGGCAGCAACATCACACCGCAGCCGCTGCCCGGTTATGACCGCCGTGCCGTACGGGCCGCGTGGGGCGTGGCGGAGGGGGACTGGCTTCTCTGTTATTTTGGCTTTTTGCACGCCAGCAAAGGGGGTGATGTGCTCGTGCGTGCCCTGGCCGACCTGGTGCAGCAGGGACGACCCGCCCACCTCCTGATGATCGGTGGGCAGGTTGGCAGCAGCGATCCCACGATTGCCGCCTACCTGGCACACATCCAGCAGCTCATCACAGGGCTGGGACTCGAGGCACGCGTGCATTGGACAGGGTTCGTGGCAGCCGAGGCGGTCTCGGAAAACCTGCTGGCAGCCGATGTGGCGGTGCTGCCCTACCTGGATGGGGCCGGGCGCAGCCGCGGGAGCTTGATGGCGGCACTGGCACACGGTCTGCCGACGATTACCACACACCCGCAGCAAGCGCTGCCGCAGTTTGCGGAGGGTGACAACGTGGTGTATGTACCAGCGGGCGACGTCACAGCCGTAGTCGACGCCGTAACGCACATTCAGAACGACCCAACCCTGCGCCTGCGCCTGCAGGCCGGTGCGCGCGCCCTGCACGATGCCTACGACTGGCCGGCCATCGCCGCACAGCACATCGAGTTGTTTGGGGCGTATCGTCGTGGATGACACGCAGCAGAAACCCTTCGGGTCTGCAAGACCCGAAGGGTTT
>CAZXQZ010000014.1:13453-19549 GCA_964642445.1 uncultured Anaerolineae bacterium
CAAGACCCGAAGGGTTTAGTTGCAGCGGATTCCTAACCCTTCGGGTCTGCAAGACCCGAAGGGTTTACGCCAGCGTTTGATCCACCGCCTCCAACAGCCCGGCCGCTTCCCATGCCGCCATGCCGCCCTGCATAACGACTGCGTTCGTATAACCCTGGTTGAGCAGGGTATAGGCGGCGCGGCTGCTGCGCCGTCCGGTGCGGCAGACCAGTACGATCAGGCGGTCGCGGGGCAGGATGGGTCGCTCGGTAAGCAAACGAAACAGGGGCATCGACTGTGCTTCGGCGATGTGGCCCTGGTGAAACTCGCGTGGTTCGCGGACGTCGAGGATGAGCGGCGGATGGGCGGTATGCAGCAGCTGCCAGACGCGAGCTGGCGACATTTCGCTGATCGGGCCGCCGGGAATCTCGGTGTACAACGTGATCTGACCCGGATAATCGGGCCGCGGCAGGTTCTGGCACTCACGAAAAACCCGCACATCGCTCTCGTAGATACAAATGGCAGGATCGAGCACCTTGTAGAACAGATACTCGATGGCCGAGTCGCCCTCGAGGAAGTGGTCGGTGCCCAGGAACTGGTCGAACCCGGTGGAGTGCATCAAATCCATCACCGGCTCCAGGACTCGTGTCAGGTACAGGTCGCCGCCGCGCTCGCGATACAGCCGGGCGATCGTCTCCAACATGTGAATCCCGCTGATGTCGCACTGCCCCACGTGCTGCATACGCAGCAGCAGGAAACGCTGCGTCGGGTTCTGGTGCTGCACAGCCCGAATCGATTCCTCGACGTGGCTCACCGCACCAAAGTACAGATCGCCCTGGATGTCGATGATGCCCAACTGCGGGCACACCGGCTTGTCGGGGCGATAGACCAGGTGGCGGAAGCTGTCGTCGGGCACTACCGTGCGCACGCGTGGTGTACTCGTCTGCACGATGTAATAGACGAGAGACATCAGGACACCGCTGAGAACGGCAAACTGCAAGGGCAGGAGCAGGGTTGCCAGCAGAGTCACCACCATGATCAGGGCATCACCGCGGGTGCCACGCAGAATGCGTCCCATCTCCTTCCAGTTGACCATGTTGTACGCACTAAGCACCAGCAGGACCGAAAGGGCTGCACGTGGAACCCAGGCAATCAACGAGCCAAACACCAGCAGACCCACCAGCACGACCACACCGGCCACCGCACTGGCGATACCGCTGCGTGCCCCGGCACTGTAGTTGAGCGCCGACCGGTTGAAAGAGCCAGACACCGGGTAACCCGAAAACAAACCACTCGCCAGGTTGGCCATACCCTGCCCGACGAATTCCTGGTTGCTGTTGAGCGATTGGTTGGTTTGGGCGGAAATGGCGCGTCCAATGGACGTGGCCTCGATGAGTCCAATCGCCGCCAGCGCCAGGGCACCTGTAGAGAGGTCGCCGATCAGGCTGAGGTTGAGCAGCGGCAGGCTGGCCAGTGGCGGAAAACCAATGGGGAACTCACCGATAACCTGGATGCCAAGCTGGTCCAGGCGCAGAACTGCCACCAACAGCCCCGCAACAGCCAGGACGATCAGGGGTACTGGTAGCTTACGGTTGAGCCGGGGCAGAACGACCAGGGCGATCAGGGTCACGATAGCCAGGACGAAAGTGGGCAGGTGGGTCAGTGGCCAGTTGGTGATGAGAGCCTGGAAGACGTCGGGCAGGGCGCGGGCGGTGTATTCGAGGCGCAGCAGGTTGCGCAGCTCACCCACGATGATCAGAATGCCAGCGCCAGCAGCAAATCCCACCACCACCGAATCCGAGACGAAACTGACCAACATGCCCAGGCGGGCCATGCCCATGATGACACGCAGCGCGCCCGACATGACCGCCAGCATGCCGGCGGCCTGCATGACATTCACCCCGGTGGGCAGGCTAATCGCCCCCAGAATCGACGCCACCAGGATCGACGCCGTGTTTGTGGGACCCGTCTGCAGGTGTTTCGACGACCCCCACAGCGCCCCCGCGACCGCAGCCACAACCGCTGCATACAGGCCCATCTGCGGGGGCACACCCGCCAGGTAGGAGAAGACGATGGCCTGCGGCAGCAGTACGACGGCCACCGTCAACCCGGCCAGCAGGTCGAAGCGCAGGTCGCGAGGGTCGTATGACCTGATCAAGGTGACCGGGCGCAGGAAGAGTGACGACGTCGTGCGCAGAATGTCGGTCATCGACGGTCTACGGCTGCAGCTCGAGCAGCACGAAGAGTAGGGCGAGTCCGTAGGCCTCGCTGGCACCAAACGCTTCGAAGATGCGGCTCTCACCCTGCCAGTGCGCTTCACAGCGGTAACCATCCGCCGTGGTGGATAACCGCACGGTTGGCTGTGGCTCGTTGAGGAGCAGCTGTTCGAGTGTGTCTCGCAGCTGGGCTTCGGTCGGCATCCAGAGCGCGTCAGTCACCAGGACGTAATCCATGGCCCATTCGGGTGCCCCATTGAAGGTGATCAGGTGTTGGTTGCGCAGCTTCTCGACGTCGACCATCATGTCGCTGATGACGAAGAGCTGCTCGTCCAGGTCGCGTTCAGGCAGGATGAAAAAGTCGTGCAGGGCGGGTGTCCAGGCCAGTCCAGCCTCTTTGAGTTGTTCGGCAAGTGTAATCGAGAGCATAGGGTATCCTTGTCACGTGAAAACGATGACGCCGCGCGCACCATCGCCGCGCAGCATGTCGGCGTACGCCTGGTTGATCTGTTCCAATGGATAGGTCCGCGACACGAGGCGCGCCAGGTCGAGCCGGCGACTCAAATACAGATCGGCCAGGAGGGGAAAGTCACGCGCCGGATGGGCGCTGCCATAGTAGGAGCCTACGACGGTTTTTTCCTGTCGGGTGATCAGGGCACCGGGCAGATTCGTGTGACTCCCCATGGGCGACAGTCCCACCAGCACAACGGTGCCCCCCGGACGCGCGGCATCCAGGGCCAGCTCCTGCACGGCGGGAATGCCGGTCGCTTCGAAGACGAAATCGGCACCGCGGCCGGCGGTCAGGTCGCGGATGGCTGCGGGTGCCGCAGCCCCCGACAGCACGGCGTCGGTGGCGCCCAAGGTCCTGGCCAGGTCTCCTTTGGCCGTCGTGCGGTCGATGGCGATGATACGCGCCGCCCCGGCCAGACGCGCGCCCAGGATGACGCTGAGACCCACGCCGCCCGCACCAAAAACCGCGACCGAGCTACCGGGCCGCACCGGCGCCGTGTGTAGCACCGCACCCACGCCGGTCGTTACCGCACAGCCAATCAAGGCCGCAACCGCAAAGGGTACGCGCGGGTCCATCGGTACGCAGCATTCCTGCGGCACCACGGTGTAGTCGGCAAAACAGGCCAGGCCGCAGTAGTGATAGACCGGCTGTCCGCCTGAGGAGAGGCGCGGCGTACCGTCCAGCAGCGTGCCCGCCCACAACGGCTCGGTGTAGGTTGCACACAGGCTGGGACGGTCGTGCAGGCAGTAGAAACAGTGACCGCAGCTCGGCGCCCAACTGAGGGCAACGTGGTCCCCGACCTGCACCTGGTCCACGCCCGGCCCCACGGCGCTGACAATCCCGGCGCCTTCGTGACCGGCCACGACCGGCAGGGGATGCTGCGTGGCACCGGTGACCAGGTGCCAGTCCGAGTGACACACACCCGCCGCCGCCATACGCACCAGGACTTCCCCGGTGCGCGGCGGTGCCAGGTCCAATGGCGTGATCTGGAAGGGGGTTTCGACTGCCGATAGAAGGGCGGCTCGTGTCTGCATCGTTCAGGCCTCCATTGGCGGCTGACGTCGTTGTGCTGTCATTATAGTGCAGTTCAGGCCGTTGGCGAAAACCGCGGTAGACGCGACTGAACGAGCACACCTGGTGAAGAAGTGGATCGCAGCGTCTTCGGTGCCTTGACACTTCTCCTGGATTGGAGATAGAATGAAACTGTGGATCATCCGGCACACCACCGGATCACAAGGCGTGTTCTATGCTCCTGCGCACCTGGGCACTCATTCGCAAAGAGTTCCGGCACATGTTTCGTGACCGGCGTACGTTGACGACCCTGTTCTTCATCCCGGTCACACAGCTGATTCTCCTCGGTTATGCCGCCAACACCAACGTCGAACATCTCCCCACCGCCGTGCTCGACCTCGATCGTTCGGCCCGCAGCCGCGAGCTGGTCGACGCCTACCAGGCGTCCAACTACTTCGATGTCATCTATTTTCCGGCCGATCGTGCCGGGCTGGGCTGGCTGATCGACCATGGGGATGCGCGTGCGGGGTTGGTGATCCCGGCGAACTTCAGTCGCGAGCTGGCACGCGGCGGGCGCCCCCAGGTGGAAGCAATCATCGACGGCTCGGACCCCACGGTGGCCAACACCGCCTTTGCTTCGGTGCAGAGTGTAGGTCAGGCCTTTGCCATCGAAATCCTGCGCGAGCTGCGCGGGGTCGATCCCGAAGACCTGCCCGGTCTCGACGTGCGCCCGCGCGTCTGGTACAACCCGGAGATGCGCAGCGCCAACTACATGATCCCCGGTCTGGTGGCAATCATCCTGCAGATGCTCTCGATGATGACCACCGCGCTGGCCATCGTACGCGAGCGCGAGCAGGGAACGATGGAACAGCTGATCGTGACCCCCATCCGGCCGGCTGAGCTGATCATTGGCAAGGTGACGCCGTATGCCTTCATCGTTTTCATCATCACCTGCGCCGTGCTGGCCCTGGCGGTGGTCTGGTTCGAGATACCGATTCATGGCAGCGTGACGCTGCTGCTGGCGCTCAACGCTTTTGCCATGATCACGTCGCTTTCCCTGGGGCTGCTGGTGTCGACGATTGCCCACTCGCAGCAGGAAGCGATGCTGATGGTCTATTTTTTCTTTCTGCCATCGATCTTCCTGGCGGGCTACATCTTCCCCCTGGAATCGATGCCGGCGGCTTTGCAGGCCATCAGCCAGTTCGTGCCGCTGCGTTACCTGGTGGTGATCGTGCGCAGTATCGTGCTCAAGGGCGTGGGGTTGGAAATGATCCTGCGGGAGGTGTTGATCTTGGGCCTGTTCAGTGTGCTGATTCTGACGGCGGCTACCTTACGTTTTCGGCGGCGGCTGGAGTAACCCGGTGCGGTGACGTCATGACAGCCATGATCGAAGCACACCAACTGGGCCGGCGCTTTGGGGACACCGTCGCCGTGGAAAACCTGGACCTGTCCGTGGCCGGTGGCGAAATCTTCGGCCTGGTGGGGCCGGACGGTGCCGGCAAGACGACGACGCTGCGTCTGCTGGCGACTGTCATGGCACCGACCAGCGGCCAGGCGCGCGTCGCCGGCTTCGACGTCGTTCGCCAGGCCGGGGAAATCAAGCAGCGCGCCGGTTATATGGCGCAGGACTTTCGCCTGTACGGCGACCTCAGCGTGCAGGAGAACCTCGACTTTTTTGCCGACACCTTCGCCGTGCGCGGCGAGGTGCGCCGGGCGCGCATCACCAGCCTGCTCCAGTTTGCCCGCCTGACCGAATTTTGCCAGCGGCGGGCGGCGCAGCTTTCCGGTGGGATGAAAAAAAAGCTGGCGCTGGCCTGTTCGCTCATTCACCGGCCGGAAATTCTCTTTCTGGACGAACCCACCACCGGTGTCGATCCGGTGGCGCGGCGCGAGTTCTGGGACATCCTGTCCGGCCTGCACATCGAAGGGGTGACGATCCTCGTGAGCACACCGTACATGGACGAAGCCGAGCGCTGCTCGCGCGTCGGCCTGATGTACGGCGGTCACCTGATCGTGTGCGACACGCCGGCCGCCATCCGGCGTCTGGTGGCGGGTGAGGTCATCGAACTACGGCCGGTGGGCAGCGAAGAGGGTGTGGGTCTGCTGCGGCACGCGGTACGCAGTGTGGTGTCACTGCCCGGGGTGTACGATGTGCAAACCCACGGCAATCTGCTGCACATCGTCGTGGATGACGCCCAGCAGCGAATGCCTGACGTGGTGCAGGCCCTGCGTGCCCAGGGCATCGAACCCGCCGGCCTGCGCCAGACCCAGGCGCACATGGAGGAAGCGTTTCACTATCTCATCCGGCGCGCGGGATGAACAGATGGATGTGCCGCAGCATCGGGGCAGACCCTTCGGGTTTTTTGCGAAAGCGGTGTT
>CAZXQZ010000014.1:19649-29151 GCA_964642445.1 uncultured Anaerolineae bacterium
TGGATGTGCCGCAGCATCGGGGCAGACCCTTCGGGTTTTTTGCGAAAGCGGTGTTTCGTCGCTGAGAGGGGTCATCATCGTGAACCAGGCACCACCCGGCGAGGAGAGAAACCCGAAGGGTCTTGCGCCATGCCCCAGGCCTGCGATATACACTGAAGGGAACTATGACATCGTCAGCCGGCGACGCCATCGTCGCAGAGGAGCTTACCAAACGGTTTGGCGACTTCACCGCCGTGGCCGGAGTGTCGTTTCGGGTGGCGCGCGGGCAGATTTTTGGATTTCTGGGGCCCAACGGTGCCGGCAAGACGACGACGATTCGTATGCTGCTGGGTGTGCTGGCGCCCACCGCGGGCCGCGCCAGCGTGCTGGGTTACGACGTCGTGCGCCAGGCGCATACCCTGCGCCAGCACATCGGCTACATGAGCCAGAAGTTCAGCCTGTACAACGACCTGACCGTGGTCGAAAACTTGGACTTCTACGCCGGCGTATACGGTGTGCGCGGTGCACAGCGGGCGCAGCGTAAGGCAGACATCCTGCGTATGGCCGGGCTGCACGGGCGTGAGCGGGAGATTACCCGCCACCTGTCGGGCGGCTGGAAGCAGCGCCTGGCCCTGGGCGCCGCCCTCATCCACGAGCCCGAGATGCTTTTCCTGGACGAGCCGACGGCCGGTGTCGATCCACTCTCGCGGCGCAGCTTTTGGGACCTGCTGTACGACCTGGCGGCGGCCGGCACGACGATCCTGGTGACGACGCATTACATGGACGAGGCCGAAAACTGCCAGCAGCTCGCCTTCATCCAGCAGGGCCAGTTGACTGCGCTCGGCACACCGCAGGCGATCAAGGTGAGCGAGATGCGCGGCCAGGTGCTGGAAGTGGCCAGCGACCGGCCCGACGTGGCGCTGGCGACCCTGCGTGACACGGGGCTGTTCGACGAAGTATCGCTCTACGGCAGCCTGCTGCACGTGGTGACGAATGATGCGGATGCGCAGGTCGCGGTCATCACCGAAGCCCTGGCGGCCGCCGGCGTGCAGGAGGTCGTAGTAGCACGCATAACGCCGTCGTTGGAGGACGTGTTCATTGCGCGTGCGCGGGCTGCATCCCAACCCATCACAGAGACGGTTGGGTCACCTGGCGTATAGGTAACCGTAACCCTAATCGTCGAAAGTCAGATGTGTGAGCAGTTCGCGAATGCGCAGAACGAAATCACCGGGCTTGAGTACAGTCACAGCGGAATGCCCAGGGCGAAAGTCGCTCAGGTTGAATGTCACAAGCCACGGACAACCGGCTTGCAGTGCCGCAACCAGGATAGGGAGATCTTTGGGATCGGCTCGTCCGGTGTGCGCTTCGATCTCGTGAAGTGCTGGATCAGGTATGACACGCAAACAGCGACTTACCAACAGGCGGAAGGCCGGCAATGCGTGTGGGAGTTTCAGCTGCAGGTTACGCTCTGCCTCGGTGACCGCCTGCAAGGAGGTCACGGCGTCGATG
Source organism: uncultured Anaerolineae bacterium (assembly GCA_964642445.1). Classification (GTDB taxonomy): domain Bacteria; phylum Chloroflexota; class Anaerolineae; order SSC4; family Amarolineaceae; genus SSC4. Next base: position 21,138 of record CAZXQZ010000014.1, read on the forward strand.
AGCGTGATCTCGGCCAACCGTAACACCACCAGGCTCGCTCCTGATTGTGAGGGTGCTGCCGAGCCAGCAAACAAGACGTCGGCGTCTACGAAAACGCGCGGCCTAGGAGGGTTGGTCGGTGCCATACGTTTCATGATAGTAACGCACGCGCTGTTCACGAAGGCTGGTTAGCAGTTCTTCGATACTCAGCCCAGCCTCGAGACGAGCCCGCTCGATCTCGCGTGCAAGTTCTGGTACCATCGAGACCATGGGGGTGAACACCAGAATGCCATCGAGGTCCACCAATTGAAACGTGTCACCAGGTTTAATCCCGTATTTCTCGCGCACGTCCGCCGGTAGGGTCAACGTGCCACGTTGTCGTACTTGTACAGTCGTTTGCATCGTGGTTTTTCTCTCAGTATTTCTGCATAGGCAGATTATCAGTAGAGATATTATAGCCCACCAGAGATTTGTGGTCAAATCACGGAAGTGTGGGAGGGACCATGCCGTCTACTATTGCACGAGTGCTGCTCCTGATTCTACTGATCGTTCTCATCGGCGGTGGCGTCCTGTACCTGCGCGCCGAACCCGAGGTCTGGCAGAACGCCCTGGTCAACGCCGGCCTGGTGACGCCGGCCAGCGGGGTGCTGCGTGCGTCGGGGTTCGTCGAGGCGCGTGAGGTCAGCGTGGCGGCCGAAGTCAACGGGCGTATCGTGGCGCTGGCTGTGGATGAGGGGGATCGCGTAACCGCTGGCCAGACGTTGGTGACCCTCGACACGACCCTGCTCGACCGGCAAATCGCCGAAGCCCAGGCCGCCGTCGACCTGGCTGAAGCGCAGCTGGACCTGGTGCGGGCCGGCGCGCGCCGTGAGGATATCGCCGTGGCGCAGATTGCGGTGACTGTAGCCGCCGCTGCGCGCGACGCCGCCCGGCAGGCCAGCCAGGATGCCGCAGCCCGCCGCGACACCCCGCAGGACCTCGACCTGCAGATCGCCCAGGCACAAACCGACCTCGCCGTGGCCGAGGCGCGCATTCGCCAGGCCACGGCGGCCAGGGACGCCGCCGAGCTGCTGGCCGGCCTGCGTCAGCGCCAGGCCACCCTGGTCGACGAATCGCCCTTTGCCCAGGAAGGCAACAAACGCCAGGCCTGGGCCGGCTGGAACCTGGCCAGCAGTGAATTGTGGCAGGCGTGGACAGCGCTCAACGGGGCGATCGCGGCGCGTGATGCGGCGCGTGCCCGCATGGCCGATCTGCAGGCCATGCGGCGCAGCCCCCAGGCCCTGGCCGTCGCCGCCATGCAGGCCGACGCCGCCTTGCGCCAGGCCGCTGCCGCCGTGCCCGTGGCCGAAGCGAGCCTGGCGCAGGTGCAGGCCGGCGCCAGCGCTGAGCAGATTGCCGTCGCCGCGGCCCATGTCGAACAGGCACGCGCCGCCGTGGCGACACTGCAAGCCCAGCGCGGCAAGTACCAGGTCACAGCACCTAACAGCGGGGTGGTCCTCGAACGGATGGCACACCCCGGTGAGACGGCATCGCCCGCTGAGGCACTCCTGACACTCGGCAACCTGGAGACGGTCGACCTGACCGTGTACGTGCCCGAAACCCAGGTCGGCCAGGTCGCGCTGGGCGACGGGGTGTCGGTCGTGGCCGACGCCTTCTCGCAGACCCCATTTCGCGGCGAGGTGGTGTGGATTGCCGACGAAGCCGAGTTCACGCCCAAGACCGTGCAGACGCGTGACGAGCGGGCCGGCACGGTGTACGCCGTCAAGGTGCGGGTGCCGAATGAGGCAGGTCAACTCAAACCCGGCATGCCAGCCGAGGCCACGTTTGGCCCTATTGACCTGGCAGATACGCCGGGTGTTGCGTCGAACCCATCGGCCAGCCAGGACCGCATCACCGGTTCGGGCACGATCGAGGCGACGGCCCTCGACATCGCGGCCGAATGGGGTGGGCGCATCGTGACGCTGTCCGCTGGCGAGGGTGACACGGTGGCCGTCGGCGCGCCGCTGGTGGAGCTGGATCGTTCACTGCTGCTGGCGCAGCGTGAGCAGGCGCTTGCCGCGTTGACCACGGCGCAGGCCGACCTGGCACGGGTGGAGGCGCCGCCGCGTGCCGAGGTCGTGGCCGTGGCGGCGGCCGAGCTGGCACGTGCCGGAGCGGCGCTTGACGGCGCGTATGACGTGTGGCAGGCGGCACAGACCGTCATCACGCGCCCGCTCGAACTCGAAACGCAGATCGATGGCCAGCAGAGTCGTTTGGCCATCCTGGGCATGCAGATCGAGGGTGCGCAGGCGGCGGTGCATGCCGCCGAGATCATGCGTGACGAAGCGGCGCGCGCCCAGGGCAGTGACGAAGACAAGACCGCCTACCAGGCGACGCTCAAGCAGGTGGAGGCGGCGCAGGCGGCACAGGCCGCAGTGGAAGCCGAGCTGGCCGGGGTACGCCGGCAGCTGCAGGTACTGCGGGGGATTCGTACCAATCCGCTGGCGCTGATCAGTCAGGCCAACGCCGCCCGCGGCGCGTACACCCAGGCCGAAGCAGCGGTGGCGCTGGCCGAGACGAAACTCGCCGCAGCCCAGACCAGCGCACGGCCCGCAGAGATCGCCGTTGCGCGCGCCAAAGTTGCCCAGGCCGCCGCGGCGCTGGCCCGTATCGATGCCCAGCTGGACCGCCTGGTTGTGACGGCGCCGCGTGCCGGCGTCGTGCTCGAACAGGTGGCCAATCCTGGAGAGCTGGCGGCGCCGGGTGCGACGCTGCTGCGGTTGGGTGAACTCGACCACGTCACGCTGACCGTGTACCTGCCGGTGGCCGATGCGGGACGGGTGCGTGTCGGGCAGCCGGCGGTGGTGCGGGTCGATGCGTATCCAGGGGAGGAGTTTCCGGGCGTGGTGTCCTACCTGGCACCGGAGGCCGAGTTCACGCCCAAGAACGTGCAGACGCGCGAGGACCGCGCCGACCTGGTGTATGCAGTAAAAATTGCACTCGACAATGCCGATCACCGTTTGAAGCCGGGTATGCCGGCGGAGGCGGAGATTGTGACGTGACAGCGAATGGGCGCCAGGGTGGTTACCACGAATTGGCGCAAATGCACGCGAAAGGATTTGACTGAGACGCTGTATCTACAGGGCGGTCAGCCCGAGGCTGATTTTGAGTGCTTCGTCGACCTCAAGCATCGTTTGGGGTTCAAGCTGGCCTACGCGGGTTTCCAGGCGGGCCTTGTCGATGGTTTTGATCTGATTGAGCAGCACGGTCGATTCTTTGGGCAAACCACTCGCCCCGGTTGGCAGGCGCACCTCGGTGGGATAGGCTTTGTCTGAAATGGCGGATGTGATCGCAGCCACAATCGTCACCGGGCTGTACCGATTCCCTATGTCATTCTGCACGACCAGCACGGGCCGGCGGCCACCCTGCTCACGGCCACGCACCGGGTTGAGGTCGGCAAAATAGACTTCGCCGCGGCGGCACTGCATTACCATGACTCGGTCTCCATAGCCTCGGGTGGTGTCTCCGGCTGCAAGCCCGTCTCGTAATCGACGTAACGAAACGCTTCGGCCACGCGCAAATCGCGACCGGCATGGACCTGGTAGCCCTCGGCCAGCTGCTGGCGCCGGCGCTCAGTTTGCTGCGCTTCCAGGAAGGCCTGGACCGCAGCGCGGATCACCTGGCTGCGCGAGGCGCCGGCGGAACTCGCTTCCTCGTCGAGCCGCGTCAGCAACTCAGACGGAATCGTAAACATGACCTTTTGCATATTCATGTGATTATCAGCTGCAATCGCCATCCCGGCCTCCATTTCGATTGGGTTATGTGACGCCAGTATAGACGAAAAACGAGTCATTGTCAATACCATTATGATTGACAATCGTTCGCTTTTTGTATCTATTGGCCCATCGATCGGCAGGTTGAATTCGCCGCACATGCCCCACTCGCGGAGGTCTTGTCGACCTCCAGTTCTGCTCATTCTCGGTTCAGATTGGCGGGACCTTTGTCGTTTGTTCGATATAGTTGTCTGTGCCCTTCCGGTACCGGCGCGGGTGGTGAGAGCAACCTACCGGTACACCTCGTCGTGGCTGCCAATGTCGAGCAGCATGACCTCTTTCTCGGTTACCACGACGGTCAGGATAATACGATAATCGTACGTCAGGCTGACGGCTTGCATGCCGTTCAGCGCTCCGTGAAGACTATGAAGCTTCAGATGAGGTTGGAACGGATCTGTTTCCAGATCACGCAGGATCGCGGCTAGTTTTGCACGCCACTCCGGCTGATACCTGGTCAGTTTTTTCGCGGCGCGCGTAAAATTCGCCGTCCAGATCAGTCGATACATATCATTGGTCTTCCAACTGCAGTTCTCTGATTAGCTCCTCTGCCGTGCCACGGAACACCCTGCCGGCTTTGAGGTCTTCCAACGACGCCTGGATTCGCGCCTCGAAGGCCTCTTCCTGGGCATCCAGGAACTCCTGGTAACGCTCTTCGGTCATCACCACGTACTGCGGCCGATTCTCGCGGATAACGTGCACCGGCCCCTTGGCCAGCAGCTCATCGACGGCACCGATACCGCGCCGTTTGATCTCTTGAGCAGGGATAGTGTTCATAGTTTGACTCCTTTCGGTACTCAATCAAGTACTAAAAATTGTACCAGAATCAGTGTCGGATGTCAAAACCACGAATTGTAAGTCTAATAACATTTGTGAGCGAGCATACCGCCCCGGTCGCGGCGCGTGGTACACTGTGTCTTGCATACCTGCCTACAATTGATCAGGTCCGCCTACCCGGTGGCTCTGTCCAGGAGAAAATTGATGAAGTTCACCTTCCGCCCTCGCCTTGTTGTGATTGTCCTGCTCGCCGCCGTGCTGTGGGTAGCGGGGATCAATCCAACCCATGCCGCCGGCTTTTCGGTCAACGTGCTGGACGACGCCGTCGATGCCAATCCCGGCGACGGTGTATGCGCCACTGCGACCAGCACGTGCACCCTGCGCGCTGCTATACAGGAGGCCAACGCCCTACCAGGACCGGACGTGATCCGCCTGCCAGCCGGCACGCTCACGCTGTCGATCGCCGGAACGGGCGAAGATGCCGCCGCCACCGGCGATCTGGACATCACCGGCGACCTGTCGGTCGTGGGTGCCGGTGCCACCACGACCCTCGTCGATGCCGCACACCTGGACCGTGCCTTTCACGTACATGGGGTTGGGACGGCGGTCACTTTTACCTACCTGACGGTGCGCAATGGTCAAGCCAATCCAGGCGGAGCCATCTGGATCGAGAATGGTCACACAACGATTGCGGACGCAGTGTTCGAGTCCAACCAGGCGCTGGCACCGAACACCACCGGCGTCGGCGGTGCCATGTATTTCGACACACCAGGGGGTTCGGCGACGATCTTACGCAGCCAGTTCGACAGCAATCAAGCCTACTTTGGTGGCGGTGCAGTGGCCAGTAGCGGCTTATTCGCGGCGCTCGACATCCGCGACACCACGTTTGTGTCCAACTCTGGCGGCTTGGGCGGCGGTGCGCTGTACGCCAATGGCAGCTCCACGACCGTCGACCGCAGCACCTTCGTGGCCAACAGTGCCGACACCGGTGGCGGGATCCACAACAACGGCATGACGCTGACCATCGACAACAGCACCTTCGCCGGCAACAGCGCTGTCAACCACGGCGGTGTCGATATCCGCCTGGGGATCGGCACGATCCGCAGCAGTACCTTTTCCGGCAACACCGCCAGCAGCGCCGGCGACTCGGTCGGTGCACAGACTGGCCAGGGTGGGGTGCTCAACATCTACACCTCGATTCTGTCGGGCAGCGATACCGGGAACTGCGGCGGTACGATTGGCGGCAGTGACAACCTGACCTGGCCGGCGGAGGACAACTGCCCGTTCGACGAAGGCGACCCACTGCTCGACACCCTGGCCGACAACAGCGGGCGCACGGCGACGATCGCACCGCTGCCTGGCAGCCCGGCTGTCGATGCACTTCCCTACTTCGCGACCTGTGCCGCAACCGATCAACGCGGTGTCACACGTCCCCAGGGCGCCGGGTGTGACTATGGTGCCTACGAGGTGATGCCGGGCACGATGATCGATTTCGATGGGCTGCCAGCCGAGTCCGAGGCCGCAGCCATTGCGACACTCAACGCCAACGGCAGTGACATTGGTGTCAACTTCAGCTTCTACATCCCAACCTTTGCCCTCTCTGGTTACCCTCTCATCGGCGCGGACAACGTCATAGTTGGCACCCATGCGGATGGTGCCGATGCGTTGATCAACTTCAGTGCACCCATGTCGGCTATGAGCGTCGAGTTCGTCGCCACCGGCGGCGGGACCAGGCAACTCACGGCGCGTGACGAAACGGGCACTGCCGCGACAATCGAATCCCAGGGCGCTACCGTCGTCGCATCGGCGACCGGTGACGCCAATCCGGGTACGCTGGGGGTGACCGGGTCGTGCATCCGCTCCGTACAAATCGAGACAACCGGGCCCGATTTCACCATCGACAACGTCACCTTCACGCCGATGGAAGGACCCGACAACAACGGCAACGGTCTGATCGACCAATGCGAGCCCGGCCTGCAGCTCGCACCGCTGTTCGAAGTCACCACGACCGCCGACAACGACGACGGCGCCTGCACCACGCTGCACTGCTCGCTGCGTGAAGCCTTGAACGCCGCCAATACCCTCCCCAATGGCGCGACACGCGACCACATACACTTCGACATCGCCGACGGCGGCGTGCACACGATTCAGCCGACCGCGGCCCTTCCTCCGATCACCGAAGCCGTTGTGCTGGACGGCTACAGCCAGCCCGAGGCGATACCCAACCGCCTGCCTGTCGGCAATAATGCCAACCTGCTCATCCAGCTCGACGGCACCAACGCCGGCGGTGACGGGCTGACGATTACGACCGACAATACACTTGTCCGTGGCCTTGTGGTCAACAGATACACGAATGGCATCGTACTGTCCGGATCAGGCGCGTTCGATAATCACATCGAAGGTAACTTCGTAGGCACCAACCCGACAGGCACGACCGTCGCGCCCAACTCCGGCAGTGGTATCTTGGTCGACGCCGGAGCGTACGACAACTGGGTGGGGGGTACCACCCCCGACACACGTAACCTGCTCAGTGGCAACCAGGTCGGCCTCAGCATTGAGGCGACCTTACCCATCCATGCGCACCACATCACGGTGCGCGGCAATCACATCCATACCAACGACAGCCTGGGGATCGACCTGGGCAACGATGGGCACGACGCCAACGACACCGGCGACGCCGACGACGGCCCCAACGACCGCCAGAATGCACCTGTCCTGTATGGCGCAACGACCGATGGTGCCTACACGACCGTCTTCGGCCGGTTCAACAGCCATGCCGAAACTGTCTACGACGTCGACGTCTTCAGCAACGATAACTGTGACCCCGCCGGCTTCGGCGAAGGCCAGGTCTACCTGGGCACCGTGCAGGTGACGACCAGTGCGTTGGGAAACGGTGCGCTGGTTGCCGCGTTCCCCGGCGCACTGCCGGCCGGCACCAGCCTGGCCGTGACGCTGACCGATCCATTCGGTAATACGTCTGAGTTCTCCAACTGCGCCATCGTCGGTCCCAACAACACCACCTGGACCCATGCGTACGAAATCACCCTCAGTGGCTTCGGCGGCTCGCTGAGTGGCTCGGTCTCGCACTTCATCGACCGCCAGGGCCAGGCCCGCTGGTACAAATTCACTGTTGAGCCACAGAGCAAGGTTCTGGTGACGCTCAGTGGTCTGCCGGCGAACTACGACGTCACGCTGTACAAGGACCTCAGCCAGGTTTACAACACCCTCGTTTCGCCCGCCGACCTGGTGCGCATCACTGCCGAACACGCACCCGATGCGTACACCAACCCGGATGCCTACACCAACCCGGACGCCTACACCAACCCGGACGCCTACACCAATCCCGACGCCTACACCAATGCCAGCATCGTCAACCCGGATGCGTACACCAACCCAGACGCGTACACGAATCCTGACGCGTACACCAACCCCGACGCCTACACCAACCC
>CAZXQZ010000014.1:29251-38022 GCA_964642445.1 uncultured Anaerolineae bacterium
CAGACGCGTACACGAATCCTGACGCGTACACCAACCCCGACGCCTACACCAACCCGGATGCGTACACCAACCCCGACGCGTACACCAACCCCGACGCCTACACCAACCCGGATGCGTACACCAACCCCGACGCCTACACCAACCCCGACGCCTACACCAACCCGGATGCGTACACCAACCCCGACGCCTACACCAACCCCGACGCCTACACCACCGCCCAACTGCGCAGCCTGATGGGGGTCTCGGCGCTGGATGGTACCGCCAGCGAAAGCATCGCTGCCAGCACCTGGAACAACGGCGGTGATTTTTACGTGCGCGTGCGCGGTCGCAATGGCGCTTTTGACGTTACCAACCCCTTCGACCTGAACGTGACCCTGCTCACCGGCGCGTGCGGCAACGTCAACCCAATCCTCAGCGGCAGCACACTGCCGGCAGCCGCCGGCGATTTCAAAACCGTGATCCTCACCGACCCGGGCCGCATGCCGGGCACCGCGGCCGAAAAAGCACTGCTGGCTGATCGCCTGGCTGCCCTGGCCGCCCGTCCGGAGGTGCAGGGTGTCATCGTCGACGTCAGCGCCGATGGCAAAGTGAGTTTTGCCCGCAGCCAGGCCGACGCCAACACCAGCTGCCCCTTTGCGCACAACGTGCTGGCCGCAACGATCAAGGATATCGTCACTCGCTACCGGGACCTGAACCCGCTGGAGTACGTGGTCATCGCCGGCAGCGATGACGTGATCCCCTTCTTCCGCTATCCCGACCCGTCGCCGTTGGCCAAAGAATCGGAGTACGACATCCCTGTACTCGACGACTCCGCCGCCAAGGCCAGCCTGCGCCTCGATTACGTGCTTGGCCAGGATGCCTACGGCGCACGCACCGAGGTGTCACTGCAGGGCAGCGTACTGCCCATTCCTGACCTGGCCGTGGGACGCCTGGTCGAAACGGCCAGCGAGGCGATCACCGTGCTCGACGCGTACCTCGGCGATGCCGACGGTATTGTCCAGCCACAGAACGCCTTCCTCTCCAGCTACGGTTTCCTGGAAGATGGCTCGCTGGCCGTCAAGGATGAGCTGGTCAGCGGCCTGGGTGTGGGCGGCACGGTGGACACACTGATTTCTCCTGCTACCGTCGCGCCGTCCCACCCCGATTCGTGGAGTGCTGCTGAGCTGATGGCTGGTCTGTTGGGCAGCCGCCACGACCTGGTCTACCTGGCTGGCCACTTCAGCCACTTCAGCGCCCTGGCGGCCGACTACCGCTCGCGCCTGACGGTCGATGATCTCCTGCGATCCACAGCCGACTTCAAGAATGCGCTGATCTACAGCAGCGGCTGCCACTCCGGTTACAACCTCTTCGATGTCGAGGCCGGTGCAGCACCGCCGGTGGACTGGGCGCAGGCCTTTGCCCGTAAGGGCGCTGTGTTGATCGCCGGCACCGGCTACCAGTACGGCGACAGCGACTTGATGGAGTATTCCGAGCGGCTGTACCTCACCTTTACCCAGGAACTCGGCCAGCCCGGTGCGATCCCGGTCGGCAAAGCGCTGGTCGCGGCCAAACAGGCCTATCTGGCCGACACCGGCGTGGCGGTCGATGGTGTTTTCGAGAAGACGATCCTGGTTTCGACCCTCTTCGGCCTGCCCATGTTCAGCGTCGACTTTGCCGGCGCCACCAGCCCGCCCACCGCATACCTGTCACCGGTCGACCCACCCACGCCGGTCCCCACCGGCCTGGGCAACTTTGACCCAGGGTTGGAAATCGCAGATATCACGCTCGATCCCAATCTGGCGGTGGTGCAGAAGACACTGACCAGTGCCGATGACCTGACAACCGAATACACCGCCACCTACCTGGAAGGTAAGAACGGGGTCACGACCCGTCCGGCCGACCTGATCCTGCCCCTGGAGATCTACGACGTCAGCCATCCCGACGGCCTGCAGCACGGCGTCCTGCGCGGCGTCGGTTTCCGCGGCGGCCGTTACAGTGACACGCCAGGCATCATGCCGCTGGTCAGTGCGCCCGCGACCGAGATGAACGGCATTCACCAGGTGTTCAACAGCCGCGTGCACCATCCCAGCAAACCGTGGACGGTCAACTACTTCGACGCGCTGGCTGATCCGGTCAACGGTACCACCCGCCTGATGCTGACACCCGCGCAGTTCCTGTCCGACGGTCCCAATGCCCTGACCGGCACGCTGCGCCAGTACCAGGGCATGGACTTCCGCCTGTTCTACATCGATACCATCATCGACACAGCCCTTGCAGCGCCGCCGTCGTTGGCCCACGTGCAGGCAACCTCGAACGGCGCAACGATCGCATTCCGCGCCGAGGTCACCGATCCCATCGCAGGTGTACAGGCCGTGTGGGTCACTTATACCGGCGTGACCGGCCCGCTGTATGGTGAATGGCAGCCGCTGGACCTGGCCCGCACTGCCGGCGAGCCGGGCGTCTGGGAGGGCACGCTCACCCTGCCGCCGGGTATGGCCCCGGAAAATGTTCGCTACACGGTGCAGGCGGCCAACTGGATCGGCCTGGTCACCCTTGGAACGAACTTCGGCGCCTATTACACGCCCAACGTCGACCCCGGCGCCCCGATACCGCCGGCGGCAGCACCCGCACCGACAGCGCTGACCCTGGCAGCGTCTCTCGACTCGGCCGCGTATGCCAGCTCGATCACGCTGCAGGCCACGTTGACCAGCAGCGGTGCACCCCTGGCCGGCCAGCCTATCTCCTTCAGCCTGGGCAACCAGCGTTACCAGGCCACGACCAACGCCAGCGGTCTGGCGTCGGTTGACATCGTACTGCTGGCGGTGCCCGGTGCCTACGCGCTGCAGGCCAGCTATGACGGTACCGCCGGCTACGCTGCCGCGACGGTCAGCGCACCTCTTACCCTGGTAAAACAAGATACGACGCTGCAGATCAGTCTGCCCAGCACCAGCGTTCCCTCCGGCAGTGACATCGACCTCACCATTATGCTGCTCGACGCGACCGGTCGCATCGTGCCGGAACGCGCGCTGACGATCGTCTTCGACGGTGGTGCGGCTGGCCTGGCCAGCCAGACCCTGGTGACGAACTATGCCGGCGAAGCCATCATCCAGAACCTGGCCCTGGCGCCCGGCACGTACCAGATCATGGCCTACTTCAGTGGCCAGTTTACCATCGGCGGGCAGGCCTACGTGCTGGAGGATCGATTCTACAACGCAGCGCTGGTCACCGGCGCCTTGACGATTACGCCCGGCAATGCCGCGCCGACCACGGTGGATGACAGTATCGACACAGGCCAGGACCAGGCGGTGAGCATCGGCGTACTGACGAACGACCGCGACGTCGACGGCAATCTCGACCCATCTTCGCTGAGCATTCTGACACCGCCGGCCTACGGCACAGCCGCCATCGCTGCGGGCACGGGTATCATCACCTACCAGCCAGTGACCGGCTACACGGGTGTGGACACGTTCCGGTACCAGGTGTGTGACACGGGTGGCAAGTGCAGCATCGCCGTGGTCACGGTTGTCGTGACGATGGCAGCGCCGCCGGCCAACCTGCAGATTCTGTCGATCACCGTACCCCAGGCACCCATCGCCCTCAGCGGCCACACCGTTCCGGTCAGTGCCAGCGTCGTCGTGCCGCACCCCGGCAGCACGCGCGCTGTGTGGAGCTGGGGCGATGGTACGACATCATCGGGCAGCATCGATGCCAACGGTACGACGGCCACCGGCAGCCACAGCTACAGCCAGCCCGGTGTCTACCTGATCACGCTGACGCTGAGCGAAGGCGCCGCAGCAGCGACACACACGGCAACCGAATACGTGGTCATCTACGATTCCGCCGCCGGCTTCGTCACCGGTGGTGGCTGGATCGACTCACAGCCGGGCTGGTGCCAGCTCAATGCCTTGTGTGCCGGTGCACAGGGCCGGGCCAACTTTGGCTTCGTCGCCAGGTACCAACGCGGATCGACCGTCCCGGTCGGCAGTACACAGTTCCAGTTTCAGGCTGGCAACTTCAATTACCACGCCAGCACCTACGAGTGGCTGGTGGTCAACCAGGGTGGCACCAACGCCCAGTTCAAGGGCCATGGCACGATCAACGGCCAACTGGCACCCAATGGCACGCCTTATCGATTCATGATCTGGGCGAAAGATGCTAACCCTGACACCTTCCGCATCAAAATCTGGTATGACCACAACGGCAGTGAAGTCGTCGTCTATGACAACGGCTTCCACCAGCCGATCGGTGGCGGGAACATCAGGGTGCACCGCTAATGGAACGGCTCATGGAAACACCGCTCTCTTACATCCCAACCGACCGCCGCCACGCCATGGCCGTGGGGCATGACCTACCGGAACGTACCGAAGGTGCAGGGCTGTTTGCCGACATATCGGGCTTCACACCCCTGACCGAGATGCTGGCACGGGTCCTGGGTCCGCGCCGCGGCGCCGAGGAGCTCACGGTCTATCTCAACCAGGTCTACGATGCGCTCATCGCCGAGCTGCACCGCTATGGCGGCAGTGTCCTCGGTTTCAGCGGTGATGCCATCACCTGTTGGTTCGATGCCGACGACGGGCGACGCGCCGTGGCCACGGCGCTGGCAATGCAGCACGTGATGGGGCGATTCAGCCATCTCGAAATTACAGGCGGCGGTTCGGTTGCGCTGGCCATGAAAGCAGCCATTGCGGTCGGCCCCGTGCGCCGCTTCGTGGTGGGTGATCCCTCGGTGACCCTCGTCGACGTGATGGCGGGACAAACCCTGGATCGCCTGGCAGCTGCCGAACACGCCGCCGAACGGGGTGAGGTCATCCTCGACGAAGCCAGTGCCCTGGCCTTGGGCGATCAGGTAGCCATCGCCATGTGGCGCGTCGATGTTGCAACCGGTGACCGGTTTGCGATCGTAGCTGACCTGCGTGTCACAGTGCCGGAGACGCCGTGGCCCCCTCTCGCCGCGGAGGCGCTGTCCGATGCGCAGATCCGTCCCTGGCTGCTGCCGGCGGTCTACCAGCGGCTGCAGGCCAACCAGGGCGAGTTCCTGGCCGAGCTGCGCCCGGCGGTGGCCCTCTTCCTGCGCTTCACCGGTATCGACTACGATGGGGATGCAGATGCGCCCGCAAAACTGAACCGGTTCATCCAGCAGGTGCTCCACGTCCTGGCCCAGGTGGATGGCAGCCTGATCCAACTGACGGTCGGTGACAAGGGCAGCTACCTCTATGCCGTGTTTGGTGCCCCGATTGCGCATGAAGACGACGTCGATCGCGCAGCCACGGCGGCCCTGGCGCTGCAAGAGATCCCCGGCCGGCTCGCTTTCCTGGAGCCGGTGCAGATCGGCATCACCCTGGGTCGTATGCGGGTGGGCGCCTACGGCGGTGTTGACCGGCGTACGTATGGGGTGCTGGGTGATGCGACCAACCTGGCCGCCCGGTTGATGCAGGCAGCGCCGCCGGGCACCATCCTGGTGAGTGATGAAGCCCAACCGCGCGCCAGTCGTACCTTGCAATGGGAAAAACTGCCGGCCATCCGTGTGAAGGGCAAAAGTGAGCCGATAGCCATCCACCGCCTGGTAGGTTTGCGCACCGAAACCGGTGCCCGCCTGCTCGAGCCGCACTACACGCTGCCCATGGTCGGTCGTACCCAGGAGCTGGCCCGGGTCAGGCAGCAGATGGAACGGGTCCAACAAGGACAGGGGCAGATCGTGGCGATTACGGCTGAAGCAGGGATGGGCAAATCACGCCTGGCGGCCGAGGTGATCCAGTTGGCCCTGCGCCAGCCGCTGACCGTGGTTGCCGGCGAAGCGCAGTCATACGGCACGCGTACGAGTTACCTGGCCTGGCAGAACATCTGGCGCGGCCTGTTTGGGCTGGACGCCGCAGAATCGGCCGTTCAACAGATCGCACAGGTCGAAGCCTGGCTGCAGGAATTGAACCCGGCGCTGCTGCCGCGCCTGCCGCTGCTGGGGCGCGTGCTCAATCTCCCCATCCCCGAAAACGACCTGACCACGTCACTGGATGCCAAACTGCGCAAGACGGCGCGCGAAGGATTATTGCTTGACGTACTGCGCGCCCGCGCCCAGGCAGAACCGCTGATGCTGGTGCTGGACGACTGCCACTGGCTCGACCCGATGTCGTCTGACTTGCTGACGGTGTTGGGCCGGGCCGTTGCCAACCTGCCCGTGCTGATTCTGCTGCTCTACCGTCCCCTGGACGCATCGGCTCAGCTGCGGGTCGCGCAGCTGCCGCACTTTACCGAAATCACCCTGACCGAGTTCACGCCGGCCGAAGCGGAACGTCTGATTGCGCTCAAACTGGGCCGGTTGTTTGGGCCGGCAACACCGGTGCCGCCCGAGCTGGTGGCGGGCATCACGGCGCGGGCCGGCGGCAACCCATTTTTCATCGACGAGCTGGTCAATTACCTGCACGACCAGGGCATTCGCCCTGCCGACAGCAGCCAGCTGACCAGTTTTGACCTGCCGACGAGCCTGCACAGCCTGATCCTCAGCCGCATCGACCGGCTCAACGAAAACCAGAAAGCGGTCATCAAGGTGGCCAGTGTGATTGGACGGTTGTTTCATGCTGCGGTGCTGTTGGGTGTGTATCCCCACCTGGGCGACGCAGTCGCGGTCAATCGTAACCTGGCGGTGCTGAGTGACCTGGAACTGACGCCGCTGGACACACCGGACCCGGAGCTGGTCTACATCTTCAAACACGTCGTCACCCAGGAGGTTGCCTACGAGAGCCTGCTCTACCGCACGCGCGCCCGTCTGCACGACCAGATCGGGCTGTACCTGGAGCGGCAGGCGGCGGGCAATCCGGGCCAGGCCGTGCATCTGCTGGCTTTTCACTTTGATCGCAGTGACAACGAGGACAAAAAGCGGGAGTACCTGGTCAAGGCCGGCCAGGCGGCCCAGGCCGATTACGCCAACGCAACGGCTGTCGACTACTACCTGCGTGCGCTGCCGCTGCTCTCAGGTATCGAACACGTCGTGATCCTGCGCCAGCTGGGGCAGGTGCACGAAATCATGGGGGATTGGGAGCAGGCCGAGGCGCGTTACCAGCAGGCCCTGGCGCAGGTCATAGACCTGCACGACATCGACCAGCTGGCCTGGTGTGAGACGGCCCTGGCGGAGCTGTACCGCAAACGGGGACAGTACGACCTGGCCACGTCGTGGCTGCAGCGGGCGCGCACCGGCTTCACCTCCGCCGGCAACCAGGACGGTGTGGCCAAGACCCTGATCTGTGCGGGCACCCTGGCCTCGCAGCAGGGGGCGTACGACCAGGCTCGTGACCTGTACCAGCAGAGCCTGGTCATCCGCCAGGCGCTGGACGACCCGCGCAGCATCGCCAACGTACTCAACAACCTGGGTGTGGTGGCACGACGCCAGGGTGACCTGGCCGGTGCGCGCAGTTACCAGGAGGAGAGCCTGGCCCTACGCCGCGCGTTGAACGATCGCTGGGCCATTGCCATGTCACTCAACAACCTGGGCAACGTGGCCTTGGACCAGGCTGAGCTGGCCGAAGCCCGGCAGCGCCTGGAAGAGGCCGTTGCAATGCAGCGCGAGATCGGCGATAAATGGGCCATCGGCAATGCGCTCAACAACCTGGGTAACGTCGCGCGCAGCCAGGGTGACGTGGCCGTGGCGCGGGCGGCATACCAGGAAAGCCTGGCCATCTACGGCGACCTGTACGAAAAGTGGGCCTTATCCTACCTGTTCGAAGATATCGGCTGGCTGTTGGCCCAGTTGGGGCAGGCGCAGGAGGCGCTGCAGCTGGTGGGTGCCGCCTCGGCCCTGCGGGCCGAGATTCGCGCGCCGCTGACCAGCACCGAGGCAGCGGCGCTGGATGATGCGCTGGCACCTGCGCGCCGCGTGTTGAGCGAGCCGGCGCAGGCGGCCGCCACCCAGTCTGGCGCTGCACTGTCGCTGACCGAGGCGATCCTGCTGGCGACCGCTGCGCTCGCAAACTGAGGTTGTGACCGACAAGGCGTCGATTCGATGAAGCGTGCATTGGGAGGGCATCATGGGTATCACCATTTTCTACTGCGGCACCTTGCGTGACGTGTTTCAACTGCCACAGCTGGTATCCCAGATCGAGATGGCTTGTGGCCGGCTGCAGTGGCCCTACCAGCTCATCGACGAACGTATCCTGGGCACGGCCGAGCGCTACCGAACGATCAACCTCGAAACCGATGACTGCATCCCCACCAGCACCTTCGAGATCGATCTCGAAGGGGTGGACGACCATTTGCGCGGCATCATCGTAGGCCCACCGGGATGCGAACCGCTGCATCTGACGTTTGGGCGCACAGGCCGGCTGATTGACTACGGCCCCTTATCGCCCGAGGACGACAAGCCCGGTCATTACGGCTTGATCATGGAGACGCTGTGGACGAAAACACAGTTCAGCTCCCCGGAGCTGCACATCCAGATATGCGAGCTTCTGCGGATCGTCGAACCGTTCATGGCCGATTGGGAGGTGATCGACGAAGGCAATTACTGGGGACAATGGGATGAGACGATCCTGCGGGCTACCTGGGCGAAGTATGTTGGCATCCTGACGGCGCTATCCGATCCCGCGGCGATGCAGGAACTCCTCGATGACGCAGGTATCGACACCCAGGTTACCACGCCGCCAGAAGTGGGCAAACGAATCACGATCACACGTCCGCCGTGGCGTCAGGAGTGGGGTGTCAGTGCCGGGGACAACTGAGATGCCCGATAGGCAGCCGGCAACGCGGACCTAACGGGCTTACGCGGCGAACCGCTGCCGTAGGCCGCGGTACTCGGCTAACAACGT
>CAZXQZ010000015.1:0-37749 GCA_964642445.1 uncultured Anaerolineae bacterium
CGCCCGCGACGCCAGCGGCCGCGACAACCACGGCGACGGCCGCAAACTCGATGAGCTCGGTGACGATCATGCTGCTGGCGATTGGCCCGGTCATTCTCCTGATTGTCGGAGTTCTGGTGCTCAAGCTGCGACGCACTAGCCGCTAAGATGATCCCAAATGTCACCGGACCCACCGTCGACATCATCATACCGGTCTTCAACCGATTGGTTTTCCTTGGTGCCACGATCGACAGCGTGCTGCGGCAAAGTTTTACAAACTGGCGGCTCTTCATTGTTGACGACGGCTCGACCGAAGATGTGACCGCATTTCTGCAAAAGTACACACCAGGCACCGTGACCCTCATCCGTCAGCCAAACCAGGGCAATGCTGCAGCACGCAACGCCGGTATTGCCGTGGGCCGCAGTCCCTACGTCGCCTGCCTCGATTCGGATGACATCTGGCACCCGCACATGCTTGAATCCTGTGTTGCCGTATTAGAATCACAGCCCTCTACTGACGTGGTCTTCACCCAGTTTCAGTCTGTCGATGAACACGAGCGCCTGCTCCCCGTGGCAGTCGGTCCGGAGCCGCGCGCTGGCAGCTTACTGCCAGCGCTGCTGATGGGGTATCCAATTTTGCCCTCCTCAGCGCTGGTGCGGCGCACCTGTTTTGTGCGCTGGGGCTCATTCACACCAGGGTTGGACGATTGGGAACTGTGGTTGCGTTGGGCAGCATCCGGCTGCCAGTTCGACTGTGTTGCACAACCGCTCCTGAGCTACCGCGTTCACAATCAGAATTTCAACCTGGACTGGGACCGGCGACGGCATGCCCATTTCGCCATGTTGGACCATTTTTTCGTTGGCCCGGCTGCGGCCGTCGTGGCATTCGAACTACGCGCGAAGGCTTATGCCAACCAACACCTCTACTTCGCCGAGCTGGCGTGGGAGCTTGACCGGCCAGCGGATGCCCAAAGCGAGTTCGTGCGCGCTGTGCTCGCCGAAACGCAGATCCTGGTCGATCCAGCGGTGTACTACCGCCTGGCCTGTGCACACCAGGGACGCATCGATGCCGGCACCTCACGCAATCTTGATTTGACCACGGCCGAGCGGACGGTGATCGGCGCCCTGGGCGCCCTATTTGCAGAACCCGATCTACCGGCCGCCATACGTACCCGGCGCGCACAGGCCGTCAGCACGGCCTACCTGGGTCTGGCCCGCGTGGCTTATGGCGTTGCGCACAACACGCGCCGGGCACGACATTTTCTGCGGCGAAGTATCGTTGCTTGGCCGCGCATGGCGGTGACACGCGCCGGCATGGCCCAACTGGCGCTTACGCTGCTGGGTTACGAGCGCGTGCAGCGATTGAAACCCGACCGCCCTTCCCCCGTCATGGAGATCGATGGTGGCTGAAATTAGTGTCATCATCCCGTGCTACAACCATGGCCGCTACCTGGGCGAGGCGCTCGATTCGGTCCTGGCGCAGACATACGCCGATTGGGAGACGATTGTCGTGGACGATGGGTCGACGGACACGACGGCCGCGGTGGCGGCTGGATATGCCGATGACCGAATTCGCTACGTCTACCAGGAAAACCAGGGTTTGTCAGCCGCACGCAACACCGGTATCGAACAGGCGCGGGGCTCGTATCTGGCTTTTCTCGATGCCGACGATCGCTGGGAACCGGCATTCCTGCAGACCTGCCACAGCGCCCTGGACACAGCGCCCGAACTGGTTGGTGTCATCGTGCGCAACTACTTTTTTATCCAGGAGGAGCAGCGGTTGCCCGTGCCGGGCGGGGAGGTCGTACCGGCTGGTGCTTTGCACGATCGTCTCCTGGAGGGTGGGTTTTTCCCGGTGCACGCCGTACTGGTGCGCCGGGCGGTGGTGCCCGACCGTGGGGCATTCGATACCGGGTTGACCAGCCTGGAAGATTGGGACCTCTGGTTGAGGGTTACCGCGCACGGGGCCATGCAGTGCCTGCCAGCCGTTCTCGCTGGCTACAGAGTCAATCCTGGCAGTATGTCGACGAACGCCGGCCGTATGCACACCAACCGACTGCGCGTGCTGTCCAAACAGGTGGGCCCCGCCGAAGGCGATCCCGCGCGCTGGCCAGCCCACAAGCGCAAGGCGTACGGGTTTGCTTACCGCCTGGCTGCATTTGGCCATGTGCAACAGGGTGAGCCAGATACCGGCTGGGACTATCTGTGGGAGGCCGTTACTGCGTGGCCGGCTCTTCTGGCACGGGTTGATACGTTCTACGAGCTGGCCTGTGGTGACCAGCCGCGCGGCCAGCGCGGTCACGTGCCGGCACCCATGCTGCAGGCCAATGGCACAGAGATGATGGCGCGGCTCGACGGCCGGTTTGCTGGGGCTTCAGGTGACGTGCTGGCTCTGCGCGCCACGGCCTATGCCCACGGTTACCTGGCCCTGGCCATGCTCGCCGACCGCGCGGGCGATTGGGGACTGGCCAGGAACTACATGCTGCGCGCCTGCCGCAGCGATCCCGCGCTGCTGGCCAACGGCAACCATCTGCGACGCCTGTTGAAGGTGACCCTGATTCATCCACGCCTCCTCCAGCGCTTCCGCACACACAGTGCAAACGACCGCCTGGCGATGCAGTCAGAGCGCGGTGTGTAATTCCATGCACTGTCTGTTCTTGAGCAACTTCTATCCCCCAATCGACTTCGGAGGCTGGGAGCAGTGGTGTCAGGAGATTGCGGATGCGTTTATGGCCCGTGGACATACCGTCACGGTATTGACCAGCCGCTATCGACGTGACCAGGTGACACAGCCCGAACCCCACGTGCATCGCGCCCTGCACCTGGAGAGTGATTTGAATTATTACCGCCCGGCCGACTTCTTTTTCAGGCTGGCGGCGCGCGATCAATTCAATCGGAATTACCTGGAACGATTGATCGCGCAGACTCGCCCAGACGTTGCAATGATTTGGGGTATGTGGCAGCTCAATCAACAGCTTGCCATGCTGATCGAGCAGCGCCTGTCGCACCGTGTTGCGTACTATTTCTGTGGCTTCTGGCCGGTGTCGCAGTTGGAGCATGATCCCCACACCGCGTACTGGCAGCGCTACCGGGTACCCCTGGGTTGGCTGGCCCTGCGGCGGCTGGCAGCCACGCGCCGGATACAGCTGGCGTTGACCCATACTGCCTGCGTCAGTCGCTTTGTCCTGGAAAATTTCGCCCAGGCGGGCCGGCCGCTGCCGGCGGGGCGCGTGATTTATGGAGGTACCGACCTGCGTCAGTTCAGACCAGTGCCGCGCGCGTTAGAGCGCAGGTCGGGTCCAGGTGCCGATTTACCGCTGCGGCTTCTTTTTGCCGGGTCTGTATCTCGCGAAAAAGGCGTGGACACAGTGCTGCAGGCCATGGCGCTGCTGGCGCCGCACGTCTCGCCGCGTGCCGTGCAGGTGTCGATCGTTGGCTCAGGTCACCCCGACTTGGTTCAGGCCATGCACGATTTTGTGCAGCAGAATGGCCTGGCAGAACACGTACACTTCCGGGGTAGGGTTGGAAAGGACCAGATGCCCACCGTGCTGCAGGCACACGACGTGCTGCTGTTCTCATCGGCCTGGGAAGAACCGCTGGCACGCATGATGATGGAAGGCATGGCATCTGGTCTGGTGCTGGTCAGTACGACGACGGGTGGTTCGAAAGAAATCTTGCAGCATGGGCATAACTGCCTGACCTTCGAGGCCGGCGACGCACAGGGTCTCGCGTGCCAGGTGCAGCGACTGCTGTCTGAACCTGACCTGGCCGCGAAGCTGGCCACTGCCGGCCGGCACACGGCCGAAACACAACTCGACTTTCAGCGGATGGCGGATGAGCTGGAGGCTTTTTGCGCCGAACTGCTGCCCGACGGGCTGCCATGGCCGACGAACGACCATGAGGCGCAGTGATCGATGCGCATTCTTTTCGTCAATAACTATTTTTTCCCCTACGAAGAGGGTGGCTACGAGCAGCTGTGCCGGGATGTTGCCTTGCGGCTGGCACGGCGAGGACACGAGATCAACGTGCTTACGTCCCGGTTCGGTGCGGACCATCCTGCTGCTCTGAAGGACAGCAACCGTGTGCACCGGGTCCTGATCACGCAGCCTGACTACCGGCACCGGCTGGGGCCGGCGTGGCAGTTCTTTGTGACGCGCGCAGGGGTGGATGCGCATAACCGGCGCTGGCTGCGGAAGGTCATCGCACAAACGCAGCCCGATATTGTCTTCATTTGGAATTTGCACGGCTTGACCAGGCACCTGGCTTTGGATGCCGAGGCGCTGCCAGGGGTCGCCGTGGCCTATTGGCTGGCCGGCTATTCACCGGCCGAGCCCGATGAGTTCTGGCATTACTGGTCAATTCAGCCCAAGCTGCGCACCCGCCTGGGGAGCCTGAAATCGGCGATACAAACCGTGGCTTATGCCATTATGCGACGGGAGGGGCTGCCGCTGCGTCCGGCCATGTCGCACGTGGCCGTGGTCAGTTACTATTCGCGCACCGCAGGCATCACCAACGGCACCCTTCCCGACCACACGCGGGTCATTTACAACGGTGTCGAAACCGAGCTGTTTCAACACCCCGTACAGCCGCGGCAGCAGGAACCCCTGCGCCTGCTATTGGCCAGCCGCCTCAGCCCCGAAAAAGGGGTACACACCGCCATCGAGGCGATGGGGCACCTGGTGCGTGAGCAGTGTCTGCACGACGTCCAGCTCACGATCGTCGGCGCGGGCCGGCCTGATTACGAAGCACACCTGCACGATCTCGTCCGTCAACTTGGGCTCGATGCGTACGTGACGTTCATTGGCTGGCAACCGCGTGAAGAAATCGCGGCGATCCTGGCCCGGCACCACGTGTTTCTGCTGCCTCCACCTCACCCTGAAGCATTTTCACGCGCAGTGTTGGAGGCCATGGCCAGCGGTCTGGCTGTCATTGCAACAGACACAGGTGGCACCGCTGAGCTAGTCCGCCACGGTGAAACCGGACTGCTCTTCGCAGCCGGCGACAGCCAACAACTGGCTGCCCAGATCGAACGTCTCGCCGCGGACGACGATCTGCGCCAGCACCTTGCAACCGCCGGTCAACGCATCGTCTGTGGCGAGTTCGACCTGGAACGAATGGTTGACAACGTCGAAGCCTTTCTGCAGGTGGCCTGGCGTGACCAGTCGCCGCAACACTTCGATTCAGACCGTGCTGCGAGCTAGTCGATGCGTATTGCCTTTTTATCCACCTGGTTTCCTTATCCGCCGGACAACGGCTCGAAGATTCGAGCGTATCACTTGCTGCGCTGCCTGGCCGCGCGGCACGAGGTGACCGCCATGGCCTTCTGCCCACCGGCGGCAAACCACCACTCTGCAGTCACGGTGACCGGTGGTATGCCGCACGTCATGGCCGTCTTGGATGATCCATTTCGTCACGTCGGTGCGCCATTGTGGGTCCGCTACCTGGCACCTGGCCCCCTGGTATATCGTGCCAGCCCCGCGATGCATGCGGCAGTCGATCGACTGGTGGGTTCCGAGCCATTCGATGCCGTCGTGGCCGTACAGGTGCCAGTAGCCCAGTATGCTTTGCGTATCCCGGCCGCAGCGCGCATCGTCGACGTTGACACGGCCCTGACATATCAGTTGATCGAGCGCCAGCGCGCACAGAGGCGGCTGGTTGCCCGGGCCAGCACCTGGGTCAGCGTTCAAAAGGCTCACCGCTACGAGCGCCGGACGCTCGGTCGGTTTCATGCAGCTACGGTTGCGTCACGCCTGGAGTTGGCTACGCTGCGCGCGATGACCGAGGGCACGCCATGTCAGGCGGCTGTGCTGCCAAACGGTGTCGATTGTGCCCATCATCAACCTGGTTTGCACGCCGTACAACCACATACCCTGGTTTTCAACGGTAGCCTGACCTACAGCGCTAACTACGATGCCATGCAGTGGTTCCTGGCTGATATCTATCCGCGGATCAAACAGGCTCAACCCCACGTATCGCTGACCATTACCGGATCGACGACGGGAGTAGACCTCTCCAGGCTGCAGCTCGACTCGTCGGTCCACCTTATCGGATACGTGGACGACGTGCGGGTGCCGGTGGCGCAGTCGGCGGTGTGTGTCGTGCCGCTGCGTCAGGGCGGTGGCACACGGCTCAAGATCCTGGAAGCCATGGCCTTGGGCACACCGGTAGTGGCGACGACCAAGGGGGCGGAGGGTCTGGACGTGGTCGACGGCGAGCACCTGCTGCTGGCCGATGATCCAGCGATATTTGGCGCCAAAACGCTCGATTCACTGCAAAACAACGACCTCCGCCGTCGGCTGACCGCCAACGCCCGCACGTTGGTCGAGCAGCATTACGACTGGAACACCATTGGTGGGCACTTCTTAGATTTGGTGGAAGATGCAGCACACATGGCACAAACACCACCGCCGGCGGCCGGTGGTAAGGCGCCGGTGAGCAGTCTGCGCTGATCCGTTCACCCAAGTGAGCTCCTATGCCATCCAACGCCTGTGATTTGTCTATCCTCATCGTCAACTGGAACACCCGCGATCTACTGGCGGGGTGCTTGCAGTCGGTGGCCGGCATTTCGGGCGCATCACCACGTCAACATGCCACCACGCCACTGACCGCCGAAGTCATCGTTGTTGACAACGCCTCTACCGATGGCAGTGTTACCATGGTGCGGGAGCACTTTCCGTGGGTACAGGTGATCGCAAGCCCGGCCAATCTCGGTTTTGCAGCCGGTAACAATCTGGCGTTGCGCCATGCCACTGGCCCGACATTGCTCCTCCTCAATCCCGATACGGTGGTCACCGGGAGTGCCATCGAGCGACTGTGGCAGGTGTTGTCGGCGCGGCCGACGGCTGGTATCGCTGGGGCACAGCTTCTCAACGCTGACGGCTCGCTGCAGATGTCCGTTGGCGTTTATCCCAGTCTGTGGAGTGAGCTGCCTCTGCTCAACCGCCGGTTAAGCCCAGTGCGCGAGACAATCCAGGTCGACACAGTGGAAGGCAATCTGAGCGTTCAATCCGTCGATTGGGTCTCTGGCGCCTGCCTGATGATCAAACGCGGTGTCATCGATGCGATCGGTCCGCTCGACCAAAATTTCTGGATGTATACAGAAGAGACGGATTGGTGTTACCGGGCCAGGACGGCGGGTTGGGATATCGTGCTGGTTTGCCAGGCTCACACGTATCACCTGGCACGTGCCGCTTCTCGCCAGCGCTATGCCGTCGCGATGTTGCATTTCTATCAATCTCGTGTGCGGTTTGTGTGCAAGCACCATGGGCGTGGTCAAGCTGACATTGCCAGACGCGTGTACTGGTTGAAAGCACAGATTTGGCGAGTCAAACCGGATCGTTCTCCGCTTGCCGGTGCCTATACCAACTTGTCTGCAGGCGAGATCCGCGATGCCTATCATAAGCTGCAGCACGTGATGTCCTTGCCACTTGAGTCTCTGCTGGCGTCGAGTTGGTAATGACCACCAGCAAGTCCTGTTTCATCCTGGTGGGTCCTGAGGACAAAGCCCGTGCCATGGCCATTGGGGAAGGGCTTGCCCCACGGATAGACTACCATCTTATAGCCGAAATACTTGACGCAACCGTCATTGAATGTGCGCCGCCGCCAACAGCATTCAAAGGTCACACGATAGTGCGTCGGCTGCGTTCCCTGGCAGGTAATTTCCGCGCAGCCTGGTCGTTGATGCAACAGGTTCCCGACGATAGCATCGTCTACTCCACTGGAGAAACCTGGGGACTTCCTGTGGCTGTGGTGGGGGCGTTCATTCACAGACGCAATGTACGCCATGTCATCTACGTGCATCGTGTCTTTTCCACCACGTGGCAGCGATTTTTGGGTACAACCCACCACTGGCTTGCCGTGGACGGCTGGATCTGTGGCACACAGCAGCAAGCGCAGCTTCTTCGTGCCGTACTGGGGGCCACCGGTGCACCTATCGCCGTCGTTTCCCAAGGGGTAGACACACGTTTCTATGACCTGTCCAAGGCAACCGTGCCGCAATCCCCTTCTTACATGCTGAGCGTCGGCATCGAGATGCGAGACTATGATCTGTTGTTCGACGCAGTACGTAGCCTGGACGTCGACGTGGTGCTCAAGGCCTCAAGTGCCTGGATGGTTGACGGCCGCAGCCAGTTAGCGTCTATTCCACCCAACGTCAGGGTCATCACTGAGCGCCTGAGCTACGTCGATCTGCGCAATCTGTACGCCGGTGCGGCGCTGGTGGTCGTACCTTTGCACGAGACGCCACAGGCTGCCGGGATCACGACAATCCTCGAAGCGATGGCCATGAATAGGCCTGTGGCTGCCACGCGATCCGCAGGTTTGCCAGATGTGTTAGTCAGCGGTCAGACTGGGGTTGTCACTGAACATGCAGCAGACGCGCTGGCGCATTCGATAGTCGAGATGTTGGCCAGGCAGGATTTGCGTGATACGCTCGCATCCAATGCCAGGCGGGCTGTCACCTTGAACACGACCATTGAGGCGCACGCCAGGCAAATTGCGCACTTCCTGGCTTCGATAGGAAGGTTGCAGGATGGTATTTGTCAAAAGCAGGGGTAGAGGTCACGCGTCGGGATTTGGCGTGCATTTTGTGACTCTGGTAGAATCTGCGGTAGAAAACGCACACGAGAGATCGGCATGATCCAGGGACTGCGGACACGATCCCTACCGATTAACTGGGTGACAGGGCTGGTTGTGCTGGCCGTTTTGGCCGGCGCAGCCTTTTTTGGCCTGCGCACCAATGTACTGTGGCTGGCATTGTTGGTGGCAGGTATCGCCGCGGTGATTGTGCTGCAGCATCCGACACTGGGGCTGATGGGCATGGTGCTGCTGGCCCTGGTCGTACCAGTTTCCATTGGCACCGGTACTGAGGTGGACCTGAACCTGGTGACCCTGGCGGTACCGGCGACCCTGGCGGTGTGGGTGTTGATGATGGTACGCCGCAGGGACGTACGCCTGGCACCGTCGCGCACGACGCGGCCCCTGGCGCTCTTTTTGCTGGCTGGCCTTTTGTCGTTGCTGATTGGCATAACGACGTGGGACCCGCTGGTGCCGCGCGAAGATAGTTTTCTCCTCGTGCAGCTGGCCCAGTGGTCGATTTTTGCCTTCTCGGCCGGCGCTTTCTGGCTCAGCGGCAACTTGATCCGTGACCAGCGTGGGCTGCGCTGGCTCACTGTAACCTTCCTGATGATTGCCGGCGGCGTGGCCATCATGCGTATGGTGCCCGGCGCGGGAGGCCTGCTAGACCGGGTAACGACGATCGCCTTTATCCGCGCATCGTTGTGGGTGCTGCTGACCGGACTGGCCGGGGGGCAGCTGCTTTTCAACCGCCAGCTCAGCACGTCGTGGCGCATTTTCCTGGTTGCCGTGCTGGCCGGTGTCGTGGTGTATGGCTTCGTGGACCAGCAGGAAGCAGCCTCGAACTGGGTCGGTATTGGCGCGACGTTGGGCCTTCTGATCTGGCTGCGCTTTCCCCGTTTGCGCTGGCTACTGTTGGCACTCCTGGTGATTCTGGCGGTGGCGGGCATTTTGTTACCTTCGTTGTACAACTTCGCCGGTGGGGATGCTGAATGGCGCGGCAGCGGTGGCTCGCGCCTGGTACTGATCAACCGTGTTTTGGATGTTACCATGCGCAACCCGATTACGGGCCTTGGGCCGGCGGCCTACCGGCGTTACGCAGCCTTGGATCCACTGCCGTATGGTCGCGCTTTCTGGATCGAGCCGCGCATCTCTTCACACAACAACTACGTCGATCTGTTCTCGCATACCGGGCTCATCGGGCTTGGGCTGTTCTTGTGGTTTGTCGTGGAAGTCGCCTGGTTAGGCCGTCGCCTGCACCGGCGCTATCGAACCGACTTTGCCTGTGGTTACGTCAATGGCGTGTTGGCAGCCGGGCTGGGCGCCCTGGTCATCATGCTGTTAGCTGACTGGATTCTGCCATTTGTGTACAACATCGGCTTTGGGGGTTTCCAGGCGAGCGTGCTGATCTGGCTTTTCTTGGGTGGGATGGTCGCGTTGGATACAATGCCGGCACAGGCAGGGGGCGCAGTCAGCGAAAACGCGGTCCGCGCGCCATCGCAGTGATATGGGTTTGATTACACCGCCGGCGCAAGACACGTCGATGCCGGACACTCCCTGCGTGGTGGGTGTTGCTAAATGGGCGGAGCAAGATGGTGTTGCCCAGGATATCTGTCATGAGCTGTTGATCCAGGGGCACCACGTAATTCCCTTCGTAGTGGGCACGGCGGTTCCGCGGGATGCCGACATCGTTCTGACATTCGCCCCATGGGGACGTTTTCTCAAGGTGGCTGGGGACACGGCAGCCGTACATGCGCCCAGGCAGCCAACTCTAGTACACTGGAACCTGGAAAACCCGGCCGACATCGCCATTCCCTGGCCGTTTCTGCATGGATTATCTGCTGCGCGCTCATGGGTGGATCGTTTGAGCGACGACGAAGGCCGACTTGGTCGGATGCTCCTGACCAAGACCCCACTGCGGTGGGTAGACACGCGTATGTATAAATTCCGCTACTTGGGCGAGTATTATTATGCCTACCAAAAGGGGTGGATGCGCGCTCTGGCCGAAACATCGCAGCTGCTGGCCCGGTTTCACACCAGCCATGGCTTGCCGTCTTTTTACGTTCCATGGGGCACGGCACCCAGTTTCTTCGACACGCTACATATGGACCGTGACATCGACGTGCTCTGGATCGGTAAGCGTCGCACACGGCGACGCAGCCGCCACATCGATCGGGTACGCACAGAATTGGCATCCAGAGGCGTCAACATGTTTGTGGCGGATGGGGTGGAAAACCCTCTCGTCTACGGAGATGCGCGTACACGGCTCATCAACCGATCCAAAATCACGGTCAACATCATGTCGACGTGGTACGATAACAGCTTCCACATGCGCTTCCACATGGTGGCCGGCAATCGTTCCATGGTGATTTCAGAACATATTCCACCTCACTACACAGAGTACAAGCCCGGCGTCCACTACGTCTCAACAGACCTGGACTCCTTGTCGGATGCGATCTTGATGCACCTCGATCATGCAAACGAGCGGCAGGCGATCGCCGAGAATGCATTTCGGCTCGTCACAACCGAGATGACCTTTGCCCACAGTGTGCGTAAGTTGATGAAGCTGGCCCAGACGGTCAGGAACTGCGAGCATGATCTCCTGGCCCTGGCAGACGCCAGCAATCGACCTTGACGGTTGCCCGGCGATTAATCTATAAAGGAACCGCGCAGCAGTGAAGCGAACCGATATCTTCGTGATAATCGTCACTCGGAATACCGGCGACCTGATGGCAGAACGCCTCCTGCATTTTTCGCATACAGGACTCATTTTCAACCTGGCGCATTGACCCATGCCCGCTTTTACACCAACCCTGCTCGCACCTATATTGCCGGAACTACCACCTGAACTCTCCACGGCGCCGGCAATTGATTTATCGATTGTTATCGTCAATTGGAATACGCGTGATCTGCTGGCACAGTGCCTGACATCGCTGGCAGCAAACACGCTGATGCCGGCAAGTTTGAATGTCGAAACGTTTGTAGTCGATAACGCATCCATCGATGGCAGTGTCCCCATGGTGCGCGAGTCTTTTCCGTGGATCACGCTCATCGAAAACCAGAGCAACGTGGGCTTTGCACCGGCCAACAACCAGGGCATTGTACTGACCCGTGGCAGGTACGTTCTTCTGTTGAATAGTGACGCCATCGTGGGGCAGCAGGCACTTGCACGTCTCCTCACTTTCGCCGATGCACACCCGCGCGCTGGTATCGTAGGCGTCAAGCTCGTCAATTCCGACGCCACCTTCCAAGCGGCAGCCAATGATTTCCCGACGCTGGCGTCCACGTTGGCCGAACCCTGGGGCCTTATGCACGTCCTGACGCACAATCCATACTACCCCAGTTACCCGCCCGCCCGTAGTGAACGATCCACGACGTGTGACTGGGTCGGAGGCGCATGC
This sequence comes from uncultured Anaerolineae bacterium, assembly GCA_964642445.1. GTDB lineage: Bacteria > Chloroflexota > Anaerolineae > SSC4 > Amarolineaceae > SSC4. The sequence goes on from CAZXQZ010000015.1 coordinate 11,955, forward strand.
CTGTTGGCGCGCCGCCAGGCGATCCGCGACGTGGGTCTCCTGGATCCTTCCTTTTTCATGAACTCCGAAGAAGTCGATTGGTGTTACCGCATGCGGCGGCATGGCTGGGAAGTCTGGTATACACCCGGCGTCGAGGTCGTTCACCTCGGTGGGGGTAGTGCTGATCGGCGCAGTGCGGCCCAAAGGATGCGCTCGTTCGAGGGTAAGGTGCGATTCCTGACCAAACACCATGGATCACTGGCCGGTCGATTGGCACACCTGAATTTCCGCCTTTCCTCCCTGGCGAAGGCGGCATGGTATCAGGCCCGGTTTGTGTTTTCGGGTGACGTGCGGCAGCGCACCGTGGCCCACGCGTACTGGGAGGTGGCAACCAAGGTGCACTGGGTGTGAAAATTGCCCTGGACGGCATCGCGCTGGCGACTAACCAGCCTGGCGGCTATCGAACGTATGCGGCGAATCTCGTGCAGCGACTGGGTTCTATTTCCAGTTCGCACGAGTGGCTTCTCCTCGTCGATCGATCCATCGATCTGCGATCGGCTCCCGGCTGGAACGTACAGTCTGTGTCACGGCGTGGTCGTGCGGGGTTTGTGTGGCGCGAACAAGTGGCCTTGCCCGCTGAGGCACGTCGCCAGCATGTCGATCTGCTGCACTCGCCAGCGGCGACCGGTCCGCTCAACTGTCTCGTTCCACAGATCGTGACGATCCACGACACGATCGAGTTTTCGCAGCCGCTGCCGTCTCCACGCGCAGCCAGGCTGTGGACCATGCGTGTTTACAACCGCTTCGTGCAAAAGCGAATAGCCCTGCGGACACGACGAATCTTGACCGTCTCCGAATACTCGAAGCGCTGCGTTGCCGGGCTGTTTCGAATTCCGGCACAGCAGATTGTTGCTATTCACAATGCTCCAGCCCCGCTTTACCGTCCGCTGGATCGCCCGGCATCGTTGGCTCAAGCGTATCAGCGATTTGGCGTCTGCAATCAAGTCCTGGCCATTGCCTCGACCGCTGCGCGCAAGAATATCGATCGCCTCATGGCGGCCTACGCGCAGTTATCGCCACCGTTGCAGAAGATACACCCGCTCACGCTGGTGTGCACCCATACGGGCGTACGCGCCCATTTGGACCAGCGAAGTGAATCATTGGGCCTTCAGCGCCAGGTTGTTTTTGTTGAAGCTGCCACCGATGACGATTTGCTGTACCTCTACAACAGCGCTGCCGTGTTCGTTTTTCCTTCGTTGGAAGAGGGCTTTGGTTTGCCTCCGCTCGAAGCCATGGCCTGTGGCACACCGGTGGTCGCATCCAATACAAGCTCGCTGCCAGAGGTGCTCGGGGACGCAGCCCTGTTGGTGACGCCCACGGATACACAGGCCATCAGTGTGGCCATAACATCTATTCTACGCGATCCTGCACTGGCAGAAGATCTGCGCATACGCGGGTTGGCGCGCAGCCAGCAGTTTTCATGGGACAAAACGGCGCGTGAAACACTTGCGGTATACGAACAGGCAGCCGGTGCCCACAGCACCTGACAATGGCTGTTGCGCCTCGTTCCAGGTCGCCTGGCGGCCGCGTGCCCGGACGTACTGCCGTCTACGGGCCGAGTTGCCCGGGATGTAGGGCGCCGAGCACACCCTGCGCAGCAGTCGTTTCAAACCAGACGCCGTTTTCAACTCGCAAGCACGCTGTGCCATAATACCATCCTGCCAGCTACCTGCGATCGACGAACCTTAAGCCTGGCCGCATGGAGTTTGGATGACAGCAGTTTCCCAGCACGAGATCATCCGTAGTGCATCTGATCGAAGCAGAAAATGCTTCATCTTGGGCCCACGAGGCGGTTGCGCGCGGTTGATCTGTCGGGGATGTGACACGGCCGACCGCGACAGTTGCCAACTTTTCAAAAGTTGGCAACTGTCAGGACGCCGAACAACGAACCTGTTCGGGCACCAGGTCGTGCTGATTGGCTCGCTGACGGGCGCAACGACGTTTCATGCGCGCTCGGATGTATGAATCATAACCGGCTTATTCTCTTCGCCATCCTCGTGCTCTCCGTGGCGCTGCGTATCGGCGTGGCCTTCTACCTCGGCGACGTCGTCGACGCGCCGGCCAACCTCACCGACCAGCGCTCCTATCACGCGCTCGGCGCACGCCTGATCGAGGGTCACGGCTTTAGCTTCGACCGCGGCTGGTACCCTTTCACTCCACCCGATACCCCAACCGCCCACTGGTCCTTTTTGCAGTCCCTCTACGTCGCCGCGGTGTACGCCCTCTTCGGTGTCCACCCCCTGGCCGCGCGTCTGGTGACCGCCATCCTGGGCGGACTCCTGCTGCCCTGGATGATCCTGCGCCTGGGCCGGCGCACGTTTCCGCAGGCACCGCCATTGCATGCCCGGTTGGGGAGGCGCGCGCTCAACATCGCCGAGCCAGTCCCGCTCATGGCGGCGTTCCTGGCCGCCATCTATCCCTACTTTATCCTGTACGCGGCGACGCTGATGACCGAGACGTTCTACCTGGTCGCCCTGCTCTGGTCACTGGAACGGGCACTGGCAGTGGCACATGGGCTGCGGGCTGCGGGGAAAGCGGATGCCCTGGCGGTGGTCGGGCTGGGTGTGGCACTGGGTGTCGCTGCCCTGTTTCGGCAGTCGATTTTGCCCTGGGTGGTGGTGTTGTTTGCCTGGCTGGTGTGGGTCGATCTGCGCACGAGGCGGCGGCTGAGCGCGCGCACGCTGCTGTCCCTCGGCGGGGCCGGCCTGATTCTGGTGCTCTTCATCACACCGTTTACCGTGCGCAACTACCAGGCCTACGGTGAATTTCTGTTGCTCAACTCCAACGCCGGCTACGCAATGTACTCGGCGCAGCACCCCATGCACGGCACCGAATTTCGCGAGTTCGACGCCGCGCCCATGCCCGGCGATCTGGCAGGACTGAACGAGGCGCAGCTGGACCGTGAATTGATGCGGCGAGGCATCGGGTTTGTGATGGCGGACCCGTCGCGTTACCTGCGGCTGTCGCTCAGCCGCGTCAAGGACTACGTGGCCTTCTGGCCATCACCCGCAACGTCCCTGCTGCACAACATCGGGCGTATGCTTTCGTTTGGTATCCTCATACCCTTTTTGCTGTACGGGATCGTGCTGGCGCTGCGCCAAAGCCGGCACGCGACACAGCCCTTCTCGACCTCACCCGTAGCCCTGCTCCTCTTCTTCGCCCTCTTCTACAGTGTCCTGCACATCCTGACCTGGGCCTTTCCTCGCTATCGTTTACCCGTCGATGCCGTGCTCATGCCGTTTGCGGCGCTGGCCGTGGTCGATCTGATCAGGCGCATAACCAGCCGTATGGCCGGAAAATGACCCACCGCCGGCTCTGGCTGGTGCTATTGGGTATGACCCTTCTGGCATTCGTGCTGCGCCTGGGGTTCGTGTATTTCACGGGCATGGCCGGGCGCGTGGTCAATGCCGACGGCCACGCCTACGGGCTGATCGCCACGAACCTGCTGAGCGGTCATGGTTTTGCCCTGCAGCCCGGACTGCCGACGGCGCAGCGACCGTTCGGCTACCCCTGGCTGCTGGCCGGCATTTTTAGCGTCAGCGGCATCTCGGTGCTCGCCGTGCAGTGGGTGCAGGCCCTTCTCGGCAGCCTGCTCGTCCTGCCCACTGGCGCCCTGGCCTATCGCCTGGGTGGTCCCTGGGTGGCAGTCCTGGCTGGGCTGGCGGTGGCCGTGCACCCGGTACTGATCTACCTGACGGTACTCCTGGCCCCCGACGGTGCCGCGCTGCTGTGCGAGTTCTTGCTGCTGTGGCTCATCGTGCGCCTGGCGGAAGGATGTCGTTACCGCATGCTGTGGGCCACCGCCGCGATCGGGACTGCCACCGCCGCGGTGCTGCTGCGGCCCGAGCTGCTGCTGGTGATGGTGCTGCTGCCGCTGGCCGTGGGCCTCGGGTACGGCTGGCGCGCACCGGCCCTGCGTTGGGCCAGCGCCATCACCGTGCTGACCCTGGTGTTGGCCCTGGTGCCGGTGACGATCCGCAACGCCGTGGTATTCGACGCCTTCATGCCGCTGCCCACCGTGGGCGGGATCACCTTCTGGGGTGGCAACAACGCCGCCGCCAGCGGTGGCTGGGTACGCCCACTGCCAGCGGTTTGGCCGGACGATGACCCGCCGCCAGTGGGCGCCATGACCTGGCCGCAGCTGTCCGAGCAGGAGAGCCAGGTGCGGTTCTATCGTGCGGCGTGGGATTGGATCGAATCACATCCCGGCTCAGTACCCCACCTGTTGGGGCAGAAGCTGCTGCGCAGCTGGACGCTGAGTTTTGCCGACGAGACGCGGGCCGATACGCTGCCGCCGTGGATCATGGTGCTGCAAATTGTGTTTGCTGCCCTCATCGTCGCCGGGCTGGGGCTGGCGCTGCGGACGCGCCCCCGGCCAGCGGTGACCTGGCTCCTGCTGGTGCCAATTGCCGCCTGGATCGCCAAGACGTTGGTGTTCTATGGCTCTGCCCGGCAGACGGCATTGGCCTTACCCGCCCTGTGTGTGTTTGCCGCCCTGGCGTTGGCGTGGATTACGCGGTTTTTTCACCAAACTCAAACCAATCTGTAAGCGATTTGTCAGCCCATGCTGGCTGGCACGTGGTATAATCTGCATGAGTTTCCGACGCAACCTGTGACGGATTTCCCATCTTTCAAGCTGTGGCCGGTTGTGCTGGCCGCACGATCGTTTTGATGTGCGGACAACTGCCCGTTGGCCAGGTCAGAATTTGCACATTACTTACATCCTGCTCTCGCCGACGTTCGGCATGCACCAGTACACGGCGGACCTGGCCAACCGGTTGGCCAATGCCGGCCACCGGGTCGACCTGGTGACGACCACGCAGGTACCGCGGGACCGTTACCATCCACAGGTGCAGCTTGTCACCCCGGTGACGATTGGCAGCACCGGGTTCAACATCCACGGTCTGCGCATCGCCGACCTGGCGACGATATTGGCCATGCCGGCTCTGAGCCGGACCGACCTGGTGCACGTCACCGGTGTGCACCTCTGGAATGTACCACTCGTTTGGGCGCTGCGCCGGCGCGGGGTGCCGGTGGTACACACCCTGCACGATCTGGATCCCCATCAGGGGGTGCGGTTTGCGCGACTGATCCGGTTGTGGAATCGGTTGATCGTACGATCGGTCACGCATGTGCTGGTGCACGGGCGCTGTTACCGGTCACAGCTAATTGCACAGGGGCTGGACGCCGCACGCGTGACGTATGCGCCACTTTTGCATGGCTTTTGGGGGCACGGCCAGACCATTCCCCAGGCGGCCTCCGCCGTACGATCAGCGGCCGTGGCGGACGACCGACGGGTGTTGTTTTTTGGACGCGTAGAACCGTACAAGGGGGTCGATCTGCTGCTGCACGCCTGGCCCCGTGTGCAGGGAAACGTCCCGTCCGCTCGCCTGGTGATTGCTGGGCCCGTGGCGAACGGGGTCGATTTGCCACCGATGACCGGAGATGTCGATCTACGCAGCCGGCGCATCGACGACGCCGAAGGTCTGGCACTGTTTGCGGCGAGTTCCTTATTGGTGCTGCCGTACCGTGATGCCACCCAATCGGCGCTGATTGCCGCCGCTTACGCACTGTACCGGCCAGTGCTGGTTACCCGCACCGGTGCCCTGCCCGAGTCCGTCGTCGAGGGGCAGACGGGGTGGGTTGTGCCGCCGGCTGACGCCGATGCCCTGGCGATGGGTTTGCAGAGAGCCCTCGCCGACCCCGCCCATCTCGTGCGCATGGGCGTGGCCGGTCGTGCCTGGTACGACGACCAGCGCAGCGCTGAGTGGCGCATACTGACCGCGATGTACGGTGCGTTGGTCTAGAGCCTATCGACATAATTGTGGACATTCGACGCCATCGGGCGCCTGTGGGCAGCCAGTTGGGGATAGGCTCTGACGCATCGAAGATGAAAAACGGCGGTTCGCATACCGTTTGAGGAGATCGTTTGTATGGCGGAAGAGAGCTTTTCGATTTTCGATCCGGCGCGTCGTGCCATGCCGCTGGCTGGGGCACCGGCCCGGCGTCGTGTGCGTGGGTCTAATCTGCGGCTCAACGCCTCCGAACGAAAGATCGTGCTGGCGGCTGTTGACATTCTGCTGTTGTGCAGCGCTTTGATCATTGCCATTGCGACGCAGACCGATTGGTTCGACTCGCTGGGTGCCGTGTTGGCACCGTACAAGTGGTGGATTACCCTGGCCCTGGTCTGGCTGCCGCTCGCGACCCTGCTGGAAGCCTACGATCTGCCACGCACGTCGAGTGCGCCGAACAGCATTCTCAGTGCCGTCGCCGCCGCAGGGCTGACGCTGCTCGTTTACTCCTTGATACCCTGGCTCACTCCGCCACTGGCATCACGGGGTCTGTTGTTCATGAGCATTCTCATTGCGGTCGGGCTGATCGCGTTGTGGCGCGGGCTGTATGCGGTGTTGTTCGTACAGCCGGCGTTCCATGAACAAGCCGTAGTCGTTGGCGCTGGCTGGGCTGGGGCTTACCTGGCGCGGGCCTTGCAGGCGGTACCCGCTTTTGGCAACCGCTTCAATGGCACCGGTTATCGTATTCTCGGCTTCTTTGATGACGATCCAGCCAAACTGGAGGAGGCGGCGGTGGCCGGTCTGCCGGTATTTGGAGACTGTGCAGGCTTACCCCAAATGGTTCGCCAACTCGGGGCGGATGAGATCGTTCTGGCCATCACCCACCGGCACACCATCACGGCAACGACGTTCGACGCGTTGATGGCATGCCGCGAGCAGGGCATCCGGATCACCACGATGCCAGCCCTGTACGAACGACTGTTTGGCCGTGTCCCCATGGACCATGTCGGGCGCGATCTGGGAGCTGTTCTGCCGATCGACACCGGCCCGGTCGATCGACTCTACTGGGCGATCAAACGCCTGATGGACGTGCTGCTGGGGATCATCGGCCTGGTGCCGTTGGCCATGTTGATGCCGGTCGTTGCCCTGGTCAATCGTTTCAGCAGTCCAGGACCGCTGCTCTACCGCCAGGAACGGGTCGGCAAGGGGGGACGCACCTTCCAGGTGATCAAGTTCCGCACCATGATCCCCGACGCTGAGTCGAAAACGGGGGTGGTGTGGGCGGCCGCCCATGATACGCGCGTGACGCCGTTTGGGCGCTGGATGCGCAGGTTGCGTGTCGATGAACTGCCGCAGCTGATCAACGTTATCCGTGGCGAGATGAGTCTGGTTGGGCCGCGCCCCGAACGACCCGAATTCGTAGACCAACTGGCGCAAGAAATTCCGTTCTACCGCGCCCGCCACGCCGTACGCCCTGGCCTCACCGGGTGGGCCCAGGTCCGCTACGGGTATGGCGGCTCGGTTGATGACACCCGTGTCAAGCTCGAGTACGACCTGTACTATGTCCGGCATGCCGGTTTTTACCTCGAAGCCTTGATTCTGTTGAAGACACTGGCGGTCGTACTGCGGCTGCAGGGGCGTTAGGCAGTCACCCTGTGGCCCAGGTCTTGTTTTTATGCCAGGTCTTGCCCTATCCGTTGGATGCCGGCCCCAAAGTGCGTGCGTACTACATGCTGCGTCACCTGGGGCAGACGCACACGGTGACCCTGGTAGCATTCACGCGACCCGATGATTCCCAGGATGCTGTGGTACACCTGCGCGGGGTATGTGCGGCGGTGCACACCGTACCGATGCAGCGTTCGCTGAGACGCAACGTCCGTGCCGGACTGCGTGGGCTTTGGTCTGGGCAGCCGATCGTCATCGTTCGTGACGAAATCGAGGCGATGCAGACCCAGCTGCGCCAGCTGACGCAGGCGAACGCATTCGATGTGGTCCACGCCGATCAGCTTTCGATGGCCGGTTATGGGCTGCAAGCAATACGCACCACGGTTGGACGGCGGCCGGCCAGTGTGTTGGACGAACACAACGCGCTGTATCTGCTCGTCGAGCGTATTGCAGCCAATGAGCCAAACCCGCTGCGCCGGCGTATTGCGCAGCGTGAGGCGCGGGCACTGGCACGTTATGAAGCAGCCATGGGCCTGGCCTACGACGCCATGCTGACGGTAACGCAGCAGGACCAGGAACGGCTGCTCGCCCTTTACCCGCCAGAAGAACGTGCCAGCGTGCAGGGCAAACTGGCAACGGTGCCGATCTGCGTCGATCCGGAGCAAAACCCGATGGTCACGCATCAGGCGGCGCCACAACCGACGATCCTGCATCTGGGTACCATGTTTTGGCCGCCCAACATCAGCGGCGTGCTGTGGTTTGCCAGGGAGGTTCTGCCCCGCATCTGGCAGCGGGTGCCCGCGGCGCGCTTTGTCGTGGTGGGCAAGAACCCGCCGCCCGAGGTGGTTGCACTGAGTGCCGACCCGCGTGTCGAGGTGACCGGCTACGTGGCCGATCCAACGCCCTACCTGGCTGCGGCGGATGTTTTCATCGTGCCATTGCACGCCGGTGGTGGGATGCGGGTCAAAATTCTGGACGCCTGGTTATGGGGCCTGCCGGTGGTGTCGACCGCGATAGGGGCCGAGGGCATAGATCTGATCGATGGCGAAAATATCCTGATTGCGACCGACACGCAAGAATTTGCCGAGGCAACCCTGCGCACGTTGGGCGATCCGTTCCTTAACCAGAAGCTACGCACCGCCGGCCGCGCCTGGGTCACCGCAACGTATGGCTGGCGTCGTGTCTACCAGAAGGTCGACGCCGTGTATGCGCGGCTCCTGGACAGGCAAGCGGCCAGTGCGCCGAGGGTTGACCACCATGGATGACCGGAACGCACCCTGGGTAACCGTTTTGCGCGCCGCAGCCAATGGCAGTAGTCTGCCCGATCTCAGCGTCGAGACATGGGAGCATGTCCTGGACACGTTGGCGCCGCACGACGTGGCTCCTTTTCTGTACAGCGGTGTACGCTCAACCGCACAGTGGACTGCGCTGCCTGCCGCGGTGCAATCGGCCTGGCGCCAGGCTTTCCAAACCCACAGCGTCCGCAGCTATTTGATGGAAAACGAGCTGCTGCAGATTGTCGCGGCTCTGCAGGCCGCCAACGTGCCTGTCATGCTGCTCAAAGGCGCCGCGCTGGGTCGCCTGGTCTACGGCAGCCCGGCCGAACGACCGGTCAATGACCTGGACCTCCTCGTGCCGGCCGCGGCGGTCGATACCGCACGCGATGTGCTGATCGGTCGGGATTACCTGGCCCAGGGCCTATTCTGGCTGGGCCGCTGGCAGCGGCGTTACCGTGCCGAGCTGCCCATGGTGTGCCAGGCGGCCGACCGCCGCCGTCTGCTGGTGGAGCTGCATTGGTCACTGCTCGAGCTGCCGTATTACATCGAGCGCATACCCATGGCAGATATCTGGCAGTCGGCGCAGCCGGCACCCGGCATCCCGGGTGCCCTGGTTCCGGACGCAGCGACACTCCTGCTGCACGGCTGTGCGCACCAGATGATGCATCACAACCGGGACCGCCGCCTGCTCTGGCTGCTCGATGTCGACCGGCTCGTGCGCGGCTCCAATGTGGCCTGGGACGTGGTCCTGGCGCGTGGGCAGCGTTGGGGCCTGCTGCTGACACTCAAACTCATGCTGGAAGAGGCGGTGGCTCTCCTGGCCACCCCCGTGCCGGCGGATGTGTTGGCAGCCTTGGCCAACCACCCGGCTGAGCCCGTCGAGCGTGCCATGTGGGGCATCGGCGACGATCGTCCCGATCGGGCCCGGCGGCGGGTGCAGGCCACGCTGACCGCCTTCGATGGACGGCAGCGCCTGGGTTACCTGGGTTGGCTGGCCCTACGTGGGGCCGCGTGGCTGCCGGAAACGATCCAACGGTCCGTACAGCGACCGGCCGAGATACCGCGGGCCGTCGGAGACGGCCCGCGCGGCCACGCGCCAGGCCAGGCGGGGCCATGACGCAGCCGATCGGTTTGGATCTGGCCGGTGTGACCGTGGCTATCGAAGTCGTCGAACCCACCTGGCATGCCGCCCTGACGGCCCGCTATGCCGGGTTTGTCACAACGGCCGCAGCTACCTGGCGGGTCACGCTGGACTGGGACCCCACGTTGACGGTCACCGATCGACCGCTCATCGAACACAGCGGTGATGTGACCCGGTTCCGTGTGCTGTCGTACCGCGGCTGGGTCGATTTGGCCGGGCACCAGGCCGCGGTCAGTGCACCCTCGGCGGAACGGGCACCGTCGGCCATCGAGCGGGTCCTGGTGTACGTCCTGATGCAGGTGCTGCCACGTGCGCACGGCGGCCTGCTGTTGCACGGTGCGGGGCTCGCCTGGCATGGAGAGGGGCACGCCTTTTTTGGCCCCTCGGGCGCCGGCAAAACGACGCTGGCCCAGCGCGCGCAAGGGCATGCGGACGTCCTGTGCGACGAGAACATCGTGGTCCGATCCGCTGGTCAGGCCCCGGTGCTGTTCAGCACGCCTTTTTGGGGCCAGAGTACGCCACCGGGTCTGATTCGCCGGGCCAAACGTCAGGTACCGCTGCGTGCGCTGTATGCCCTGGAGCAGACAGACGATTATGCGCTGCAGCGGTTGTCGCCGGGGCAGGCTGTGGTGGCCCTGGCGCTGACCGAGAAGGTGGCCGCTGAGCGCACCAGCAGTGCGGCGGCCTGGCTGGCCGTGGCCGAACAGCTGGTGCAGCGGGTGCCTGTCTATCGGCTGGGGGTATCGCTGCAGCCTGGGTTGTGGGAATTCCTGGCGGACGCGCTCCGTGACCAGGGCGGCGGGTGTTGATGGACGCAAAACAGACAGATACGGAGTAACCAACCCGGCATTGCAGTTGACATAGGCAGGGAATCAGGCTACAATAGGCGGGATTCTGCACGACCGTTCGTGCTGGCATGGCTGCCTGGCAGGCACTCGTGCCCCCCACTGGCACCCAGCCCAACGCTGCCTGGGTGTTCGGTAACACCATCCGCCGTTGTCGGAGATTTCCTGTGTCGAATCGAGAACAGATGACACCCGCCCATCATCCGCGCGTGGCAGCCCGGGTGTACAGTGGAGAGGCTGTGATTCTCAGCCCTTCCGAAAATATGGTTCGTATGTTGAACCCAGTGGGTTCCCGGATTTGGGAACTGGTAGATGGCAGGCGCACCGTGGACGAGATTGCCACGGTACTGACCACAGAGTTCGATGTAGACTATTCGCAGGCCAGGCACAGCACCGAGGAGTTCGTCGAAACGCTCGTTGCCAAAGGACTGCTGACCTGGGCATAAACCGGCTGCATCCGGATTTAGCCAGCAAGGGAGAATCGTGCATGACCGCGACCCCACCATTATTCCAACCGGCCCCAATCGTCGACGCCGTCGATCGCGGCTTCGATGCCTGTGGTACCGATGGGGATGGCCGCGATCTCTACGCGTTGTTTCTGACTCGTTTGCAGCGTGAGCACGTGCCGTACAGCGTAACGTGGGAAATGACCCACACGTGCAACCTGCATTGTGTCATGTGCTATAACGTGCCGCGCAACCAACCCGAGCTGTCGACCGCCGAATGCCTCGACTTGCTCGAACAGATGGCGCAGGCGGGCACGCTGCGCCTGACGTTGACAGGCGGCGAAATCCTGACACGGCGCGACTTCTTTACCATTGCCGAACATGCCCGTACCCTGGGCTTTGCGCTGTACTTGAAGACCAACGCCACGCTGCTGACACCGGCTACCGCCGATCGCCTGGCTGCTCTCGACCCCGTGCAGGTCGATATCAGCCTGTTGGGTGCCAGCAATGAGACGTTCGATGCCGTGGCGGGTAGTCACAACACCCTCACGCGGGTTCTGCGTGGGGTACAGCTCCTGCAGGCACGGGGGGTTCGTGTCAAGCTGAACACGCTGCTGTTGGATCTGAACGTGGCCGAGCAGCAGCAAATGCTGGAGCTGGCGTCGGAACTGGGTGTGCGTTACGAGCAGGTTATCAAGATCTCGCAGAATGACGATGGCACACCCCTGGCGATGGAGTACCAGCTGTCGCGTAATCAGATGACCCAGGTGTTGTTGGCCGACGGGGGTACCTTCGTACCACAGGCGCCAGCGCCCGCCAGCCGCACGTGTAAAGTTGGACTGGCGGCCTGCGTCATCAGCCCCTACGGGGAAGTATTCCCCTGTATCGAGCTGCGCATACCGGCGGGCAATGTGCGCGAACAGCCATTCGCTGAGATCTGGCGCAGCGCGCCGATTTTCCGAAACCTGCGCGAGCGGCACACCTATGCCAACCTGCCGGAGTGCCAGGTGTGCCCGATCAACGCTTACTGCGAAGGTCGTTGTGCCGGCCTGGCCTGGAAGGAGAGCGGCGATCTGTATGCGGGTAACACCCTGGCGTGTACCCAGGCCCAGGCCCGTTTTGCCCAGCTTCACCCAGGGGAACCCATTCCGGAAACACCCCTGCAAGTCAAACATGCATCGTCGGGCAGCCAGGCCGCAAGGCGAGGATCACTGCGGCAGGCTATCCCGTTGCTCAACCTGGCGTAACGCCGGTGTTTGATAATCGTCAATAAGACAGAAAGGGATCCTGCGCCACAGCCATCGGTGGTTGTCGTGTGGTGACCCCGCTCACCAGCACCAAGGAGGAAGTCATGAATTCGTCATCAACCCATCGTCCTGAGCAGGAACTGCGCCCGGTACGCAAACCATGGGAAGCACCGGCCATTGTGTTGGAACGGCCGCTGGAAACTCAGGCGCAGCGCCTGCCGCCGCAGTCTTCGCCCGATGCAGCACCGGTTGTCGGTCCTTTCGGCACATCCGGTGGCACAGGTACCTGTCTTTAGGGCCAGGAGGGGCTTCGGCATGCCCCGTCCAGCAAAGGGCTGGACCATTGAGAGGTCGTAGGAAATACATGAAGTTGAGATCGCGGGAGACCATGCGCACGACCTGGATGGTTCGTTGCGTGTGTGTTGCGTTGATCGTTGTTCTACTGGTGGCGGGCATGCCCGCCACCAGTTCAGTCTATGCGGAACCATCAGGTAGCAGCCAGGCAGACGATATCGAGCTGCGGGTTCAAACCCCAACGTACGAGTTGGATGCCCAAGGGGTGCGCGTTCCCGGTTACGGCGTCAATGACGCACCCGGTATGCCCCTGCTGCCCATCTGGGGAACGACGGTCGAGCTGCCGCCATCCGGCACCTGGCGCATCACCGTCTCCACTCCGGGCACACGCGTGTTGACAGTGCCAGCGGTGCTGCCAGCCGTTCCAGTGCCGGACATGCCGCCAGCACCACCCGAAGGCTGGAACCCGGAAAATGGGCCGACCGCCGTCCCGGTCGCCAACCGCCCAGACCCCCAAGTCTACGCCACGAATGGTTTTTACCCGCAGTCACCCGTGGTCAGCGGAAGCGAACAGTGGCAGCGCGGCCAGCGGCTGCTGGCACTGCGGGTGTTCCCATTCCAGTATAACCCGGTGGCCGGCATTCTGCGTTATCATCCCGATGTACGCATCACAATCCGCATCACGCCAGGCGAAACTGCACAGCCAGAACAAACCAACCCCGTCGCACTGCCAGGCCTACCCGATGATGCAAACGGTGCTTTGCGCATTTACACGGCCGCACGTGGCGTCTACCGACTCACCTACGACGACCTCATCACAGCTGGGGTACCGGTAACCTCCACCAACCCGGCCACCTTCGCCATGACTTATCTGGGTGATCCCATCCATATCCGTGTCACCGGGGAGGATGACGGGCAGTTCGACCCGGGCGACCTGGTCATCTTTTACGCCGAGCCCTACCAGGGTCGCTACATGAGCCGGAATGTGTACTGGTTTAACTACGGTGGCAGCCCGGGCGAACGCATGAGCGCGCGAACCGTCACGCCGACGGGCAGTGAGCCAGTCGTGACCCAGGTGACACAGACAGCGCATGTTGAGTTCGATCGGGATTACCGCAGTTTGTACAACCGGCCAATGACCGCCGACCATTTTTTCGATACCCAGCTCTATGCGAATGCTTCAACCCCCACGGTTACCCGCGCATACGACCTGTCGCTGGACGATGCGATCACCTCTACCGGCACGATTACCCTGCGCACAGTTGTGTTTGGCGGTCAGAACCAGGCCGCCAATCCTGATCAGTCCATGGCGGTCCGCCTGAACAGCCATGCCGTCGGCACTTATCAGTGGGACGGCAGCACCGAAAAATCAACGACGGCGGTCGTGCCGGCCACCTGGCTCGATGGTGCACCCAACCAGGTGATCATAGCGGCAGCACTCAGCCAACTGGCGGGTGTCACATATTACTGGATCTCGCCCGATTGGGTCGAAGTGACCTACCAGGCCCTGGCCGACGCCGAGAATGACCGTATGTATGTCGAAGCGATAGCCCCCGGTGCCAACGAAGTGGTGGTCAGCGGGTTTACGGTGCCCGATGTCGGTGTCTACGATCTGCGTAATCCGCTGCAACCGGTGCGCGTCACAACGACATCTGCCCAGCCGTCCGCCGGTGGATACACGCTGCACTTCTGGGACGCCGACCTGCCTAACCCAACGTATTTCCTCAGCACCGACGCTGCCCTGATGGCACCGGCTTCGATCATGATGGATGCGCCGTCGAACTGGCGTTCACCGGATCATACGGCCGATTATATCGCTATCGTTCACCCGTCCCTGGCGGACGCTGTCCAGCCCTTGCTCGATCACCGGGCGGCCGAGAACCTGGCAGTGGCCAGGGTGTATATTCAGGATATCTACGACGAGTTTAGTGCTGGCCGTGTGGATCCGGAAGCCATTCGCAGCTTCCTGACGTACGCTTTCGAAAACTGGAATGCCGGCCTGGCACCGCCCACCTACGTCTTGTTGGTGGGGGATGGTCATTACGATTTTAAGGGCGTGACCGGTACCGCGCTGCCCAATCTGATCCCACCCTATCTGGTTTACGTCGATCCCTGGTTGGGCGAAACGGCGTCCGACAACCGTTTTGTCAGCCTCGATGGCCCAGCCGACTTTCTGCCCGACCTGCACATCGGTCGCATACCGGCCAAGACCGCGGCTGACGTGACGGCGGTCGTGCAGAAGATCCTGACCTATGAATCATACCCTGCGCAGTCCGACTGGCAGCGGCGCGTGGTGCTTGTCGCCGACAACTACGCCGATCCGGCCGGCAATTTCCATGCCCTGAGTGAGGATATCCGGCTCAACTGGCTGCCCGACGGGTACGTCGGTGACAAGATCTACTACAATGGGAACTACTTCACCGGTAGCGACATGCGGACCGCCATCCGCACGGCGTTCAACCAGGATGCGCTGATGCTGCAGTGGTTTGGACATGCGTCGCGGTTTCGTTGGGGATCGGTGAGCATGTTCAACATCAACGATCCGCCGGCCCTGGCCAGCAACAACGAATGGCCGGTGACTATCTCTTACTCCTGCTGGTCTGGCTATTTCATCAACCTGGACAGTGGCTTTCAAACCCTGGGTGAGACATTCCTGATGACACCCCAGCGAGGCGGAATTGCCGATATCTCACCCAGCGGACTGCACGTCGGATCATCTCTGCAGAAGTTGAACCAGGCGATTGTCAAATCAACCCTGATCGACCGTAACGACCGGATTGGTAAGGCCTTCGATGCGGCCAAGAGTATCTACTTCGCACAGGCCAGCGGCAGCTACGATGTCATCGACACCCAACTGCTGTTCGGCGATCCGGCACTCAAGCTGAACCTGCCGTCACCCGACTTGTCGTCCTTCACGGCCGCCGTCGATCGCACGTCAGCAGTTCCGGGTGATGTCTTGCAGTACACCGTGGCGGTAACCAACACAGGCATCTTCACGGCTACGAATGCTGTGGTGCAGGCCGACTATCCAGAGTCATTGAGTAGTGTCATGAATGCCGGCGGCGCCAATGACGATGGCCAACGGCTGGCATGGTCACCCATCACGCTGCCACCTATGGCCAGCCAGGTTTATACATTCAGCCTGATGGCCGACACACCTGCACTACCCGGGGTGTATACGATTACGGTACCAGTACAGCTTACCAGCAATGAGCTGTCCACGATCACGCGTACGCTCACGACGACGGTGGACAGCCTGCCTGCACTGGGTACGTCCACCTTGGCGGTCAACACTGCGGCTGCCCAACCCGGCGACACGCTGGTCTATACCGTGACCCTGAACAACACCAGCCCGGTAACGATCACAGATGTCACGGTCGCGCTCGATTACGACCAGCTCCACGGGCAGGTGGTTACCACGCGCGAACCGGTCGGTGTCGCCCCACCCATCGATGCGGGTGGGGTGTTGACGTGGAGTATCCCCTCACTGGCGCCCGGTTCGAGCGAATTGGGCCTTGATTTGCCGCTGAGCGGTGCATTCCCGACGGGTGTCACGGTGGTGACCGCACCGACCGCCATACGAATCGACGGGCAACCAGGCGTAGACCTGAACACACTGACCGAAGTCACTGGTCCACCGTTCGAGTTGTCGGCCTCGATGGGTGCCAGCCGTGCCTGGGTACCACCGGGCCGGCCGGTGACCTATACATTGTACCTGTCGAGCAATGCCGGTACGCCGGCGCTCGCCCAGACGGCAGTGACCCTGACGCTCCCCACCAGCCTGGGTGATCCAACTGCCCTGGGGGGCGGGCCGCCGACCCCGGTCTTCGATCCAATGACACGCCACGTCACCTGGCAGGGCCCGGTCTTCTTCCAGCAGCCGGTCTCGTTGACAGTTACCTCGATCCTGACCGAGACCCTCACCACCTGTGGTCGGGTCAGCTTTTCTGGTCAGGTACAAGATGGTGCGGGTGGGCTGCGTGTGGTGAGTACCAACATCGATCTGGCTGTGCCCGATGTCAACTGTAGCGGCGGGGTCAACATCATCGACATCGAGCGCGTGGCCGCACGCTTCGGGGCCGTGCCGGGCGATGGCCGCTACCAGGCGCGTTACGACCTGGATGGCAACGACATGATTGATGTCGCCGATATCGTGATCGTAGCACAGGCCTGGCAGTAGGCGGCTGGCCGCCTCATCCGGCTCAACAGGCCGCCATGTTGCGGCGAGTCGCATAGGCTTCGAGTTCAGCGGAATTGGTCAAAGGGCCCGGTTTCGACTATACTTCATGGCGCTCAGTATCAGCCCGCGCCGATGGAAGGGATCGTTTGTGGAACTAAAACAATACATACAGCCCCTCCGCAAGTGGTGGTGGCTCATCCTGTTGGCAACCTTGATAGCGACTTTCGCCAGTTATCTCGCCACACGCCAGCAGCCCCCTATCTACCGCACCCGCGCCACCGTGCTGGTGGGGAATACGATCGATAACCCGAACCCATCTGGTTACGAGGTGTACCTGGCACAGCAGCTGGCCAACACCTATGCCGACATTGTCATGCGTGACAACGTACGTCATGAGGTGATGGCTGCGCTCAACCTGGCGTGGCTGCCAGAGTATGATGCACGGGTGGTCGCCAACACCCAGCTGGTCGAGCTTTCAGTGACAGACACCGATCCGGGTCGCGCACGGGCCGTGGCCAATGAGCTCGCCAGCCAGTTGATACGTCTCAGTCCCACCGATCCAAACGCCCAGGACCAGGCACGGCAGGATTTCATCAACCAGCAGCTAAACGACCTGGAAGTCAGTATCCGCGAAACCAGTACTGAGATTGCTGCAAAGCAGCAGGAACTGGCCGGTCTGACCAGTGCTCGCCAGATCGCCGACACGCAAACGGCCATTCGTGGCCTCCAGGACAAACAGGCCACTTTGCAGGCAAATTATGCTGCCATGTTGGCCAACACCCAGCGCGGTGCGGTCAATGCCATCAGCGTCATCGAACCGGCGGCCTTGCCCCTGGTGCCCATCGGGCCCAACAAAATGGCCACGATTCTGCTTGCCGCCAGCATTGGCTTCATCCTGGCGGTGGCTGCCGCCTATTTGCTCGAATACCTGGACGACACCCTTCGCACGCCTGAGGACGTGCAGGCATCCTTGAGCCTGACGACAATCGGCATCATCCCCCAGGTGAGCGAGCAGGAGGCGGGCATTGTCATGATGGGTGACAGTAAATCACCGGTGCGCGAGAGCTATCGCGTGCTGCGCACCAACCTCCAGTTCGCCGCGGTCGATCGACCACTCAACGTCCTGCTCGTGACCAGCGCAGCCCCCAGTGAAGGCAAGTCGATGACAGCAGCCAACCTGGGTGCCGCCATGGCACAGGCAGGCCGGCAAGTTATCCTTGTCGATACCGACCTGCATCGTCCACGCCAACACCGCCTCTTCAAGGTGCGTAACAGTGTGGGTGTGACCACCGGTCTGCTGGAGGATCAACCTGATATCAACGATATTTTGCAGGAGACCTCAGTGCCGGGCCTGCGGGTGTTAACTTCGGGTCCACTGCCACCCAATCCGGCTGAGCTGCTCGGTTCGGCGCGCATGCGCAGCCTCTT
This sequence comes from uncultured Anaerolineae bacterium, assembly GCA_964642445.1. Lineage (GTDB taxonomy): Bacteria > Chloroflexota > Anaerolineae > SSC4 > Amarolineaceae > SSC4. The sequence continues at coordinate 30,309 of CAZXQZ010000015.1, forward strand.
GACCGCACTCAAGGCCGAAGCCGACGTGGTGGTGCTGGACAGCCCGCCTGTCTCGGCACTCTCGGATGCGGCTGTGTTGTCGACGCAGGCCGATGGCGTGGTCATGGTGCTCGAAGCGGGCAAGACGCGACGGCCCTTTGCCCAGCGCTCAGTGGAGGCACTCCAGCGTGTCAATGCGCATGTCGTAGGTGCCGTGTTGAATCGCGTGCCCGCACGCGGGTTTGGGTACTACTACTATTCCTATTATCACTATCAATACGACACCCCCAACGGCCGGCCGCGCGACGATGGTCGTGACGACGGCCGCTCCCAGGGCGGCGGCACAGCCCCCCGCGGCCGGCTGCGCCGTCGTCGCGCCCCGGCACCCCCGCCACCCCAACCAGCCAGCAGCGCTGCCAGCAAACAGTCTTGACGGGGGATAGGGGTTAGGTATCAGGGATTAAGGGTGATGCAGGTCAACATGATGCAGCTTCACCCCCTTCCCCCAACTTCTTACCCCCATCCCCGACCCCCCATCCCCAATCCCAATCTTGCCCGATCTGACCCACTGTGCTACACTTCGACGTCGCGGGAACCGGCAATGTGCGGTGTCCCACGAAATGCCGCGCGTGACGACGCGTGAGACGCAGGCAGGATTGGGTTGACTGTGATGGACTATCGAACGCAGCTCATCGAAAAATTCACGACACGACGCGCGCGCGTCGCCGTGATCGGCCTGGGATACGTGGGTTTGCCACTGGCCCTGGTGTTTGCCGAGGCTGGTTATGCCGTGACCGGTATCGATATCGACCCACGAAAAGTCGACGCCATCCACCGCGGTGATTCCTACATCGAGGACATTCCGTCAGCCACGCTGCTGCGTTATGCGACAGCGGACCGCGGTGGCGGCAGTCTGCGCGCCACCACCGATTTTTCCGTTTTGGCGTCTTGTGATGCGGTCAGCATCTGCGTGCCTACCCCCCTGGGGAAGACCGGTGATCCTGACATCTCCTACATCATCAGCGCCGCCGACGAGATCACCCGCCACCTGCGTCCCGGCATGCTCGTCGTCCTGGAGAGCACAACCTATCCCGGCACTACCACTGAGGTGATTCTACCTCGCCTGAACGGCAATGGGGTCGGGCTGCGTGCCGGCGTCGATTTTTTTCTCTGTTTTTCCCCGGAACGGGTCGACCCAGGCCGTACCGACTGGACGACCTACAACACGCCGAAAGTGTTGGGTGGTGTCACGCCGGCCTGCCTGGCGGTAGGACAGGCGTTGTACAGCTCGGCGATCCAAACGATCGTGCCGGTGTCATCGACCGAGACCGCCGAGATGGTCAAACTCCTGGAAAATACCTTCCGCGCCGTCAATATCGGCCTGGTCAACGAAGTCCTGCTGATGTGTGACAAACTGGGCCTCGACGCCTGGGAGGTCATCGAGGCGGCGGCGAGCAAACCGTTTGGTTTCATGAAGTTCACACCGGGGCCTGGTCTCGGCGGGCACTGCATCCCCATCGACCCGCTCTACCTGTCGTGGAAGCTGAAGACGCTGGACTACAAAGCACGCTTCATCGAGATGGCGAGCGAGATCAACACCGCGATGCCGCGCTACTGGGTGCAGAAGGTGCAGGACGCACTCAACGAGGTGGGCAAACCGGTCAAAGGCAGCCGCATCCTGGTCTTGGGCGTGGCCTACAAGCGCGACGTGAGCGATCTGCGCGAATCACCCGCCCTGGACATCATCCAGCTGCTGGAGGACAAGGGCGCGCACGTCAGTTATCACGACCCGCACGTGCCGGCCTTCCAGGTCGATGGCATGGAGATGGCCAGCACGCACGACCTGGATGGTGCCCTGGTGGCGTCGGACTGCGTCGTTATTGCGACCGACCATTCAGCCTACGACTGGCCGGCGATTCAAAGTCAGGCCCGGCTGCTGGTCGATACACGCCATACGATTCCGGTGGCGGCGGGGCTGCGCCGCCTGGTTGCCGGTTGAGGGGCTTGGGTCGCGGGAGGATAAGTCGTACGTGGATCTGTTGAATTTTGCCGCCGATATGCGGCTGGCCCTCTACCAGTGTGGCCAGGTGGCGCAGGCGCTGCAAGGCCGCGTGGCGCGCGAAGACAAGGCGCCCGATTCCGTGTACCAGGTGAGTACGGCCGTCTCGATGGCCGACCGCCTGTGCCAGGAGATTCTGCTGCTGCACGCCGCACAGATCGCGCCGGGCCTGGAGATACAGAGCGAAGAGCTGGCCGATTGCCCCGCCCCGATCATGGCGCTGTTTGCGCACAACCGTCACCGTTACGTGCTCGTGCTCGACCCGGTCGATGGCTCCGGGGATTACCTGGATGGCAAGGATACCTACGCCCACATGCTGGGTCTGCTCGACCAGGAAACGGGGCGCATGGACTGTGGAATGGTCTACTTCCCGGCACGCCAGCGCCTGTACGTGGGTGTGCGCGGCATGGGTGCCTTCGTGGCCGATGGTTTTTGGGGCCCGCTGCGCCCGCTGCCGGTCGTGCCGCCGCCACGGACGGTGGAGGATGTCAAGCGCCTGCTGCCGTCCGATTTCGAGGCCTTTGCCGCCCTCGGCTTCACCGTCGTGCCGCCGGCCAGCGGCTCAGCCGCCTTCGAGCTGACGCGCGTCACCGAGGGGAACCTGGGGGCGATGGTCATGCGCCAGTTTCATGGGCACGACAGTGCGATCAACAGCGTGTTGATTGAAGCCCTGGGTGGTGCGGTACTGACTGCGCCCGGCCAGCCCGCCACGTACGACAAATCGATGGCGCGTATGCCATTGGTCGTGCTGTCGCTGTCGGCGGCGTATGCCGAAGCGCTGGTTGGGCAGGTGTGAAAGGAGCGAGCCGTGGCCAAGGGCTCCAAAACCACCCGTTTCGGCACAACCTCGCGCATCAATCACGACGCGTCGACCTATTACGGATCGAAGCTCTACACGGAATTGCCGACCGAGCGTGGAGAAGTGCCATCACCTGCCAACCCCTTTCCCACGGCGTACGCAAACACCCTCATTTTGGGCAGCTCTGAACGTATGGCCGAGATACCGGACAACTCGCTCCATCTCATGGTGACATCACCCCCGTACAACGTGACCAAAGCATACGATGCGGACCTCTCGCTGCCAGACTATTTGCAGCTCTTGACGCGTGTATTTGCCGAGACCTATCGTGTCCTGGTCGACGGCGGTCGTGCCTGTGTCAACGTCGCCAACCTGGGCCGCAAGCCCTATATCCCTTTGTCGGATCACATCTCGCACATCATGCTGGAGATTGGCTATCAGATGCGGGGTGAGATCATTTGGGACAAGGGTGCGGGCGCGGGTGTCTCCATGGCCTGGGGTAGCTGGCAGTCGGCATCCAACCCGGTGCTGCGCGATACACACGAGTATATCCTGGTTTTCTCCAAAGGCTCGTTCGCACGTAAAAAACCTGCGGGTGCGCAGAATACAATCACGCGGAATCAATTCATGGAATGGACCCGGTCGGTGTGGACCATGAACCCGGAATCGGCGAAAAAGATCGGACACCCCGCGCCCTTTCCGGTCGAACTGCCCAATCGACTCATTCAGTTGTATACGTTTACGGGCGATGTCGTGCTCGATCCGTTCATGGGCAGCGGCTCCACGGCAATTGCGGCCCTCCAGGCGACACGCAAGTACGTGGGATACGAGACCGATGCCGACTACATCAAACTGGCGGAGGCGCGTATTGCTGCTTGCCTTGAGCTCAAGCTCAAGGGTAATAGCTAAAGCCTGCTTAAGCAGGCTGGTGCCTTGGGGTCTTGCGCTCAAGCTCAAGGCTAACAGTTAAAGCCTGCTCAAGCAGGCTGTTCCAAAACGGTTGAATTAGAATCAAACAGGAGTGACTTTCAAGTTGTTGACGCAAAAAACCGATACACTGATCAGCCCTTATGGTGGTCAGCTGATTGACCTACTTGTCCCGGCGGCCGAGCTGGCCGACGTGAAGGCGTATGCCCACCGGCTGCCTTCGATCCAGATCTCAGAACGGGCGGCCTGCGACCTTGAGCTGCTGGCCACCGGTGCCTTTTCGCCGTTGGACCGCTTCATGGGTCAGGCCGATTTCCAGCGTGTGCTCGACGAGATGCGCCTGGCGGATGGGACGTTGTTCCCCATTCCGGTGACCCTGCCCGTCGAGCCAGGCCCGGCCATCCAGTTGGGCCAGGACATCACGCTGCGCAACGCCAAGAATGAAATCCTGGCCGTCATGACGATCGAGGAGATCTATGACTGGGACCGCGCAGAGGTTGCGCAGAAGGTGTTTGGCACGCTCGATCTGCGGCATCCGCTCGTAGCCGAAATGCACCGCTGGGGCTCGCTGCAGGTTTCGGGACGCCTGCAGGTCGTGCAGCTGCCCGTGCACTACGATTTTCAGGAGCTGCGCCTGACGCCGGCCCAGACGCGGGCCGTGCTGTCCAGTTATGGTTATCCCAACGTCGTGGCGTTTCAGACGCGTAACCCGCTGCATCGGGTACACGAAGAGCTGACCAAACGGGCCGCCGAAGAGGTCAACGGTGTGCTCCTGCTGCACCCCGTCGTGGGCATGACCAAACCGGGCGACGTCGATCACTTCACGCGGGTGCGCACCTACAAAGCACTGGCGCAGCGTTACTACGACCAGGACCGTATTTTGCTGGCCCTGCTGCCGCTGGCGATGCGCATGGCCGGCCCGCGTGAGGCGCTGTGGCACGCCATCATTCGTCGCAACCACGGTGCCAACCACCTGATCGTAGGGCGTGATCATGCCGGGCCAGGCAACGACTCCACGGGTAAGCCGTTCTACGGGCCGTACGACGCGCAGGAACTGGTGAGCCGCTACGCCGACGAGATCGGCGTCAAGATGGTGCCGTTCCGCCAGCTCGTCTATCTGCCCGACGAAAACCGCTACGAGGAGGTCAACCGCATCCCGGCGGAAACACGCACCGCCGACATCTCCGGTACCCAGGTGCGCACCGAATACCTCAACAATGGACGCACCCTGCCGGAGTGGTTCACGCGCCCAGAAGTGGCCGAAATCCTGGCCGAGAGTTACCCGCCGCGCCACAAGCAGGGGGTGTGTATCTGGTTCACCGGCCTCAGCGGCGCCGGCAAATCGACAACCGCCGAGGTGTTGACGCAGCTCCTGCTCGAAAACGGCCGCCAGGTCACGCTGTTGGACGGCGACGTCGTCCGCACGCACCTTTCCAAGGGGTTGGGGTTCAGTAAAGAGGATCGTGACACCAACATCCGCCGCATCGGGTACGTGGCGGCCGAGCTGGTACGCCACGGTGGCACCGTGGTCTGCGCCGCGGTCAGCCCGTATCGTGCCACCCGCAACGACGTGCGCAACCTGGTCGGCGGCGATCATTTTGTCGAGGTGTTCGTCGATACCCCGCTGGACGTATGCGAGCAGCGTGACGTCAAAGGCATGTACGCCAAAGCGCGTCGCGGCGAAATCAAGGAGTTCACCGGCATCGATGATCCCTACGAAGCACCGCTGCACGCCGAAATTACCCTGGACACCGTGGGCTTCTCTGCCGAACAAAACGCGCACGCCATCGTCGATTACCTGATCACGCAGGGTCTGATCCGTTCGGAGCAGCCCGTGCTGGACGCCGGTAACGGGTACATTGGAGTCTAAGCAGTCGCATGAGCCTGTTCAGTAAGTCACTCAACGCTCTGCGCGGCCAGCGCAGCACGCCGGCAACCACCAGCCAGCCCGGCGACACGCCGGTCATTGTGGTCTCGGGGCTGCCGCGTTCGGGCACCTCGATGATGATGAAGGCGTTGGAGGCCGGCGGCATCACCATGCTGACCGACAACCTGCGCCAGGCCGACGTCGACAACCCCAAGGGGTACTACGAATTCGAGCGGGTGAAGCAGCTGCCGCAGGGTGACACGGCGTGGCTGGCCGAGGCACGGGGCAAGGGGGTCAAGGTGATTGCCGCCCTGTTGGAGTACCTGCCGCCCGGTTACACCTATCGGGTGCTGTTCATGCAGCGGGCGCTGCCCGAAATCCTGGCTTCGCAGAAGAAGATGCTCGAGCGTCGTGGTGAGGACCCCAACAAAGTAGGCGACGAGGAGATGGCGCGCCTCTTCACCCAACACGTCAACAAGGTCAAGGCGTGGTTGGCGAACCAACCACACATCTCGGTGCTCGACGTCGACTACAACCAGATGCTGGCCGACCCGCGGCCACATCTGGTGGCGGTCGACCAGTTCCTGGGCAACATCCTGGACGTGGACCGCATGCTGACGGTGGTCGACCAGGACCTCTACCGCAACCGCGCCGCACCGGGCTGAGGAGGGATGATGCCAGACGCACACAACAAGCCCACCTGGCCGGACAGCCAGACCTTCTGGCGCGACAAACGGGTGATCGTGACTGGGGGTGCCGGCTTTCTGGGGTCCTTCGTGGTCGAGCGGCTGCGGGCGCGTGGTGCGGGAGAGATCATCGTGCCGCGCCATCGCAAATACGACCTGACACAAGCGGACGCGGTGCAGCAGTTGTTCGCCGACAATCGTATCCATCAAACGGCACCCCAGGCGAATATCGATGTCGTGATTCATCTGGCCGGCAACGTTGGTGGTATTGGTTACAACCGGGCCCATCCAGGCGAGCTCTTCTACGACAACATCATGATGGGTGTGCAGCTGATGGAGGCCGCGCGGCGGTGGGGTGTCGGTAAGTTCGTTGCGATTGGCACGATCTGCGCCTATCCCAAGTTCACGCCGGTGCCGTTTCGGGAAGAGCACCTGTGGGACGGTTATCCAGAGGAGACCAATGCGGCCTACGGCCTGGCAAAGAAGATGCTGCTCGTGCAGGCTCAGGCATACCGCGAGCAGTATGGATTCGACGCGATTTATCTCATGCCGGTGAACCTGTACGGCCCAAGGGACAACTTCGACCCGGCCTCGTCACATGTCATACCGGCGTTGATTCGCAAATGTGTGGAGGCCAGCGCACACAGCATCGATACGGTCGAAGTCTGGGGTGATGGCTCGCCGACGCGCGAATTCCTGTACGTAGAAGATGCTGCCGAAGGGGTATTGTTGGCCACCGAACGTCTCAACGACAGCCTGCCGGTCAACCTGGGCAGCAGTTTCGAGGTCAGCATCAAAGACCTGGCCGAAATGATCGCCGGCCTGACCGGGTTCAAAGGACAGATCGTATGGGACACCAGCAAACCCAACGGTCAGCCCCGTCGCAAGCTCGACATCAGCCGCGCTCGCGACGACTTTGGCTTCGTCGCCACAACCCCCTTCGACGTGGGTTTGCAGCGCACCATCGACTGGTACCGGCGCGAGCATTGTGAGGGCTAGAATCCCGGGTTCTAATCATGTGCGGACGGCCATCCACGAATGGCCGTCCGCACATAGCGCCCGAATACGCGAATAGCCATCCGTTCAACCCGTTCCCCGACCCCGGCTACGCCAAAGCGCAAGCA
>CAZXQZ010000016.1:0-35530 GCA_964642445.1 uncultured Anaerolineae bacterium
GTGGCGTGCCCCGACCTCGTCGGCCTGGCCGACGCCGTGATGCTGTCCGGTGAAACAGCTGCCGGTCACTACCCGGTCCAGGCAGTGGAGACGATGCGCCGCATCGTGGCGGAGGCCGAAGAGAGCCTGACCTGGCGCCTGCCGGAAATTCGTGCCGAAAAATCGACCTCCATCACCCTGGCCATGGCCCACGCGTCGGTGGAGACTGCCCGCGACCTGCAAGCGCAGGCGATCATTGCACCGACGGTGACCGGCACCACGCCACGCATGATCTCACGTTTTCGCCCCCTGGTGCCGATCGTCGCCGTGACCCCGCAGGATCGCACCCAACGCCAGCTCATGCTGTCGTGGGGCGTCTATCCGCTGCATGCACCGCGCGCCGACAGCACCGATGAGATGATTGCAGATGCGTTGGAGGCCGCGCGTCGGGCGGGTCATGTGGCAGTGGATGACAGGGTGGTGGTGACAGCCGGATCCCCCGCCAGCGGCTCCGGCCACACCGATTTTATGCAGGTTCGGGTGATTTCGGAATGAGCGTACGTGCCTGGCCACGCCCCAGACCGCGCCACGATCACCCCGCAGCCGCCGGCACCCCCGCCGGCCAGGCCACGGCGACCGCGACCTGGGCCAACCGCCTGGAAGCCTGGCTGCTGCCGGCCGACTCGCGACTGGCCCGGCGCCACCAGGCGGTGTTCGCCATGGGGCTGGCGGTGCTGCTGGGCCTGTACGTGGCACTCCTGGGTCCGACGTACGCCGTGGCCGGTGCGTTGGCCGCCACCGCCGGCTACCTGGTGCTGCGCAGCACGCGCTGGGGTTTCATCGTGCTGATTGCGGTCATCTGGATCCTGCCGTTTGCCGCCCTGCCGTTCAAGCTGGTCTTTACGCCCACTCTGCTGGACGTGGCTCTGCTTGCCCTCTTCTTCGTCTGGCTGGCGCGCATCGCGACCGGCCAGGACCGCCATTTCATCATCTCCCCACTGGGTGGAATCGTCCTGTTGTTCCTGGGCATGGCCGTTTTTGCCTTCGTCATGGGTACGACGCATGCGCGGCCGACGCAGCAGGTGATTCGCCAGTTTGTCGAAGTGACGCTCAGTATTGCCCTGTTTTTTGTCGCTGTCAACGAGATCCGTACGCGACGCGACGTCGACTGGCTGGTGCGCGTGTTGATCATCGGCGGCGGGATCTGTGCGGCGATTGCGGTGACGTTCTACGTCATCCCCGAGGCGTGGACGGTGCGCGTGCTGGATGCGCTGGGCCGCCTGCAGTACCCCGGCGGTTACGGTGCACTGCGTTACATCGAAGACGATCCCAACAACCCGATGCGCGCGATTGGGCTGGCCGTCGACCCGAACGTGTTGGGCGGCATGATGATCCTGGCGGCCGGGCTGACTGCGCCGCAGCTGTTCAGCCGGGTTCCACTGCTGCCGCGGGTGTGGGTGGCGCTCATTCTGGCAGTGCAGGTGCTGGCCCTCTACCTGACCTACTCGCGCTCGGCGCTGATGGGCCTGGGTGTGGCGCTCGTGCTGTTGGCGCTGCTCAAATACCGCCGGCTCCTGGCGGTTGCCGGCCTGGTCGGTGGACTGGTGCTACTGCTGCCACAGGCCCAGCCCTACGTCGCGCGCCTGCTGGCCGGCCTGCGCGGCGAAGACCTGGCGACGCAGATGCGTTTTGGCGAGTACAAGGATGCCCTGATCCTGATTGGCCGTTACCCCTGGTTCGGGGTCGGCTTCAGCGGCACACCGGACATCGATATCTACATTGGCGTCAGCAGCGTCTATTTGTTGATGGCCGAAGAGATGGGCATCCTGGGCCTGCTGCTGTTCCTGGTTTTCGTGGGTGCGCTGTTCGTTTTTTTGTGGCAAACCTGGCGACGTGGTCTGCCGTCGGGTCGTGATAGTATCATTTTGGGTTTGATCGGTGCCCTGGCTGGTGTCCTGGTCGCCGGTGTGTTCGATCATTATCTTTTCAACCTGACCTATCCACACATGAGCAGCCTGTTCTGGCTCATGGCCGGCCTGGCCGTGGCTGCCGGACTGGTGGAACGTGAGGCGGCGCAAACGCAGGAGGCTTGATTCGATTCGATGCAACGTGTGACCCTTTCTTCCAGGCTGTTATCTCGACCCTTTTGGCTGATTGTCGTTGCGTCCGCGGCCCTGGCGCTTGGTTTGGGCGGCTGTGGCCAGCCCGCGCCGGCGCCGACGGCAACACCGACCAAAACCCCGCGCGCCGAAGTGGTGGCGACGCTGCCACCCACCGCCACGCCCACCGCCACCCTGGAACCGACCGCCACACCGACACCCGGCCCCACCGAAACACCCACGCCCACGCCGCTGCCCAGTGTGATCGTGCCGGCGCAGGACCCCAACGTGGCACCCTTCACCGGTCTGGCGGTGAACGATCCAGCCATTCTGACGCGGCGCCCCATCGCGATCAAGGTGGCAAACACCGAAAACGTGCGCCCGCAGCACGGTTTGAGTAAGGCCGACGTTGTCATCGAACAGCGCGTCGAGTTTGGCTTGACGCGTATGACGGCCATTTACCACAGCCAGGATGCCGAAAAAGTGGGCTCGATCCGCAGCGCGCGCCTGCCCGACCTGGAGTGGCCGGTCATTTTCGATTCGGTGCTGGCCTTTTCCGGTGGTGTTCAGCCGGTCCGCACGAAGCTGTACGAGTCGGACTTCGCCGAGCGTGTGCTGGAACAGGCACGCAACGGGGCGGCCTTCATTCGTGACCGTAACGTATCGGTGCCGCATAACCTCTTCGCCAACACCGCCACCCTGTGGAACGTGGCCCAACAGCGCGGCTGGAACAAACGCCCCGAACCTACGGCTGCCTGGGCCTTTAGTCCCGCAGCGCCGGCGGGGGGGCGTCCGGTGAGCAACCTCAAAGTGCCGTATCCCGCGGGCACCGACCGCGTGGAGTGGCGTTACGATGCGGGCAGCGGGCGCTGGCTGCGCTGGCAGGGTGGTGTGGCACAGACCGATGCGCTGGACGGTGAGCAGCTCAGCGCCGCCAACGTCGTCGTGTTGGGGGCCAACCACGTACCCACGTTGATCCTGGAGCACGGCACGGTCGACCGCGGCGTGAACCGTTCGATCGAGATTCAAGTGTGGGGAGAAGGACCGCTGACTGTTTATCGGGATGGGCAGGCCTACAGCGGAAAGTGGGTCCGCCAGGGGCGCCAGGAACCGTTCTTGTTCGTGGGGGCCGACGGCCAGCCGCTCATGCTCAAACCGGGCAATACGTGGATCGAGGTCGTGCCGCTGGACATGCAGGTCACGGCGCAGTAAGCGGTCCGGCTGCAACCCGAAAGCCGATATTACTGGCCCGCGAGCCAGGCAAATAACGCGCCCGTTTGCTGCCGCGGCTTTCGGGCCATGGGTCGAACCACGATCCGCCGCGCAGCACGCGGGCGTAACGGCCGCTGAGATCTTCGCGTCCGTCGGCCGGATTGTACGGGTAGCCATATTCGAAGGTCTGCCAGGCACGGCCCCAGCGACTGCGGGTCCACTCCCACACGTTGCCCGCCAGGTCGAGGATACCTTCGGGGGTCGCGCCGGTGGGGAAGGCGCCCACCGCACTGGGCATGCCGATCTGGCTCTGGGCCACGTTGGCATGCCCAGGGATAAACGTGTCGCCCCACGGCCAGAGACGACCGGCCGCGCCGCGTGCGGCGCGCTCCCATTCGGCCTCGCTGGGCAGCCGTGCCGGCTGCCCGCTGACCTCACTCAGCCACGCCGTATACGCCACCGCCTCGTACCAGCTGACACCCACCACCGGTTGGTCGGGCTGGCCAAACTGCGGGTCGCCCCAAAACGCCGGCTGGGTGATCGATTTCTGCGCCAGCCAGTTCCAGCCGTCCGCCAGCCAGTAGCGCGGCTCGTGATAACCACCGGCGGCCATGAATGACAGGTACGCCAGGTTGCTCACCGGTGTCCGCGCCAGGCGGAAGGGTTCCAGGACCAGGCCGTGCTGCGGCCGCTCTTCAGGCTCCCCCGGGTCCCACCCCAGGATGACCGGCCCCCCCGGTATGTCCACGAAATCCACAGACACTCCAGTCGATCCTCCGACCTGACCGTGCCCTATCACCACACACCGAACACAGACAGGCTGTACTTGATACTCTGTGCTCTCTGCGTTTTCTGTGGCAAGTCGTCCGTCCCCTGCTATTCGTAGCGCAGGGCATCGATGGGGTTGAGCCGCGCGGCACGCGTGGCCGGGTAGATGCCGAAGAACAGACCGACCGCCGCCGAGAACCCCGTCGCCAACAGAATCGAATCCAGGGTGACGTAGGTCTGGAAGTCGGACTGCAGCTGGGAGACGACGAAGGCACCCAGCGCCCCCAGGGCAATGCCGATGAAACCACCAATCAACGAGAGCACCACCGCTTCAAGCAGAAACTGGGTGAGCACGTCACGTCGTTTGGCCCCCACCGCTTTACGGATCCCGATCTCCCGCGTACGCTCGGTGACCGAGACCAGCATGATGTTCATGATGCCGATGCCGCCGACCAGCAGGGAGATGCCTGCAATCGCCCCCAGGAACAAGGTGAGCACTCCGGTGATCTGGCCAAAAATGCTGATCAGGTCGGCCTGGCTGATCACGGTGAAGTCGTCATCGTTGCTGTAGGTGATATTGTGCGTCTCGCGCAGCACCTGGGCGATCTGATTGGCCGCGTCGTCCATGCGTTCTTCGGACACCGCCTGGGCATAGATGACCGACACGCGGTAATCGCCGCTGGTTGTACGGCTGGGGAACAGGCGCGATTGGGCAGTGGTGATCGGCACGAAGATCTGGTTGTCTTCGTCACCGAAACCACTGCCGCCGCGTTTTTCGAGCACGCCGATCACGCGGAAGGGGATGTCGTTGATCTTGATCGTCTGGTTGGCGACGGGCTGGTTGTCAGGAAACAGCTTGTTCACCACCGATTGCCCGATGACTGCCACGCGCGAATGTCCAATAACGTCTTCGGGGCTGATGAAACGACCAGCAGCAATTTTCCAGTTACGCACCGAGGCATACGCCGGCTCGACACCGCCCACCTGGGGAAATGCCTCGCGTTTGCCGGCGGTCACCGTGGTGAACCGCGTGAGTTCGGGGGCCAACGCCAGCACGTCGGGTGTGCGCGCCGGATCGCGTAATGCATCGACGTCGCTCATGGTCAAGGTGGAAGTGCCCAGGCCACCGGCGGCGCGGGGGGGACCGGCGTTGCTCAACTGTCCTGGAACCACAAAGAGCAGGTTCGAGCCGATGCTCTGGAACTGGTTTGTGACATACCGTTCGACACCGCGGCCGACCGAGAGCAGGGTGATGACCGCACCCACGCCAATGATGATGCCCAGCATGGTGAGGATCGAGCGTAGTTTGTTGGCCGAGAGCGCGCGTAGGGCCACGCGCAGGGCTTCACTCAGGCTCATGGGTGCCTCCGCCGTTCCCGTTCCCCGCAATCAGGTCGCGCAGCCCGCGCGTATACGCACGATCGGCCGCCCGGCGCTGGTGCGCAACCCGGTTGTCGGACTCGATCAGGCCGTCGCGCAGACGGATGATGCGCCGCGTGTGTTCGGCGATGTCGGGCTCATGTGTGACGAACACGATGGTAATGCCCTGCTCTTCGTTCAGGTGCTGGAAGATACCCATGATTTCGGCGCCCGATTTGGAGTCCAGGTTGCCGGTTGGCTCGTCGGCCAGGATGATCGCCGGATCGGTAATCAGGGCGCGGGCAATGGCCACGCGCTGCTGCTGGCCGCCCGACAGCTCGTTGGGCCGGTGCAGGATACGATCACCGAGACCCACGGCATGCAGGGCAGCCTCGGCACGTTGACGCCGCTGGCGGGCGCCAGCGTAGATCAAGGGCAGCTCGACATTCTGCAGGGCCGTGGTGCGCGGCAGCAGGTTGAAGTTCTGAAAGACAAACCCGATCTTACGGTTGCGAATTTCCGCCAGCTGGTCATCGTTCAAGGTGGCCACGTCGGTGCCGTCCAGCAGGTAGGCGCCACCCGTGGGCTGGTCCAGACAGCCAATGATGTTCATCAGGGTCGACTTGCCAGATCCTGAAGGCCCCATGATCGAGACCATGTCGCCTTGGGTGACCGTGAGCGACACGCCGCACAGCGCGTTGACTTCGACATCACCCATGTGGTAGGTCTTGCTGATTTCTTTGATTTCGATGACGGGCCTACCGGCCCCGTTCGATGCAGTCATCGGTTTTCTCCCATCATAGACCCCTAGAACCCAAAGGTGCTGCGCAGCTGTTCACTGGCGCTGTTGCTCGGGATGATGATGACGTCACCTTCCTCGACACCTTCCAGAATCTGGGTCTGACCCTCGTTGCGCATGCCGACGCGCACAGTGCTGCGCTGCGGTACACCGTCTACCAGCTTCTCCACGTAATTCGTGCCGGCATCCTGGTCGACCTGGATCGCGCGGTTGGGCAGCACGATGACGTTGTCTACCTCGGCTGTTGTGATGTTGGCCGTGGCGCTCATGCCGGCGCGCAGCGGCGCATCCGTGGCGTCCAGGACAATCCGCACCAGGTAAGACGTCACACCACCCTCGAGTTGGGCCGTGGGTGAGATGCGGTCGACCTTGCCGGTGACGGCCGCAGTGGGCAGGGCTTCCAGGGTGACGTTGGCCGTCTGACCGGTAGCGAGCTGACCGATGTCGATCTCGTCGACGTCGACGTCGAGGTGGAAGGGATCGGTATTGATGATGACGAGGGCCGGGCGTGCGGCGTTGGGCAGTTCACCCACCTTCACGTTGATTTCGGCCACGGTGCCGGCAATTGGCGACTTCAGCACGGTATTTCCCAGGTTCAGCCGGGCCTGGGCCAGTGCGGTTTCCGCCTGTTTGACCTGGGCTTCGGACACGGCGATCTGTTCGGGGGAAGCCCCTTCACGCAGTTTAGCCAGCGAGGCTTGTGCTTGGGCAACCTGGGCCTTGGCGCTGGTCACGGCCGATTCGGATTGGGCGACTGCCGCCAGGGCTTGTGCACGCTGGGCGTCGTCGGCGCCAGCGGTCGTAATGTCGTACTGGGCCCTGGCCTGCTCATAATCGATGGTGGCGCGCTGCAGGTTGGCCGATTGGGGCAGCAGCCCGATCTCGGGCGAGGAGGCGACGCGGTCGTAGGCGGCCTGCGCCTGCTCCAGGGCAACGCGCGCACGCTCCAGGTTGGCAGCCGCCACCTTCTTCTCGTTTTCGGTACTGCCGCGCTGTAGTTTGGCATACGCGGCGCGGGCACTGCCCAAACCGGCTTCGGCGCTCTTGACAGTGGCCTGGGCGCTTTGTACGGCCGCTTCGGCGGCGGCGATGTCTTCGGCGCGGGCTTGTTTGGTGAGCTGCGCCAGGTTGGCCTTGGCGCTGGCCAGGCCAGCTTCGGCCTGGGCAACCGCCAGCTCCAGGTCCTGCCCCTCGAGACTGGCCAATACTTCGCCAGCCGCCACCTGCTGTCCCGCGGTCACGGCGACATCTGCCACCCGCCCCACGCCCTTGAAACTCAAAGATACCTGGGCCTCTGGCTCGATCGTGCCGGTGGCACTGACCGCAGAGAGCAGCGAGTCACGCGTGGCGGTGACCGTGTCATACGTGGGTGTTTGGGGCGTTTGCGCCTGCGCCAGGGCACGCCAGGCCAGCAAGCTGCCTCCAATGACCACGACCAATAACCCAATAATCGTCAACGCTCGTTTCATTTTTTATCTACTCAGCTTTCTCAACACATCGACGTTCGGTCATCCAACGCCCGGCACGAAGGCCCGGACCAGCAGGCCTGGTGCCGCACGTAAGATCAGGCTGATCGCGGCATATGCCAGCGTCAGGGTGAGTGCTTTGCCCTGCGTCAGCCGGGTGCCGCCGCGCAGCAGCGCATAGACCAACACCAGGTGCCACAAGGCAAAGAGATCGACCTGGGCCAGTGCCAGGTACACCGGGTTACCCGCGTTGGCGGCCATGTCGGAACTGGCCACGAACCCGGAGAAGCCGGGATGCACCGACATTTCTCCCGTGATCCTTACGTACAAACCGTGCGCAAGGTCGCGCAGGGCAAACGGCAGCCATGTCCAGGGCACCATGGCCCACACCGAGCCAAAGGAAACATCAGACCCGCTGACCAGGGCACCAAAATACAACACCGCGGCGGCAATCAACAACGCCAGCAGCAGGCCGATCAGGCCTGTCACCGTCGCCACTCCCAACACAACCGCAGGCTGGGTAAACTGCGCCATTTGCGCCTGCACCTGCGCCATCTGATCCGGCGGAATCTGGCTCGACTGCGCCGCCAGCTGCGTACGCATCTGCTGCGTGGCGGCATCCACCTGCTGCTCACCGGTGAGTATCAGGCTGAGGGCAAATGCCGCAATGAGCAGGAGGAGCGGAAAGAGCCAGCGCCACCGTGGGGCAGCGGCAATTGCGGCAAAGGTACGGGCCGGTCGATCGATCAGCCCGATCAAGAGGAACCAGACGCCCGGATGTGTACTGTCGCTGATGTCGCCCATACGACCTATTCCTCTGACATGGGTTCGGCAATCCATGCACAAGACTACCGCGCATCACTCTACCATGCCGCGATTCCTTTGTCAAAGTACCTGTAAATTCATCGGATCTCAGACGGCAATACGATCGCCCCCGTCACGTGCAGGTTGGCGGCGAGAAAGTTGCGGATAATGAAAAACTGTGATATGATGCTGTACAGAACTTCACAAGGATCATACAAGCAGGAGGCCGCACCGTATGCCGCAACCAGGTATTCCTGACATCGTCGTGGGCCGTTTACCGATCTATCTGCGCGCACTGAACTTTTTGACCGCTGAAGGGCGCGAGATCACGTCGTCTCAAGAATTGGGTGATCGTTTAGGCATCAGCTCCGCACAGATCCGTAAGGATCTCTCGCATTTTGGTGAATTCGGCAAACAAGGCACAGGCTACGAAATCCAGTTCCTGCGCGAGCAGCTCATGCGTATCTTGCAGGTCGATCGTATGTGGGATGTCGTCCTGGTAGGAGCGGGTGACCTGGGCCACGCGCTGGCTCACTACGGTGGTTTCGAGGGACGCGGCTTTCGAATCGCGGCCGTGTTCGACAATAACCCCGCCAAAATTGGTGACAAACTTGGTTCCTTGACCATTCAGGAGATAGGCCAGCTACCCGAGGTGGTGCGTGAGCGTGGCATCCAGATGGCGATCATCGCCACACCGGCCAGTGCTGCGCAGACCGTGGTAGAGGCATTGGTGGGATCGGGCGTGCGTGCCATCCTCAGTTACGCACCCATCACCGTGACCGTGCCATCGGGCGTCAAGGTGCAGTACATCGACCCGGTCTCTCATCTACAGCGCATGACTTTTTACCTCTGAAGGCTCGCATTACGATTTTTGCACGTCTTGCGGTAGATTCTGCACTTTGTGCTATAATGAAGATGATTGTGCCGCATTGCACAGCTTGCCGCTGCGACCTCTAACCTTGCGGATGTGATGAGCAGTGGCGCCACAGCGTTTGCATCTACCCGTGACGCTGGTAAACAAGCCGCAAATCTGCGAGCACACCGAGGGTTGATGGCTTCATTTGCGATCGTCAAAGATAGCACGGCTTGTGTCCCGCGCGACCTGGTCCGTCAATACCAGATCAAGATCGTTCCGCTCACCTTATTGTGGGACGGCAAGCTGTACCAGGATGCAATCGATATCACCCCTGAGCAGTTTTACCAGCGATTGAGTCAGGCACCGCGACTGCCGACCACATCACCACCGGCATTGGACGACCTCACTGCCCTGTACAACCAACTCGCCGAAACCCACGATGGCATCCTGTCGATCCACCTCTCCGGTGAATACAGCCGCACGGTCGATGTGGCACGTCTTGCTGCCCGCGAGGTATCCGTACCCGTTGACGTCATCGACAGTCGTTCGGTGTCCATGGGCTTGGGGTTTGTCGTCCTGGCGGCTGCGCGTGCCCGCGCCAACGGTGCCAGCATGAGTGAAGCCGCAGCCGCCGCGCGCGCCCTGATACCGCGAATCCAGGTACGCATGTTCGTGGAATCGCTGCGCTACCTGCACCTGGGGGGTCGCATCGGCGCCGCGCAGCGCTGGGTGGGAACCGCCCTGGATCATAAGCCGATCCTCAGTGTCCAGGATGGCCAGACCGGTGTGGTGGGCCAGGCCCGCGGACGTAAGGCCGCACTCAAAGCACTGATCGACCAGGTTGCCGTCCAGGCGGGCAGCCGCCCGCTGCACATTGCCGTCGTACACGCCCTGGCACCGCTCGATGCCCTGTGGTTGTACGATCAGATTGCCGAGGAATTTACCTGCGTCGAGCACTATTACGTCGAGCTCAGCCCCGTGCTGGGTGCCCACGTGGGACCTGGTTGCGTCGGCGTGGCATTCTACGTGGAGTGATCAGTAGTTTTCGAGCGGCGTCTCTTCATACCACCAGAAGCCGTGCGTCAAGATGTACAGGCGGTCGGTGCGTCCCAGCCACTGGCACACGCAGCCCTCGCGCCAGCGTGCGCTGCTGTCGCTCAGGTATTTGAACCCACCAAAGAACTGTGCATCGTACGCCTGGTAACGAAAACCGGCCGCACGCACGGCTGTGTCGGGCAGCACCATCGAGTTTGTACGTACCACTTCGTGCGGACACACACCCTGCACCTCGATGGCCAGGCCGGTTTCTAGAATCAACCGGGCACGCCGCAGCCCCTCGTCGTCATCGCAGCCGACTTCGCGCGCAAAATGGGGCTCATAGTGCAGCCCCAGCTCTCCCCCCAACTGCTGAATGGTTCGCAGCTGGCGGAATGTTGGCAACGTGAACGGATTGTAGTGGTGCGCATGCAGCCGTACGAAATAGGTCGCAGTAGCACCCACCGCCTGTTCGATCTGCGCCAAACGCAGCGCATTGTCAACCGTAAAATCGATGTCGTGGCGCAGCAGCAGTACCCGTGCCGCATCGACGGCCCGGCCATCCAGAAGGTCGCGAAAACTGACGCACGCATACCCCAGGCGCCGGGCCTCGATCAGGATCTCACGATAATGGGCATAGGTGAAGTTACACGCCACCGCCAGCCCTACTTCTCCAACCAGAAATTGCCAATGGCCAGCGCGTCCAATCCGCTGCCGTAGAAGGTGCGCACCGCATCCTGCGGGGTGTTGACGATGGGTTCACCCTTGACGTTGAAGCTCGTGTTGAGGATCATCGGGACGCCGGTCAACTTCTCGAACTCGTCGATGACCCGGTACCAGCGCGGTAGATCGGCTTCACGCACTGTCTGCGGCCGAATCGTATTGTCGACGTGCACCACGGCGGCAATCTGCGATGCCACCTCCGGCCGCACGTTAAAGGTCAGGATCATGAAGGGCGCCTCGACCGCATCGTACACGAACTCGCCCAGGCGGCCGGCCTTGACCGAAGGCGCAAAGGGCCGCCACGGCTCACGGTATTTGACCGCCTCGTTAATTTTGTCCTTGATCTCCAACCCAATCGGCGAGGCAATGATGGAGCGGCTGCCCAGAGCCCGCGGGCCGGCCTCGAGACGCCCCTGGAACCAACCGATGATATCTCCGCGCGCCATGCGTGTGGCCACCCGGCGCTCCAACCGGCCTTCGGGCAGATACTCGTAGGTCAGTTTGTGTCCTTCGAGCACAGCACGGATCTCGGCGTCACTGTACGCCGGGCCGTAGTGCACGAGACGCTGCTCGAAGCGCGGATCGTCGCCCAGGTCGGCCGCCACCAGTTGGGCCGCACCCAGCGCCGAACCGGCATCGTTGCTCACAGGTTGGATGTACAGGCGGTCAACGGCCCCACTGTCCAGGATGGCGCGGTTCATTTTGCAGTTGAGCGCAACCCCACCCGCCAGGCACATCGTGCGACAGCCCGTGGCAGCCACGGCCCGCCGGGCCAGGCCCACGGCAATCTTCTCCAGCCGGTCCTGCACGGCCCAGGCGATGTTCTGCTGCCGCGCGCTGATCGGCTCACCATAGTGAAACGGTGCACCCAACGCGGTCACCAGCTTGTCGGTGTAGCGGTCACCAAACGTGTGCGGGCCAAAGAAAAAATAGGTAGGATCGATGCGGTACGTGCCATCGGCGTCCAAGGGGGCGATATCGTCGAAGATCGCGGCAATTTCGGGGTCATACTGCCCGTAACAGGCGAGGCCCATCACACTCCCCTCGTCCGAGTACGGTCGGAAGCCCAGGTACTCGGTCAGGCCGGCGTACATCCAGCCAGTGGAGTGCGGAATATCGAAACTCTCGACCTGGGTGATGTCCATGCCCTTGCCATGCCAGATGACCGTGCACTGCTCTTCACCGCTGGCATCGATCGTCAGGATGGTGGCTTCATCGTAACCGGAAGCCCAGAACGCCGAGGCGGCATGCGTCTTGTGGTGGGTGACGAAACGCAGCGGCGGCATCTGCCGCCGGTCAGCACCACGTATCAGGCTGGCGCCGATGCGGTGCGTCACATAGTCGGGCTGAAACCGCTGCAAGATTTGCTGTTCACTGATGTAGGTCAGCCAGCCTTTGTCACCGTAGCGGCGCCCAATCTCCGCATAGAAGGCCGGCATCATCGTCTGATATTTGTAGACGTCCCACGACACGGCAATTGCGTCGACGTCACGCAATTGGATACCACCGGTTTTCAGACAGTACTGGGTCGCCCGGCCCGGCAGCAGACCCGGTGCCTGTTTGATACGTACGAACCGCTCCTCTTCCGCCATGGCCACGAGCTGGCCATCCATCAACAAACAGGCCCCGGTCGACTGGGGCCCTTCCGTACAAATACCGAGAATGTTCATCGAATCTGTCTATGTGCTCCCTGGGGGTCTGTCCAAGACGGTTTGCCACCTTCAGCGGTGTGCAACATCCTCGGACCGACGCCGGACTGATACATCTGCAAGCGGCAGCAATCATAACACAGCCCCCATAGTGCGTCAAACGACCGTTGCCGGCCATGATGAACAGTCATTCATGTCGATGCGTCCCGGTGTTCACGTGTTTTTCATGTGCCGGGCGCATAATAGCCAATCAGCGGGTCTATTGCGAGTCTGGGGCATGGCACAAGACCCTTCGGGTTTTTCTCCATCATCGCCGATAGCTGGTACTCCATGGCAATGCCTCCCGGTGCTGAATCCCGGCCATCGACGAAAACCCGAAGGGTCTGCCCCCAGTCAGCAGCGCCTTTGACGCGCTATGTCGCGTGTGCTATACTGGCGAGACTTTTGGGAAAGACGGAGTCGCATGAGTAACGAGTTTGCGGGGTACATGACCGTCGTACGCAAACGGCTGTGGCTGATCGTGCTGCTGCTGGTGGTCGCGGTCGGCACCATTCTCTATCTTGGTTTGACGGCACCGCCCGCCTACGAGGCGCGCGTCCGCTTGCGGGTGCTGGCCGTCGAACCGGAAGCGGTCACGCTGTTTTCCCCGTCGCAGGCCCTGGCCGGCCGTGAGCAGATCATCGCCACGCGCGAGGAGTTTTTTGCCTTCCTCGCCAGCCGCAGTGCGGCCTGGAAGACGATTGCCGACATCGGCCTGGACATGGATGCCGATACACTGCTGCGTCACCTGGACCTGCGTGACGAAGGTGATTTTGTGGCCGTCGTAGCCACCGCCGAACGCCCCGAACTGGCTGAGAAGATCGCTACCACCCACGTCAACAACGCCCTGCAGGCGTACCGCGAGTTTCGCCTGGTGCCGGTAAGCCAGGGGGTGCAGTTTGTCAACACCCAGGTGGCAACCGAACAGAAGGCCCTGGCGCAGGCCCAGGATGCCCTGCTCAAGTTCAAACTGACCAACAACCTGGATGCCCTGCCGGCGGAAATCAGCGCCCTGCAGGGTGAAATCCGCCAGCTGCGCCTCAACCGCGACACTGCCGTCATCGACGAGCAGCAGGCCGACGCAGTGCGCAAGACCTACCAGGCGATGGCCGAGGAGGCGCTGCAGCAGTCACTGCGCGTGCTGGCACCCGCGGCCACTACGACGACCCCGGTGACCGGTACGCTCGATCTTGCGGGTGCCGCCGCCGGCCTGGATACCGCCGACCGCGAGCAGCTGGCACGTGCCCTACGCGAAGAAGCGCTGCGTTACAGCAACTTGACCGTCGAGCAGCAGGTGCGGCTCGACGAGGCCCGGGCCGCCCAGGCGCGTTACGCCCAAATGATCGCACAACGCGAAGCGGAGCTTTCAGCCCTGATTGGCCTGCGCGCCGAGTATGACAACCTCGAAGCCGCCGTGGCGCGCGCCCAGGACTCCTTTACCTTCCTGGCCGACAAGGCGGTCGAAGCGCGCCTCAAGGAGAACCAGGGATTGACCGCCGGCTACCTGCAAATCGTGGAACCGGCGCGCATACCCACGAACCCGGCCCCCTCACAAACCCTGCGCCTGGCGCTGGTGGGCGGAATACTCGCCATCCTGGTGGGCATTGTGCTGGTGTTCCTACTCGAGTTTGCCGGCAGCTTGCGGCGCAGCCCGCAGCCCGGGCCGACATCGACCGCGCAGCCAGGTAGTCAGTAGACGATGAAGCGCGTCTTGTTCGTCGACCTGGCACCCCGACCTGGCGGCTCTATTGTCAGCCTGCAGCTGCTGATCCAGGGACTGGATCGAACCGCCTGGCAGCCGTTAGCCGTCGTGCTCAATGCCGCCAACCCGGCGGTTGCCCAATTTCGAGCGGCTGCCGATCCTGCACAGGGCGTGCGCACGCTTGGCTCGCGCCAGGGCATGGGTGATGCCTATCCAACGGTGGTGCAGGAAGCACGGCGCAGCGCTGCGGTGACCTGGTTGAAGCGGCTGCCCGGCTTCACGGGACTCTGGCAGGGCGCCGGCATGGGGGTGCGCCTGCTGCGGGATATCCTGCCCCAGGCGTGGCAGCTGCGCCACGTGATGCAGCAGCTGGGACCGGACCTCGTCCACCTCAACGATATCATCCCGGTCAGCCGGGCTGGCATCCTGGCCGCAGCTTCCCTGGGTGTGCCGGTTGTCTGCCACGTGCGTGCGCTCGACCCACTGAGCTGGCTCGATCGCTGGCTGTCACGCTGGGTCGATGGGTTCGTTTTCATTTCACAGGCTGTGGCCAGGCAGCAGCAAGCGGCCGGTGCCACCATCCGCCTGGCACGCGTCGTGCCCAACGGGCTCGATTTGACCGCCTTTCCCGATGATCTCGATGGTTCAGCGGTACGCAGCGAGCTCGACCTGCCTCTCAATGCGTTCGTGGTCGGCAGCGTGGGCCGCCTGGTGACATGGAAGGGGCATCACGTGGTGCTGCGCGCCTTCGCCGATTTTGCGACTCAGTGCCCCCAGGCGCATCTGCTGATCGTGGGCGGACCTGATGTGGCGGAGCCCGGCTACGACGACTATCTACGCGACCTGGTGGTGAACCTGGGGGTCGCCGAGCGCGTGACATTGACCGGACACCGCACCGATGTCCCGCGGGTGCTGGCGGCCCTGGACATCGTGTGCCATGCCGCCATCGAGCCCGAGCCGTTTGGGCGTATCGTCATCGAGGGCATGGCAGCCCAGAGACCGGTGATCGGCAGCGCAGCCGGCGGCGTCCTCGAAATCATCGAGCCCGGCGTCAGCGGCCTGCTGGTGGCACCGGGCAACAGCCAGGACCTGGCTGATGCCTTGATCTCCCTGTGGCAGAATCCGGCACAGGCCGCGGCCCTGGCCGCCGCCGGTCGTCGCCGTGTGGAGGCCTGCTTCACGTTGGACCAGTATCTGCACGGCGTACAGGCGGTATATGCCGCGGTCATCGCGGCTGTCGACCGGCGGGGAGTGGCCTCATGAACGCGTGGCGCACCTTGATGCCACCACCGCTGTGGCTGCGCACGGTGGGACGGGTCATGCTGGGCATCTTCGTCTGCGCCCTGGGGGTGCTCATCGGCCTGACGCTGTGGGACCCGACGCGGCTGCCATTGACGGTCGCGCTGGCGGTGGTGGCGGCCGTTTTGCTGCTCATCACCCTCAACCCGCTGTTGGGCCTGGGGGTATGGATTGCCCTCTCGCCGTTTGCCGTCGTCTGGAACCTCGACATTCACCTCGGCGCTGGTATCCCGGACCTGGCCCTCACCCGCCTGGCGGTTGGTTGGACGGTGGTGCTACTGGTGGCGCGCGCCGCACTGGGACATCGACGTCTGTCGCCGGTGAACGGCCTGGATGTCGTCATGCTGCTGTTTGCTGCCGGCATTCTGCTGTCGATTTTTGCCTCAGCCCTGGGCATCGTATCGGCCGTACAAAGTGTGTTCGACGCCTACCTGCTGCCGATGCTGGTGTATGCCCTGGCACGCACGTTGGTGGAGGACACACGCAGTGCGCGCTGGCTGGCGGGCACGGTGATCGGCATTGGTACCTACCTGGCTTTTCTGGTGCTGCAGGAACAGATCACCGGTGTGCCGCTGCTGGCCCCAGATACGGTGCAGTTCACCTACGGCACCGACCTGCGCCGGGTGGTCAGCCTGCTGGGTAATCCGGTCTTTTTTGGCATTCCCCTGGCTTTTGCGCTGGCGGTTGCCATGGCGGCATTCACCTGGCAATCGACCCTGCGCGGCCGGGTTCTGCTGGCAAGCCTGGCCGTGACCTTTGCCGTGGCTGGCTTTTTCACCTATAACCGCGCGAGCTGGTTGGGTGTGGTGCTTGCGGCGGTGGTGCTGAGTTTCTACTACCGGCGCTGGCGGCACCTCCTGCTGCCGGCGGTGGCTGTCCTTGCCCTCGTGGCTGTGTTAAGCTGGCCGGTCATCAGCCAGCACCCGCTGGTCAGTGAACGCCTGCTGCGCGAACAAACCGTGGATGACCGGCTCAACAACGTCGACGCGGCAATCACCTTGTGGCAGCAGCAGCCCTTGTTTGGCCTTGGTTACGGCAGTTTCGGGTATGCAGCGATGGACCAGGGACTGCTGCCCCGTCTGCCCAATTTTGTGCCGGCACCGCACAACGCCTACCTCTTCGTTCTCACGTCAGGCGGGCTGCTGGCTGGCATTCCCTACGTGGCCATCCTGCTGCTCATCGGCTTCGATCTCTGGCGTTTCGAGCGCTTCCGGCGCCGAACCAGTGCACCGGGTACGCAGGCGGCTGCCGTGTGGCGGGGCACGCTGGCCGCCGCCATGGCGGTTCTCGTCATCCAGGCGACCACATCGGCCACGTACGATGCCGCCTTGGGTACGTTGACCAGCCTGTTGTTCTTTTTGATCATCGGCACGGCGTACGGCCTGCACCAGGCCGAACGGCGCCGTGTGGCGCAGACAGGAATGGTGTGACGGTGGGGTTATCAGGCAGTGCCCATGCCGAACCAGGACCGGCCGCGGCGACACCCTCAGCACCAGCCAGCGTGCTGCGTGTGGCCATGCTTGGCCTGTATCCCGAAGATCCGGCACACGTCATGGGGGGGGTGGAGGCCGTGGTTTCTGTGCTGGCGACCGCGTTGGCCGCCTACCCCGACTGCCAGGTTCACGTGGTGACCAGCCGGCCCGGACTGACCGGCGTGCAGCGTGAGCAGCACGGGGCCGTCACCGTCCACCGCGTGCCAGAGCCGCGCCTGGGACGCCTCTTCTTCTTTCGTCCGGCGCGCCGCTGGCTGCAGCGTGTCGTGCGATCGATTGCACCGACGGTGGTGCATGCCCATGGATCGGGCCTCTTCGTGGATGCGGCGGTGACGAGCAACCGGCCGGCGGTCGTGACCCTGCATGGGGTCGTGGCGCAGGAGGCGCGGCAGGCAGCGGACGGCAGCTCGTTTGGTGCGCGGGCACGCTGGGCGTACGATGCGCGCTACGAGCGTTACTGCCTGGCACGCGTGCGTGAGCTGATCGTCATCAGCCCCTACGTGCTGCGCGAGTTTCCGTACCTGGCCCAGCAGGCACACGTCACCCACATCGAAAACCCCATCGATGCCTCGTTCTTCCAGGTGCGCCGCGCCCCACAGGCCAGCACGATCTTCTGTTCGGCCCGTATCATTGCGCGCAAAGGCATCGTCGACCTGATCCAGGCGTTTGCCCAGGTCCGGGCCGAGTTTCCCCGCGCTGAACTGCGCCTGGCTGGCGAAACCACCGCCGAGCCCGAATACGTCAGCCGCTGTCGCGAGGCGTCACAGCGTGCCGGTGTGGCCGACGGGGTGCAATTCCTGGGTCCGCTGTCACGGGCGGCTCTGCACGAGGAGCTGGCCACCTGTACGCTGGTTGCCCTGGCTGCTCACCAGGAGACGGCGCCCGTCTCGTTGGCCGAAGCCATGGCGGCTGCCTGCCCGGTGGTGGCGACGGCGGTCGGTGGTGTGCCCGACCTCATCGACGCGCGCAAGACAGGCCTGTTGGTTCCGGCGGGTGACGTACCACGGCTGGCCGCTGAGATGCGGATGATCCTGCGTGATGCAACCCTGGCGCTGGCCCTGGGGCAGAACGCGCGGCGCGCCGCCCTCGCTCGTTTTCACCCCCAGGCAGTGGCTGCGCGCACGCGGGCCGTCTACCTGCGCCTGGCCGGGACCGGTTGAGAGGACACTACCGATGCGCCTGGCCCTGATTACCTACTATCCCATCCACGGACAGAGCCTGAGTGGGGGTGTCGAGAGTGTTTCGTACAACCTGGTGCGGGCATTGCACGCCTACCCGGATCTCGACCTGCACGTCCTGACCTGCCGGTCCGACCTGCCGGCCGACGATACGATTACGGCGAACGGTGTGACCATCCACCGCCTCTCGACCCGGCGCCGGCGTGGGCTGCCCAATCTGCTGACGACCCTTTTTCGTTTGGGGAAGATTCTGGATCAGCTTGAGCCCGAGCTGGTGCATGCCCACACCGGCGAGTTTGCCACGGCGGCCCTGCGTTTGGGCCTGCCCACGGTCTACACGGTGCATGGCCTGGCCGGGCGTGAGCTGCGCGCACCGGCCAGCCTCAAGGAGAAGATAGCTCTGCTGGTGCTGGTGATCTACGAACGCCTGGCCCTGCGGCGCGCCCGCCACGTGGTGGCCCTGACCCCGTTCGGTGAGGCGTACCTGCGGCCGCACACCCGCGCCGTGCTGCACCGTATCGAAAACCCAGTTGCGCCGCAGTTTTTCGACCTGGCGCCGGCGACCGGCGACCGCCAGCTGCTGGCGGTCGGACACATCCATCCGTTGAAGAACCAGGTGACATTGGTGCAGGCGCTGGACCAGGTGTGGGTGGAATGCCCTGACGTGACGCTGCACATCGTGGGGGCGGCCACGCATGCCGGTTATGCCGGCGAGCTGCGGCGCGCAGTCGCAAGCTGCCGGCGGCCGTCCCAGGTAGTCCTGCGGGGACCTCTGCCTCCGGCCGCAGTCATGGACAGCCTGGCCGACAGCACATTGCTGCTGCATGCCGCCCATCACGAACATGCCCCCATGGTGATAACCGAGGCCATGGCCGCTGGCCGGCCGGTGGTGGCCAGCCGCGCTGGTGGCACACCAGCCCTGGTAGCGGATGGTGAAACCGGGTTCCTGGTGCCAGCAGCCGATGCGGCGGCATTTGCGGCGCGTATTACGCAGCTTCTGCGCGATCCCGAGCGGCGCCGGGCGATGGGTGCGCATGCGCGCACCATTGCCCGCCAGCGTTTCTGGCCGGACGTGATTGCCGCGCGTTATCGGGCGCTCTATTTCGAGGCCCTTGGCCAGCCGGAACCAGGCCGGCCGCAGGCGCCCCGGACCACCCCCGTCTTTCCGGCCACGCAGTGAGGAGAATGGCCATGCGTGTCCTCGTCGTGACCAACATGTATCCGACACCCGATCGGCCGCACTTCGGCACCTTCGTCTACGACGAAGTCAGTGCCCTGCGCCAATTGGGCGTCGAGATCGACGTGCTGTTCGTGGACGGACAGCGGCGCACGCTCAATTACGCCTGGGGCACGGGGCGCGTCCTGCGGCGCGGGCTGTCGCGGGCGCAGTACGACCTGGTCCACGCCCACTATCCGTTCAGCGGCCTGATGGCACGGGCACAGCTGCGCTGGCCGCTGGTGGTGACCCTGCACGGCATCGAAGTGACGTTCGGCTGGACGGCGCCCCTGGCCCGGCTGGCCGCGCGCCTGGCCGATTGGGTGATCGTTACCGCGCCCCACGTGCTGACCGATCTGCGTTATCAGCCCAGGCACGTGTCGGTGATCCCCTGTGGCGTCGATCTCGATCTGTTCACGCCGGGCGATCGGTTGCAGGCGCGGGTGCAGCTGGGACTGCCGCCGGACCGGCAGATCGTGGCGTTTGTGGGGGAAGTGCGTCCCGAAAAGCAGGTTCACCTGTTGGAAGGAGCCGTCGAACGGCTGCGCGCGGCCGGTCACCCGGTGGACCTGCTGATCGCCAGTGGGCTGCCCCACGCGCAGGTGCCGCAGGTCATGCAGGCAGTCGACGTGCTGGGCCTGGTTTCCCGTTACGAAGGCTCGCCCATGGTCATCAAGGAAGCTATGGCGTGCAACCTGCCGATCGTCTCGACCGACGTTGGGGACGTGGCCGCGGTGATCGGTGATACGCCGGGCTGTTTCCTGTGTGACCCGACGGTCGACAGTGTCACTGCCCGGCTCGAACAGGCCCTGGCGTTTGGCCATCGCACCAATGGCCGCGCACGTGTGCGCCCCCTGGCGAGCACCGGCGTGGCCCGCCAGGTGCAGCAGGTGTATGCAACGATCATTCAGGGGCGGCGCGACCGATGAACAACCCGGCACAGCCCCTGCGTTTGTTGGTCATTCTGGGCGGCGGCGGACACACCACCGAGATTCTGCGCCTGGTCGATTTGTTCGTCGAGCAGGGCGCGCCTTTTGTGTACGCCTACTTATTGACGTGGGAGGATTCTCTGTCGGAGCAGCGCATACGCCAACCGGGACCGCTGTACCGGGTGAACCGGCCGAGTTACAAATCGTACTCGGCCCTGCGCCAGGTCATGGGCACGCTGCGTGCGTTCGGACAGGTCCTGGGCATCATGCTGCGCGTGCGACCGCACGCCGTCGTGACCGCCGGGCCAGCGATTGCCGTGCCCGTGGCCGTATGGGCGCGCCTGCTGCGCAGCCGGGTCATCTTCATCGAGACCGGTTCGCGAGTGACACAGCTGTCGCGCACCGGCCGTTTGATGCGACCGCTGGCCCATCTCTATTTCGTGCAGTGGCCTGATCTGTGCGCCGAATACCCGCGCGCAATCTATGCGGGGCGTCTGTTGTAAACGATGCACATCTTTGTAACCGTGGGCAGCGGTGACTTCGACGACCTGGTGCAGGCCATGGACCACCTGGCACCGGCCTTGATGGCCGGCGGCGACTCGCTGTTGATGCAGATCGGTGAAGGGCGCGTCATTCCGCAGCATGCCACGTATTTCCGATTGGCGCCGTCCCTGGAACCCTACTTCAGCCAGGCCGATCTCGTCGTGGCGCATGGCGGGCTGGGGGTGACGATCGAGGTCCTGCAGCATGGCAAGCGCCTGGTGAGTGTCAGCAACCCGGATCGTTACGATGCCCATCAGGGTGACCTGCTGCGGGTCCTGTCCCAGCGCGGCCACCTGATCTGGTGCCAGGACCTGGCGCACCTGGCCGATGCCATTGCCCAGGCGCGCACAGCCCGGTTCGTGCCTTACCACGCCGAACCCGGTACGCTGGCGCAGGCGATCATTACATATCTCTTGCCGGGGTGGCACCGGGATTAGGGAGCAGGAAATGTGAGCGGATTGAGTCAGGTGCGGCAGTTGAGTGACGTGTGGAACGTGCGTGAGCGGGCAGGTGCGGTTGTGCGACGGCTGGGAACGACACCCGATCGGCTGCAGGCCGCGCTGGATGCACTGCTGACCGTCGTGCAGCAGCATGGTGTCGTGGCGACATTTCCCACGACGGCATTACCGCTGGCACGCCACCCGCGTCCGCTGCAAGCGCTGGCGGCGCAGGGGATGGAAGTGGCAGTGCACAGTTTTCAGCATCTTGATCTGTCGACGCTGCCGCCGGCGGTCCAGCGCGACCAGGTTGTGCGGGCGCGCCGGGTCTTCGAGCAAGCGGGCATCCCCATCGATGGATTTCGGGCACCCTATTTGCGCTGGAACGACAGCCTGCTGCGTATCCTGGCCAGCAGCGGCTTTCATTACGACAGCAGCAGCAGTGCCTGGTGGCCGGTCGTGCCCGTCGATGAGCGGCTGCAGGCGGTGATCGATTTTTACCAGCCAGACGACGCGGCGGCCGTACCGGTGCTGCCGACCTTACGCGCCGAGGGATTGGTCGAACTGCCCGTGTCGCTGCCCGACGACGAGATGCTGGTCGACCGGCTTGGCTTGGGGGGTGATGAGGTGGCCGCAGTGTGGCAGACTATGCTCGACCGCAGTCATACCGCCGGCGAGCTCTTCGTCCTGCTGCTGCACCCAGAGCGCGGCCGGCTGTGCGCCGCTGCGCTCGACCAGCTGCTGCACGATGCACGCCAGCGTCAGCCAGCCGTCTGGATCGCCACGCTGGCCGAGGTCGCAGCCTGGTGGAAGATCCGCCCGCAGTGCCAGATCGATATCGTTGCGGCTGCGCCGGGTACCTGGCAGGTACAGGTGAGTGCCCCGCGGGCGGCGCGTCTGCTGGCCCAGGCCGTCGAGGTGCGCCCGTGGAACGAAATTCCTGCGGCGGGCCCAGCACTGGCACGTCCCTGGTTGGGCAGCACAAATGAAATCCTGGCCAACCGGTTCATCGTGCATTCACCCACGCGACCGGTCATTGGCCTGGCGCCGGGCAGCGCGCTGCCGCTGCTGGGCTTTCTGCGCCAGCAGGGCTACATCGTCGAGATCAACGCCGCGCCTGATCTCTATTCGGTCTATTTCGACCACCGCGCTTTCGATGCAGCGCATGACGGGCGTGAGACGATACGGCAGGTTGAGGATGCCAGCGCGCCCCTGCTGCGCTTCGGCCGCTGGCCGGCGGCGGCACGCAGCGCCCTCGTGGTGAGCGGTGACATCGACGCGGTGACGGTGTGGGATTATCTATGGCGTTTGCGGGAGGGATGAGATGACCACGGTGGTTGAAGAGTCGGTGTTTGTTCACCCGACGGCACAGGTATCACCGCAGGCCAGGCTGGGGGCGGGCACACGGGTATGGAATTGGGCCCAGGTACGTGAAGGCGCAGTGTTAGGCGAGCAGTGCATTGTCGGCAAAGGTGCCTACATCGATGCGGGCGTACAGATTGGACACCGTGTCAAAATCCAGAACCACGTGTCGATCTATCACGGTGTTACCCTGGAAGATGGTGTCTTCGTTGGGCCACACGTCTGCTTCACCAACGACCGGCTGCCCCGTGCCATCAACCCGGATGGCACACTCAAATCGGACGCCGACTGGGTGGTTGTGCCGACCCTCGTGTGCAACGGGGCCGCCTTGGGCGCGGCCAGCGTCATCGTGGCGGGTGTCACCATCGGTCGTTGGGCGCTCGTGGGTGCCGGCGCAGTGGTGACGCACGACGTCCCGGCGCACGGCCTGGTGACGGGCAACCCGGCCCGCCTCGTCGGTTACGTTTGTACCTGCGGACAGCGCTTGATTTTGGAAGGCACGACCGGCTACTGCCCTGCCTGTGGTGCCGAGGTCGACTTGATCGATGACGACACGGCCTGAGGTTCAGCCTACAGCAGCCAGCCGCCGCTTCTGGATCGGGGTTGCCGCAGTCACCCTGCTGGGGGCTGGCTTGACCTGGATGCAGCTGGACTGGTTCATCCTGCCGTCGGCCGACAGCACGACCTATGCCATCCTGGCCGAGGCCCTGGCGACGGGTCAGGGGTATCGGCTGATCAGTGAGCCGGCGCAGCCGGCGATGAATTTTTACCCTCCCGGCCTGCCGCTTCTGCTGGCGGCCATCGTGCGGGGTACCATAGGCTGGGGTTGGGTGCCAGCCGATGGGCTGATGGCGCTGGTTTTGCCGATGAAAATCGTGCCCTGGCTCAGTTTCGTCGGGTCGATTCCGCTGTTGGCCGTGGTGGCACGGTCGCGAGCCACCACGCCCGTCGCATTGGCAGCCGCCCTGCTGTGGGCAGTCAACCCGGTGGCCGGTTCTTTTGCCAACGCCATCATGGCCGAAATGCCATTGATTGCCCTGAGCTTGTTGGCGATGGCGCTGTTGGAGCGGCTTACGATGTCGCCGCCGCGGCTGGTGTGGGCGATCGCCGGTGGGCTGGTGCTGGCGGCAGCATTCTACATGCGCACGTCGGCGATTTTCCTGGTGGCAGCCGCCCTGGCCTGGCTTCTGCTGCGCCGCCAGCTGCGCATGGCCTGCGTCGTGGGATGTGTCGTGCTGGCCTGTGCGGTGCCGTGGCTGCTGCGCAGTGCAGCCAATCCAACCAGTGGCTCGCCGGTCGTGGGGTCCTACGTCGATCAGCTGCTGGCGGTTGAAACGTATGCGACGCAGCGGGTCGATGCGGCGGGCATCGTGGCGCGCGGGCTGGCCAGTGCCGGTGAGTACGTGTCGCAGCACGTACCGGCGATGGTCTGGCCGCACAGCGTGCACCTGCCCGGCGTACTGCGCCTGCTGCTGGGGTTGCTGCTGGTGCTGCTGGCAGTGTGGGGCGTTGTGCAGGGCTGGCGACTTGGCCCTGGCCTGGCGGAGGTGTACACGGTCGTTTTTGTCGTTTCGACGCTGGTATGGCCGTGGCGCGGATCGCGCTTTTTGCTGCCCGTGCTGCCGTTGCTCCTGCTGGCACTCGTGGTGGGGGGCGACCACGTGATCCGCCGCCTGGCGCGACGCAGGCAGGCCGCACGGTTTGTCGGCTGGATCGAGGCGGTGGTGCTGCTGTGGCTGGTGCTGTCACCCCTGTGGGTTTCGCTCTCCACCGGCGCTACTGCGGTGCAGCAAGACCGCCAACCGCCACTGCGCCAGGCGCTGGCCGCGCAACCCGGCTGGACCGGTTACCTGGACGCGCTGGCATGGCTGCAGGCCACGGCACCCGACGATAGCGTGATCATGGGGCGCAATGCGCGCATGGCCTATTTGCTTATCCAGCGTCGTGGGGTAGACTATCCCTTCGACACCGACCCTGCCCGGCTGAACCAGGTCATCGAAGCCAACGGAGTCGATTACGTCATCGAAGATCAATTTGCGTGGACCGACACGACACGTCTGTTCTTGCAGCCGGCCATGCAGGCCCTGGCGGCGCAGCGAGCAGGGATCGGCGGTTTTGCGCTGGCATATGCCGCGGGTGATCCACCCACGCGGGTGTGGCGGGTGCTTCCGCTGGAAGAGAGATGAGTGTATGTTAAATGTTGCTGTCGTGGGTGTGGGTGCGATGGGGCGCAATCACGCCCGTATTTTCGCCGAAATGCCCGAAACGCGCCTGGCTGCCGTGGCCGACATCGATGCCGAGGCGTCCGGCGCAGTTGCACGCACCTACCGGGCGGCGGCCTATGCCGACTACGAGACGATGCTGGCACACGAAGCCCTCGACATCGTCTCGGTGGCAGTGCCAACGCGCCTGCATTGTGCGGTGGCAATTGCCGCCCTCGACGCGGGCTGTCACGTCTTCGTCGAAAAACCCCTGTCGTTATCCGTGGTCGATGGACAGGCGGTCCTGGACGCCGCACAGCGCGCCGCGCGCACGCTGGCTGTCGGCCACGTCGAACGCTTCAACCCGGCGGTCATCGAACTCAAACGCCGGCTCAACAGCGGCCAGCTGGGTCGTCTGTTCCAGCTGCGCTCACGGCGGGTGGGGCCATTCCCGCCGCGTGTCGAAGACGTCGGTGTGATATTCGACCTGGCCACGCACGAAATCAACATCATGGAATACCTGGTCCGTGCGCGGGTGACCAGCCTCTATGCCGAAACGCAGCGCGAGATTCACGCGTCGCACGAAGACCTGCTGTCGGGCCTGCTCAAATTCCAGAACGGCGTCGTGGGCGTCCTGGACATCAACTGGTTGACGCCGAAGAAGATTCGTGAACTGACCGTCATCGGCGAGGGTGGCATGTTCCAGGTGAATTACCTGACGCAGGAGCTGATGTTCTACGAAAACAACAGTGCGACCAACGGGCAGTGGGAGGGCTTGACCGCGCTGATGGGTGTGAGTGAAGGGCGCGTGGTCAAGTACGAACTGAAGCGCAAAGAGCCCCTACGTGCCGAACTGGAGTCCTTCGTCAACGACGTGCAGGAACATCGCCGGCCGTTGGTCGACGGCGTCGAGGGGCTGCGGGCTGTGCTGTTGGCCGAACTGATGGTTGCATCGGGGCTCAAACACCAGATCATGCATGTCAACGATGTGTAGCAATGTATGAGTGGCGCTGTTGGGCACCTGGCACCGCGCTGTCCAACGGGTCGCCGGTCACCGTCATCGACGGGCGCGCCGGGTGAAGGGTGAATCGCATGTCTGGGGCACGACACAAGACCCTTCGGGTTTTTCGCCCTAATCGCCGATAGCTGGTACTCCATGGCGATGCCTCTCGATGCTGAATCCCGGCCAATGACGAAAACCCGAAGGGTCTGCCCCCAATTTGAGATGCACCCGGACGAAAAACGATTTGCCAAAGGCAAATCGCTATGTTATCATAGTGCCACTGAGTGATCACCCCTCAAGCCTGGGCCTGGGGGGTGATGTTTTGCATGGCAACCTACATGCCTGATGCATCGTCAAAGAATGACTTCTGGCATTGTGGCTGGCATTCCCGGCAAATTACGGGAAGTCATTCTTTGACGAGCCCTATGTGAAAAAAATGTCATCGCGCCGGGACGATTTGTTCATATAGAATTCATCTCATCACCCTACAATACGGACAGTTGGTGAAAGCTGTCCCTACGGGGTTATCGTTGGTGCCGGCAACATGTTGTGACTGTTCACCAGCGGTGACCTGCATGCTGCGCAGAGCCTGACACCTGAACCGCCCACAGGTGCGGGCGAATTCTTAAGGAGTGGACGGTAAGCCTGACCATGAATATGACGATAC
The DNA here is from genome assembly GCA_964642445.1 of uncultured Anaerolineae bacterium. Classification (GTDB taxonomy): domain Bacteria; phylum Chloroflexota; class Anaerolineae; order SSC4; family Amarolineaceae; genus SSC4. The sequence goes on from CAZXQZ010000016.1 coordinate 26,819, forward strand.
AACTCCTAACTCAGCCTGCCGCCCTCCGTCGACAGCTTTAGGAGGGATCCATCGTATGAAGCTGCAAAAACCAGGATACCTGGTGTTGGCGCTGATCGTGTTGGTGACACTGCTTGTGTCACCGGCCGCCAGCGCGCACCCCGATGTGCAGTCATCACCAGCTCTGCCCAATACCACCGATGCACCGCTGCCGCCTGGCCCCCCGGCGATCCGGCCCGGTGTCTATATGAAGGACGACTCGTCGTTCTATTATGGCACGGCGGACCCACAGCGTTACCACATCGACGGTAACGTGTACAACTGGACCTGGTCCTACCTGGAAACGTCCATGGGCAGCTACAACACCAGCCGGATCGACCGGCTGCTGCGTGATGCCACAGCCAAGGGCAAACAGGGCGCGTTTGCGATCAGCCCCTACGGCGGTGGCCGCCCTACCGAGCCCGGTGTGCGTCATCTGCCGGCCTACATGTGGGACACCGACAACTACCCACTCTCGACGGTCAATCAATACACCTACGAGATCTGCACGTACGTTGCACCCGCGTGCGACCAGCCGGACGCCAATCACAAACGCCTGCCGTACTACTGGCGGGACGCCTTTGTCGATCGTTACGAGGCTCTGGCCGATTACATCGCCTCGCGCTACCGCAATGACCCCCGGTTGGAGTTCATTGCCATGGGCTTTGGCACGTATGGTGAGAACCATGCGACCAACCAGCCAGAAGACAAGTACGCGATGGAACAGGCGATGTTGGCCGATGGCATCACGGCCTTTGGTGAGGCCTGGCGCGACTATGCGGAGTACGTCATCGACATCTGGCGTGATGCGTTCAGCACCTACGATCCTGCGTCGGGGCAGCAGGTGCTGCGCAAACAGCTCCTGGTCCAGATTGCCTCCTTCTCCTGGGCGGTCAGTGAGCGCCGTGACCTGGGGCAGTACGCGGCTGACCGTGGCATTGGCATCTCACTCAATGGCCTGACCCCGGACTTCAATTTTGCCGAAGCCGGCGACCTGTTGAGTACCTGCCCCAACTGCGGCATGTACGACGTGCTCAACCTGCACAACGACCGCGTACCGGCAGCCTTCGAGACCTACTGGTACATGCTGCAGAGCCCAACGAAGTTCTATTGGGGTTTGATCAGCGGCCTGGACAAACATGCCTATTATCTGCGCCTGGACGAATCGCTGTTCATTACCAACGGCGCACCAGGACCCGGCCATCCCTATCCAGGCCCGAACGGCATCGACCGTACCGATTACCTGCCGGTCATCGAGCGCTGGCGCCCCTACGTTGGGGTGACGCTGGCCAACACACCCAGTGTCTGGGTGGCCATGCGCGATCACCGCAATCCGATCTATTACGACTACGCCTTCGAGTGGTGGTCGTATTTCCCGCAGCTGGGCAACTTCGAGTTCTGGCTGTACCAGATGGATAACGTCCTGGGTGGGCGCACAGTTCCCGAATCCAACGATCCGTTTCTCAGCAGTGACCCCACTGTCAATCCTGCGGCTACCATGGGCAACTGCGGGGGCGGTCGGCCCTGCTTCTCGCCCGACTACATCTACGGCCTGGGCAACTGTGCGGCCCCCGCGGGCGCCGGTCCGGCCTACTGCAATACCAACGCGTACAATCCCAACCTGCCCGCAGGGCGCGAAGGTTGGGTGGCACGGCGCACCGACGAGGCAACCGGCAATCCCTACATGTGGATGCGTGTGCATCCCCAGTACATCCCGATTGGGCGCAACACGGTCGACATCTCCGTGACTTATGCCGACATTGGGACCGATACCTGGTCTCTCGAGTACGAAGCAGTGGGCAGCGTGCTGCGTGCGGCGACCCCCAACGGTGCCAGCACACCATACGTTCAGAAGACCAACAGCCGCACCTGGAAGACCGCCGTCTTTCACATCACGGACGCACGCATGGGTAAAGGTCTGCTGGCAGACAACGGTTCGGCCGCCAATAGTGACTTTCGCATCAATGCGCGCGGGGATGGCGACGAGTGGGTTCACATGGTAGATGTCAAGCAGCTGGCGACCGAGCCGGAACCGACCGCCACGCCATCGCCGACACCCACCAATACGCCGACGCCAGGCCCCACCAGCACGCCAACGCCGACCCCCACGGCCACACCAACCGTTGGCAGTATCCAGGGCATCGTGTACAACGATGTCAACCAGAACATGGTGCGCGATGCGGGTGAGGCACCGCTGGCCGGGGCGGTTGTTACCCTGCGCCGCAACAACCAGACATTAGGCACGGTAACCACCGCGGCGAACGGTCTCTACACGTTCCCCAATCTGGCCGCCGGTCAATATGAAGTGCAGGAGACCGATCCACCAGGTTACGTGTCGACAACGCTCAACAGCTGGTTGGTGGCGGTCGGTGCGAACACGGCCCTGACGCAGGATTTTGGCGATGTCGAGATGGCTCATCTGGAGGGCCGCGTTTTCGTCGATAGCAACGGTAACGGCGTGTATGACGCCGGTGAAGCGGGCGTGCGCCTGGTGACGGTCAATCTGTATCAGGACGCAAACAACAACGGTCAGCTCGACCCGGGCGATCCGCTGCTCGGTGCGCGCGAGACCGGTGGTGCCGGTAACTACACCTTCACGATGCTCGATCCGGGCAGTTACCTGGCAAAGGTGCTGCCGCGGTCTGGTTACCCGGTCGTGGGAAACACGATCGTGCCCTTTAACATCAGTTTCGTAGAAGTACGCACGGCCAACTTCAGCACAACGCGTGAAGTCTTTGCGCCGGTTCTTTGGCAGTGATGTGGCGTGATCGCTCACGGGCAAAGCCCGGCTATGCACCGGGCTTTGCCCTCGGTATCGTGTCTGGCCTGGTGATTACCAGTGCCCTGCTGTTGGGCCTGGCACCCGCCGGCAGCCAGGCCGCACCGGCCGCGACGCCAGTGCCTACCGTCGATGTAGGGATGGCGATTCCGGCCTACTGCGGCAGCCGCTTCCAGCTCGACACGACCGGCCAACCCGCCAACGTGACGACCTACGCCTGCCGGCCCGATTGGCTCGAAAGTGGACCGGAACAGGTCTACCTGTTTCACTTCCTGGAAGCCCAGCCGCTGACGATGACCCTGCACGCGCTGCAGCCCGCGGTCGACCTGGATCTCTTCATCCTGGCGTCATCCGACCCGGCCTCGTGCCTGGCGGCGGGGGACAACGGGATTGCGCTGGGCAACCTGGCGGCGGGTCACGATTACGTGGTGGTGGTCGATGGTTACGAAGGCAGTCGTGGCCCTTACGCCCTGGCCATCGACTGCCCGCTCGGGCCGCAGGCAACGGCCACACCCACGGCCACACCGACGCCACCGCCGCCAACGACGGCCACACCAACACCGACACCCACCGGCACCCCGATTCCGGGTCCCTGGTACCTGCCGGTGGCCATGTGGCAGGCCGTACCGACGCCCACACCGCCGGTGCAAACCCTGATCCTGCAGCAGGGTCGCACGGGATTTACGGATGGGCTGGATACCACGCTGGATGGCTGGTACCCGACGGCCAACTTTGGTGACGAAGACCTGCTGCTGGCACGCTGGAACCGTGAAGCTGCCAGCGAAGAGAAGTCACCGGTGCTGCGGTTTGGCCTGGCGTCTCTGCCGGCGGGGGCGCAGGTGGTGAGCGCGCAGCTGGAGGTGTATGCCGTCGAACGCTCGGTGGCGGCAGACCTGGTGCTGGCCGTATTTGGCATCCAGCGCCCGTGGTCTGTCACGGCGGCCACCTGGGAGCGGGCCACCGATGCCCAGCGCTGGACAGTACCGGGCGCCAACGGCATCAGTACCGATCGCGACGCCGGGCCGAGTGCACTGATACGCCTGACTGATACGCAGCGCTGGTATGGGTTCGATGTGACGCACCTGGTGCGTCGCTGGCAGGCGACCCCGTCGGGGAACGCCGGCGTTCTGCTCGAAGCTGCTGCTGGCAGCGAGAACGCCAATGTAGAATACCGGTTTGCCAGTGCGCAGTTCCCCACGCCTGCGCAGCGGCCACGTCTCGTCGTTCGTTATTGGACACCATCAACATGACCAGGGAGGTACATGGTGTGGCTGAACCCGTACCCGTCAGCCGCGACCATGACCGCCACGGGGATCTTCATCTGGCACAGGGGGAGGGGCTTATGATCGAGGGAGGAATCCGTAGAAGCAGCAGCCAAGATAGTGCCTGGTTTCGCCGGCACGATTTTGCAACCGAGGAGCATGCCGCCCATCGCCGGCACGCGGCCAGCGACCGCCGGCTCTATGAGGTGAGCAAACGGCTCTTCGATCTGGTGTGCGCCTTGATCTTGCTCGTCCTGCTGTCGCCGATCTTGTTGGCGATTGCGATTGCCATCAAGCTCGATTCCCCAGGGCCTGTGATTTTCGTCAGCCCACGTGCCGGTCGTTACGGCAAATCCTTTGCGTTCTACAAGTTTCGTTCGATGTACGCCGGTGTCGATCACCTGGCAGCCCATCGCGAATTCGTCAAAGATTACCTGAATGGGAACAACTCGAACGGCACCCATGACGGCAATGGTAACCACATCTTCAAACCGACCGTCATTCGCCAGGGTGTTACGCCGGTGGGTCGCTGGCTGCGCCGCACGAGTCTGGATGAGCTGCCACAGCTGTTCAACATCCTGAAAGGCGACATGTCGTTCGTGGGTCCCCGTCCACCGATGCCCTATGAACTGGCATACTACCAGGACTGGCACATGCGCCGCCTCGACGTGCTGCCCGGCCTGACCAGTCTGGCACAGATCAATGGGCGCAGCAGCCTGCCTTTCGATAAAGGGGTCTCCTACGATATCGAGTACATCGAACAGCGATCCTTCTGGCTCGACCTGCAGATCCTATGGCAGACGATTCCGGTGGTGCTCTTGATGCGCGATGCGGGATGACACCCGGCCAACCTGCTGCGCAGCACCTGCCATCTCCGTCCCGGGCACCCGTACCTTGATCTGCTTCGACCACAGAAAACGCAGAGAGCACAAGAATCTCACTTTGTGCTCTCTGCGTTCTTTGTGGTGAATTGTGCGGATGTCAGCGCGTTACGTGGCGTCATTGGTGTCGATCCATACCATGTGCAGCGTCGGCCGCGGCCCGGGCCCGATGTATCCGAGTTGCAGCACGGCACCATTGAGCACATTGGCTAATTTAACCGTCTGTGTCACCTCGAACCACGCCCAACCGCCGGCTGCGCTACGATCGACCGTCAGGGTGGTGCTGCCCGTGGCCGTGGGAACTGTCACCGTGAAATCCGATTCGCCATCGTTCACGTAGGCAATGCGGATCGTGACATTGTCCATCGTGCGGCCGTAGTAACTGAGCGTATCGCTGATAGCGAACGATAGCGTGGCTTCATCCATCCGGCCGGCAAAACGCGAGTAGATGTGCGTCTCGGCCGCCGGCAGCGGGTTCGGGTCGTAACAGGGAAGCTCGCTGTTGCCACAGCGGACGGTGTACGCACCATCGACGACCGCCAGGAAGTGATCGAAGTTGGCGTCGAAGCCTTCACAGAAACCGCGGCAGTACGAGCCGGTGTGCGGAAACTCTGTGCGGTGAAAAACGGTCCATAGATCACGCGCATTGCCGGGTGTGTTACCGAACTGGCGCTCGATCCAATCGGCAAAATCACCCTGGCTGCCACTGCGTGGCGTGTCGATCATGGGGAAGCCATACTGTGTATTGAACACCCGCAGCTCGCTGGAGGGTGCGGTGGCCGGTGGTGTGGTGCGACACGCACCGTCGGTCTCGGTTTCGACACAGAACCAGGATGGCTGTGTATCGATTAAGTCGGGCCAAAAGGGACCAATGCCCAGAAGCCAGCTCCAATATTCGATCTGGTGCCGGGCGACGCCCGACCAGCTCTGTGACGGCTCCAGCTTGATCGGTAGAATTCCCCGGTTGTCGAGCATCAGCTGGAACGAGCTGCACGCTGCGCGGGCCGGCGGTGGCTCCGGCGGCGGCCGGCGGATGAAGCTGGGCACGTCGTAACGCATGCCGTTGAAGCCGATGCCGATGTGGCGGTTGCTGTACTCGCGAATGCCGGTAAACTGGCCGGGCACACCGTAGACCCAATTGCAGCGCATCCAATCATCGGGCGCCGGCGCCAGCAGCAGGTAGACTGGTTTGTTCGGGAACGCCTGGTGAAACGCGTCGATGGTGCTGCGTACGAAACGATCGTACTCACCGCCGCTGTACGCGCTGATCAGACACGTCGACGCGTTCGGGTTGCTGCAGTTGGCGATGAGATCGAGCGACACGCCGCACCAGCGGGCGATCAAGTTGCTCTCGTTGTCGTAGCCGTTGGCGATGAAGATGCCCGCGACGCGGGGATCGCTACCGTAGGTTCCACCCAGGCGCTGGATCAGGGTAGCGTAGGCGTTCTGCAAGGCCGGGCTGTCGAGGCGCGGCACCAGCTCGGTGTGGGTAATCGCCTGGCCGTTGACCGTGCGTGTCACCAGGACCGAATAGTTGGGCGCCAGGCCGTCGGCAGCTCCCAGCCAGTTGGGCACGAAGTTGTCGCAGTAGCGTACACTGTCCACCTCCTGGCCCTGTGACCAGAACCGTGGCAGCGACAACCAGATCGGGCGCGGTGATACGACCTGCCCGTCCACCAGGGTTACCTGCTGGGTGCTCAGCTGGTTCAAGCGGTCTTCAATGTAACTGAAATCGGTGCAATTGAGGGGATCGGTATCGCAGTTTTGCGGATTGATGGCAGCCCACGGAATATCGAGATGGCTGGCCAGCTCGATGCCTGGGATCTCGCGATCGGCACCGTTGAAGTTGTCCCGGTCGACCAGCATGGCACCCCCAGGCGGCAGCTTGATCTGCTGCGGTGCAGCCGGTGTGGTATCGGGCGAGCCCACGCCGGGCACCCCCAGGGCCGCGGCAAAAATCAGCAGCAACAGCCCTGTCGCCAGGGCAGGTACGAGCCAAAGAATGGAACGATGTGTCATGCCGTTCTTATACCATAGTCCAGGCCGCGACGCGGTGAATTTGCTCTCATTTGGGCGTACAGCGCGGCCGATGCACGGTGACCCGACATGAGCGGACACAGCATGTCTCGAGTGCTATGGCATGTGCTGCTGGTTGCTCTTATCCTGGTGGCGGGGTTGGCAATCCAAAGCAGCCATGGCATCCAGGCGAGCCATCTCGCGGCGCCTGCAAGTCCGGTGTTGCTCGGCCAGGAGGGCGGCAGCGGCAGCCCGGCCCTCGCCGTGGTCGGCACCACCGCCTACACCGGCATCGGACCGCGCCTGGCGGTCATCGACGTGTCGAACCCCTACGCACCGCGCTGGCTCGGTCAAAGCCCGCTTCTGCCCTATCCCGTGCAGGACGTTGTGGTTAGCGGCGACCTGGCTTACGTGGTGACCGGCGCCGGCGGCATGCAGATCCTCGACCTGGCCGATCCGCTGGCACCGCGCCCGCGCGGCAGCCTGGACACGGCCGGTTTTGCCAAGGCGGTACGGGTCGCCAACGGCCTGGCCTATGTGGCCGATTTTGGCATGGGCCTGGTGCTGGTGGATGTGGCCAACCCCGACCTTCCCATCCTCCGTGGGCGCTACCCCACGCGCGGGGGACCCCATGCCGTGGATGTGATCGGCTCGTTGGCCTACGTGGCCGATGACGGCAGCGGGCTGCTTATCGTCGACACCAGCAGCCCCGCCACTCCCGTGCTGCGGGGTTCCGTCAAGTCGGCTGGCGTCGCCCTCGATGTCCAGGTGGTCGGCACCATCGCCTACCTGGCTTACCACAACCAGGGTCTGCGTACCGTCGACGTCAGCAACCCGGCCGCTCCGCAGCGCCTGGGACGCGTCGACACACCCGGCCTGGTGCGCGCGGTCAGCGTATCCGGGTCCACGGCGTACCTGGCGGATGGTGACCGGCTGCTGGCCGTGGATGTCACTAACCCTGCCAACCCGGCAGTGATTGCCTCGTCACGAATCACCGCGGCGAACGTGGCTGCGGTGGCCGGCCGGGTCTTCGTGACCGATCGCCAACAGCTGACCCTCTTCGACAGCGGCGAACCGGGTGCCCTGCTGCGGCGCGGCACCTATCCCTTCGTGGGCGCGGCGCAGGCGGTGGCGCTCAGCGGTTCGACAGCCTACGTCGCCAGCCGCACCGATGGACTCGCCGTCTTCGATTTGCAGGACCTCACTCGCCCGCAGCGCCTGGCCGCGCTGCCGGCGGTCGGTCTGGCGCTGGACGTGGCGACTGCTGGCAGCCGGGTCATCACCGTTGGACCCGGTGGGCTGCACGTCGTCGACGTCAGCCAGGCGGCGGTGCCAGTGCTGCGTGGTTCGCTTGTCCTGCCGGGCCTGGCGCGTGACGTGACGGTGACCGGTAACCTGGCCGTAGTAGCGGCTGCGTGGGGTGGGGTTCACATCGTCGACGTCACACATTCGCCAGCCCCGGTCCGGCGCGCCACCTACGTGTACGATACTGCGCTTGGGGTCGATGTGGCCGGCAGCCTGGCATTCGTGGCGGCGGGCAAGTCGCTGCTCGTCCTGGACATCACCAACCCGGCAGCACCGCTGCGGCGCAGCATCACGCCGCTGCCCGGCTGGGGGGTCGACGTGGCCGTGCAGGGCAGCATGGTCTACGTGGCCGATGCCGAGGATGGATTGCTGCTGCTCGACGTGACTAACCCGTCGGCACCGGTGCTGCGGGGCACACTGGCGACCACCCATGCCAGCGGTGTGACCGTCG
>CAZXQZ010000017.1:0-35091 GCA_964642445.1 uncultured Anaerolineae bacterium
TCCGTACTCCCTACTCCGTACTCCCTACTCCGTACTCCCTACTCCGTACTCCCTACTCCGTACTCCCTACTCCCTACTCCCCCTACCGATTCCGCCCATACTTCTCGTGGCTGGAAACCCAATCCAGGGACGAGATCGCCGAGGCCAATGACAATTCCCCTGCCAGCACCGTGGCCGTCACGATTTCGGCCAGGCGGTTGACTTTTCCTTTCCCGTAACAGCCCAACATCTCCAGGCACTCGCGCTGTGTGGCCAAACCGGTGCCGCCGCCGTAGGTCGCAACGATCAGCGAGGGCACCGTGATCGAGATGTACAGGTCGTGTTCGGGTGTCAGTTCGGTATAGATCAAACCAGCCGATGATTCAGCCACGTTGGCCACATCCTGGCCGGTCGCGATGAACATGGCCGTAATGGCATTGGCCGAATGCAAACCATTGTTGTTGGCACCGGACAGGATAGCGCCCATGTTGGCCACGCCGGCATGGTATGCCAGGTTCTCCGGTGTTACCCGCATATGCTCGATCAGCACGTCGCGTTTGATCGTGGCTTCGGCTGTGACCCGTTTGCCCCGCGTGCGCATGATGTTGATCTGCGACGCCTTCTTGTCGGTGGCAAAATTGGATTCCAGGTAGAAGTGTTTGATGCCGGGGTAATGATCGAGAATCCAGCTGCATGCAGCAAACGTGGCACGGCCCACCATGTTCTGCCCGGCCGCATCACCAGTCGTATAATTGAAGCGCAGAAAGACGAACTTGCTGGCGATGTAGGGGTCGATATACTGCAGCCGGGCGATGCTCGATGTTGCCTCGGCCTCTTCGCGAATCTTATCCTCGTTTTGGCCAACCCACTGCAAGAACTCGCGACCCGCGCGGGCATCCTCGAATACAAACACGGGTGCACGCTGCATGGCGTCCCCCACCACCGACACCTTGGCACCACCACACAGGTTCAGAAGCTTCATGCCGCGGTTGTACGAGGCAACCAACGTGCCTTCGGCCGTGGCCAGGGGGATCAAAAAGTCGCCCTGGGCATGCTCACCGTTGATACGCAGCGGGCCAGCAAACCCCAGCGGCACCTGGGCAACACCAGTGAAGTTTTCGATATTACCCTGGGTGATGTGCGGATCGAACGAATATTGGGAGATGTGTTGCACCGGGGCACCGGTGTATTGACTGATGAACTGCTGCCGCCGGGTGATGATGTCCGCAGAATAGTTGTCTGCTGTGTCACGCGGGATACGCACCATCTCGCGACCGCTTTCCGAAATGGAATCCTCTACTTCGAACTTCAGCTGCCCAAATGGCTGGGTGTCACACGTCAGTTGGACTTTGTGTTTGCCCTTGGACAGTGGGTCGATGCGCAGGCGAAACATCAGCACTGCGCGCAGGGGAAATGCGATCGGGTCCTGAACTGAAACGTCGGCAGGCGTGCGGACGATACCATCCGCCAGCTCGATCGTCACAGCATCGAGGGGAACGTCTTGGTCGTCGATGCGCACCCCAAGGAGAGCGGTCATCTGGCCGTCACTCAGCCGGTTTTTGATCAAAAATCGGACACAGCCTGGCTCGTTCTTGAGGCTGTTGAAAGTGTACAGCCGCTGCAGGAGTAGGCTCGGAATCTGGGACATAAAAGGCCTCCGCGGGTTTGGGTTGGTCTGTGGGCAGCCCAGAACAACCAACGCTCACCACCACCAGGCAAGGTCGGCCACTGGACTCGGAAAATTTCATGGATTATACCACAAAACAGACAGACAGCACGAACAATACTACTCCCTACTCCCTCCTCCCCACTCAATTGACCAGAAACCTACTCTCGCATATAATCGAAACCGTCGCAAGATTCGTGTAAGTAGTGTCACGATCAACAACCGGTGTTGAACCGGCGTCATGTTCACAGGAGGGAGAGATTCATGGGACATCCTCTCCATCTTTTTTCGGGCAACGCAAACCTGCCCCTGGCGGAAGCGGTGGCGGCCTGTTTGAACCAGAAGCTTGGCCTCTGCGAGACCAAACGGCTGCCTGATAGTGAGATTTTCGTCGAGGTCAAGGAAGCGGTGCGCGGCCAGGACATCTTCTTCATCCAGCCCTGTTCGGCCCCGGTCAACGACCATCTGATGGAGCTGCTGCTGTATTTGGACGCCTTTCGCCGTGCCTCGGCGCACAGCATCACAGTGGTGATACCCTATTTCCCCTATGCACGCCAGGAACGCATGGCCAAAGGCCGCGAGGCCATCAGCGCCAAAGTGGTGGCACGTATGCTGCAAACACTCGGTGCCACGCGTGTCGTCTATGTCGACATTCATGCCGAAGCAACGCAGGGTTTTTTCGACATACCCGTCGATCCGCTGTCGGCGCGTAAGGTGTTTGCTGACTATTTCAAACACAAGGAACTGCAAGACGCCGTCATCGTGTCACCCGACGTCGGGCGGGCCAAATTGGCGGGCCGCTATGCCGAAATCATGGGTCTTCCCCTGGCGCTGATGCACAAACGGCGCCTCTCGCACAGCGACGTCCTGACATCCCACGTCGTGGGTGACCTCGAAGGTAAGATCCCAATTGTCATCGACGACGTCATCGCCGGCGGCAGCATCCTGACCCAGCTCGATGCGCTGGTTGAGGCCGGTGCACGCCCCGAGATTTACCTGGCTATCACCCATCCCGTGCTGCTGCCCTCGGCCTTGAAGCGTCTGGGCAACCCGATCATCAAGGAGCTGGTGGTGACCGACACCATCTATGTGCCACCAGAACGGCAGCATCCCAAGCTGCAGATCTGTTCGATTGCTCCACTGCTGGCCGATGCCATCGAGCGCATCCACGAAGCACGCACACTCAGCCCCTTGCTCAAGCTGGCGCCGAGTGAGTGGTGACCGATCCATACAAGGAGAGATTGAGTGTTTTCATCACCTTTTGGGAAAGACAAAAAACCTGAACCCGATGCCATCGAAGTTGTGATCGGGTCGCGCGCAACCATGAACGGTGAGCTGCGGGCCGACGGCACCATTCGTATCGACGGGGTCATCGAAGGCGGCACTATCACGACACCTTCCAACGTCGTCATCACGGCCAGCGCGCGTGTCATGGCCGATATCCAGGCGAGGGTCGTGTCCGTGGCCGGTGCTTACAAAGGGATCATTACGGCCGAGCGGGTCGAACTCCTGGAGGGCGGGCGCATCTGGGGCACGGTGAAAGTGGCTTCCTTTTTGCTCGATCCCGGTGGTTATCTGCGGGGCGAGTTGGTGATGCAGGGTGAAGAACCCCAGCAGCCCTTTGTGATTCCACCCCCCACCGGCTCAGCCGCCCAGATTCCGGTTATCGAAGCCCCGGCCAACAATCGACCGGCGCCGGTTACAAACCCATGACCATCGTCGAGCAGGTCACCCTCTATCATATCGCCCTGCCGCTGGTCAGCCCGTTCGAGACCAGTTTTGGCCGGCAAACCGTGCGCGATGCGATCGTGGTGGAGCTGCGCAGCACCGCCGGCAGCGGCTGGGGGGAGTGCGTGGCGGCCGAAGCGCCGGCCTACTCCTACGAAACCAATGACAGCGCCTGGTCTGTGCTGACACGTTACCTCATCCCGGCGGTCTTCAGCCAGCCACTGCACGACCTGGCCGAGCTGCACGCACGCTGGGCCTGGGTGCGCGGGCACAACATGGCCAAAGCTGCCCTGGCCGGTGCTGCGGCCGCCCTGCTCGCCCAGGGCCAGGGTCAGTCCCTGGCCGGCTACCTGGGGGGTACGCGGCCCCGCGTCCCGGTGGGTGTGAGTATCGGCATTCAGGAGTCGCCGGCCAAACTGGTCGCTGTGGCGGCCGATTACGTGCAGCAGGGTTACCGCCGCCTGAAGGTGAAGATCAAACCGGGCAAAGATTTGCGCTACCTGGCGGCCGTGCGCAAAGAATTCCCCGACATGGCACTCATGGCCGATGCCAACTCGGCCTATACGTTGGATGATCTGGATCTGCTGCGCCGGCTGGATGAGTTCAACCTGCTCATGATCGAACAGCCCCTGGATCACGACGACATCTACGAGCACAGCCTCTTACAGCGTGAGCTGCAAACACCTATCTGCCTGGACGAAAGCATTCATTCACTGCTGCACGCGCAGGCTGCGTTGGCACTGGGCAGCTGCCGCGTGATCAACATCAAGGTGGGGCGTGTCGGTGGTCTGCTGCCGGCCAGGCAGATTCACGACCTGTGCCAGGCTCACGATATCCCGGTCTGGTGCGGCGGCATGCTCGAAACGGGCATTGGCCGCGCCGCCAACCTGGCCATCGCCAGCCTGCCCAACTTTACCCTGCCTGGGGATATATCGGCCAGCAGCCGCTATTATGCGACCGATGTTGCTGCGCCCACCTTTGCCCTCAACGACGACAGCACGATCACCGTGCCGACTGCGCCGGGGCTGGGGGTCACGGTCGACCGTGAAGCCCTGGCGGGCGTGACGCAACACAGCCAGACCCTGCGGCCCTCGTGATGGAACCTGTCATGCACGAGACATTCCCTGTACCCCAGCTGCTGGCGGCAATGCAGCGGCAGTCCAATTCGCTGCTGCACGACTTGCTGGCCTGGTGCGCCATCGAGTCGCCTTCGAGTGACCCGGCCGCGACGACCCATATGGCGCAGCAGGTCGCCGCGCACATGGCGGCACGCGGCGCGCAGGTGACTCTCGTGCCGGGCGCGACCACCGGCGCACTCGTCGAGGCGGTGTGGTCCGGGGGGCCGGGCAAGCCGATTTTGCTGCTGGGCCATCACGACACGGTGCACCCCACCGGCAGTGTAGCCAAAAACCCACCGCGTCTCGTCGACGGGCGCTGTTACGGTCCAGGCGGTTACGACATGAAAGCCGGCCTGCTGCTGGCTGGTGCGGCGCTGCATGCTCTGTTCAGCCTGGGCTGGGCACCGCGGCGGCCGGTGATTCTGTTGAGCACGGCCGATGAAGAGATCAGCAGTATCGAGTCACGTACGCGCATCGAGGCCCTTGCACGCGACGCAGAGGCGGCCCTGGTATTGGAGCCCGCTTTTGCGCACGGCGAGCTCAAAACGGCGCGCAAAGGTGTGGGTACTTTCAGGCTTTCGGTGCGCGGCCGGTCGGCCCATGCCGGCGGTGCGCACGAGCTGGGCGTGAGCGCCATTACCGAGTTGGCGCACCAGGTGCTGCGGCTGGCGGCCCTGACCGATTATGCGCGGGGGGTGACGGTCAACGTGGGCCAGGTTGCAGGTGGCACTGCCGTCAACACCGTTGCCGCCCACGCCAGTGCGCTCATCGATGTGCGCGTCAAGGCGCGCGAGGATGCGCAGTGGGTCAGCGAGCAGTTGGCTGCGCTGCAGCCCGTGCTGCCCGGCGCCATTCTGGAAGTCAGTGGTGGCATCGACCGCCCACCGATGGAGCGGCTGCCGGCAACCGTGCGCCTCTTCGAGCTGGCCTGTGCCCTGGGTCGCGAGATCGGCCTCGAACTGCGCGAAACGGCGACCGGTGGGGGCAGTGATGGCAATCTGACGTCGGCCCTGGGTACGCCCACCCTGGATGGCCTGGGTGCGTGCGGCGACGGGGCCCACACCGATGAAGAATACGTTTGGGTCGATCAGCTGGCCCCGCGGGGCGCCGTGCTGGCCGGTCTATTGTGTCATCTCTGAGCCAAGTCCCCGCGGCCTGATCCAAGGACATGACCCATGACACCATCCGACATCACCATTCGTCGCCTGGCTACTTTCGAAGAGTACGTCGCCTGCGAGGAGCTGCAGCAGATCTGCTGGCAAACGACACCACTCGAAGCGGTGCCGGCACACCTGATGCTGACGATGCAGCAAGAATCAGGTCTCGTGTTGGGTGCTTTTACGGCCGAAGGGCAGCTGGTCGGTTTCGCGCTTGGTTTTTTGGGGCGTGCAGGGGATCGACTGAAACACTGCTCGCACATGGCAGCGGTCCACCCCTACTACCGCGATCAGAACATCGGTTATCGACTGAAGCTAGCGCAGCGCGAGGTCATCCTGGCCGACGGATTGACGCTGATCACCTGGACGTACGATCCGCTCGAGTTTCGTAACGCGGTGTTGAACATCGCCAAGCTGGGGGCGACGGCCAACGTGTACAAACGCAACATCTACGGCCAGCGCCTGGGGGGTCTCAATGCGGCGCTGCCCACCGACCGGTTTCAGGTGCAGTGGGAAGTTGCCAGCGAACGGGTGCGCCAGGTCGTGGCCAGTGGGCAGCGTGTGGAAGCGCCGGTTGCCAGCGACCCCGATCTCCTTCTGACACGTGTGGCCATCGAAAACGACGTGCCGGTCCTGGTGGCAACGGGGCCGGTGGCCGATGCACCGCTGATCGGCGTGCAAATCCCTGCCCATTTCCAGCACGTCAAACGTCTGAACGTGGATGTAGCCCGGCAGTGGCGGGTGGGTACGCGCGCCCTCTTCGAGACTGCGTTCCGCACGGGTTACGTCGTCGTCAACGCCACGCCCGACCTGACACGGCCCGACGTGTTTGGGGTCTACACGCTGGTACAGACCGCGGACGCCTAATCCCTGTATTTGCCCGTTTCCTGCATCAGCTCGTGATACACCCCCAGGACCATCGCTTGCTGGGTCTGCATCGTGGCCGACTCGCGCCGGAGGCGTTCAGTCTGATGGATGTTGATGCGCCGCCAGATTTCGCGTTGAACCTGCCGTGGGTTGGCCACCTGTAAGAACGTGAACCCCTCATCAGTGGCCGCCGTCTGGATCTCGACGTTGCCGATATTGAACAGGTTTGCCCACACTGTGGGTATTTTGAGCACCACGTTCTGCACACGGTCCAGGTTACCTTCGCGGCGTTTTTCCCCAAAACCGAGCGGCAGCCGTTCGATGTCAACCAGTTTCTCGTTGGTCACGATGTAAAGGTCATTGGCCCAGTTCGCATACTGCCAGCCCAACCAGAATGTGACCCCACCCAAGATCAATGCAATCAACCACGGGGACAGCAGTCCGCCCGGTGCAAACGCAGTAACAAAGACGATCACCACGACCGTCCAGACCAATAAGGACAGCCAGACGTTTTTGATCAAGATCCACCAGTGTTTGCGCCACACCGTTTTTTCTGGTGTGATCCACCAACAAGCCAGAAAACCGCCGCGGAACTCGTCGATATTGCCTTGAGGTTGACGCCCGCCGTATTTGAAAATCCGCACCACCCAACGAATCGGCTGCAGGATGACCATATCGATCAGGCGAAAGACCGTTCTATCCAGGAACAGCCGGATTTTGGCGCCAATCCGCAGAGGTAAGGGCTTGGGCCTGGCTATCATCATGTCGGGTGGTAGGGCGCGTGTGGGCACCTGTGGCACAATCCCCACGCGCAGATCGTTGACGATCTGCTGGCGCAGGCCCTCGCGTTGTTCGACCCGCTGCTCGGCCTGCACGCGCTGCTGCTGCTCGGTGACGAGACGCTGAACCCCCCACGGATCGGGGATGCGGTCGAACACCACCCAGGCCGCTTTGGCAGCGGTTTTTACGACCAGGGTGCCATAACGGAACAGGTTCCCCCAGAAGTCGAGTGCAATGGTGGTATCCTGGACCGCCATCAGGGCCGCTTCGTTGAGGCTCTCGTAGATCAGAATGACGCGCTCGCGCGCGGCCACACGACGATTGGTCACGACAAAATAGTCGTTGTAATAATCGATCAAGATCCAGGCAACCGCGGGCAGCAGAGCAAGGCCTGTAAACAAAGCCACGCTCAACACGTCAAGCCCACCCCCCGCGCGCTGCCAGAAGTTGTTCAGCAGCACGACCAGGCCAAGAATCAACAACAGCCACAACAGGCGGCCCACCAGAATGACAGGGTGCCGGTGACCATCGTAGACGATGACTTCGTCTTGATCCTGCCAGTCATATTTGCGGTAGCTCTTGACTTCCTGTGTCACTCGCTGGACGATCGGGCTTTTCGCCCAGGACTTGCGGTACGTTTGCAGCAGGTGATTCAAATCGTCGTAACAGATGCGAAGCCACGTGCCACCTGGTTCGTAACGCTGCAGCTTCTCCCCATCCGCCAGCTGGCTTGTCATCCATCCTGCCCGGATGTTGGGATTTTCCGGCTGGACGGCACGTACCGTCACGTGATGCCGGTCCTGGCGAAAGAGCGATCCGATGCCGTAATAATCGCCTGGAATCAGGTATTTGCGCGGTCGGTCGCGTCCCTGGGCATCGACCTCGCGCACGATGGCTGCACCACGCACCAGAATGCGCAGTGAGTCGCCACGCACACCTTGCAGGCTGACTGTTCTCCCATCCGGGTAGTGCTCCCACGAGGTGATGCTGACCAACATATCGAGTTGTTCCTCGGTTACGTTCTGGAATTCTTTGACCACCTGGCGCAGGTATTTTCTGATCGGTGGACGCTGCAGCCGCAGGCCGACACCCTCGTGATAGTCGATGACGATCTCCATGTCAGCAAATGCGAATGCGATGAGCCTGACCTTGGTACGCGCCGTCGCGCGTTCCGGGGCAATGTGGCCCAGCGCAAATGGGCCATTGTGGAAAAGGTTACCCGACGTGATGACGTTGGCGAAGCCTTTGGGTGCGTCGCCCAGTGCCACCTGTCCCCAATCGATGAAATAGACCATCGCTTTGCTGCGCGTGGTCTGCGGTTCACAGATAACGGTATCGGCCGTTAGCTCAACGATCTGAGCCATCGTAGCCAGCCGGTAAATCTGCTCCGTGCTCAAAGGTGCCAACACTGGCATGGCACGCAGCCGGCGCACCAAGGCATCCCGCCGCAGCAGGTTCCACAAGTCAGGTTCGATGCCGAGCGCCCAACTGAGGTCGGCGGGATAGATGACGTAGAGACGACCCTGCCCCACGCCGCGCACTTCCGATTCGTGGGCCAATCCGTCGAAGCTCGCCTGGCGCATGAACCACTGGTTCTCAGTCCACGTGTGTGCGGCCCAAGCCTGGTTCTTTTCGTCCAGGTCACGTTCGTACACCGTGCCCTCGACGACCATGTAGAGGTAGTCACCCGGTTCAGCTTCCGTGAGCTCGTCACCGTCTTTGAATTTTCGCACGTGCACTTCGTTCGCCAGTTTCTTCAGATCGGCATCTTTCCATTTTTGGAACGCGCTGATCTGACGCAAGCGTTTGACGATCTCACTGCGGTCATAATCGCTGACTGGGACGTCCTGCATCTGCCCGGTTGGCATAACCATCTCGGTTCAACGTGATTGGATGGGCTTGATTATAGACCAAATGTGCGCCAGGCCAAAATCTTGGAGGCAAAAAGACTTCGGATGTCTGCTCTGCACACCTCAGCCGTGGGCGCGGTGCACCAGGTAGATGCCGGCCAGCACCACCGCACCACCCACCACCTGCACCCACGACAGGCTCTCACCCAACAGCCACCACGCCAGGAGGGCGGCCACGACCGGCTGCCCCAGCATCGTAGGGGCCACGACCGCGGCCGGCACGTGCCCCTGGGCGTAGTTGACCGAGAGCCATCCCCCAATGTGGGTAATGAGACCCAGTGCCAGCAGCGGCAGCAGACTGGCCGGTGGCACCGCCAGGGGCTGGCGCAGGACGAAGGTCAGCACCAACAGCGTCACCAGGCTGCCAAAGGTGGTCAGCCAGAAATAGGACAGCGCGTCGAAACGGGTACGTGCGCGCTGCGTGATGAGCATGTAACCGGCGTAGAACAGGGAAACGGTCAATGCCAGGCCGTTGCCCAGGTTGAGGGCCTGGCTGCGTAACAAATCGGTCCCCACGATCAGTGCCGCGCCCGCCAGGGCCAGGATCACCCCCAACCAGAAATTACGCAGTAGCCGCTCGTGGTAGATCAGGATCGCACCCAGACCCACCCAGATCGGCGCCGTATTGCCCAACAGGACTGCATTGGCGACCGAGGTGTACTGCACGGCGGTGTTCCACAGGCCCATGTCCAGGCCGAAGAAGATACTGCCGATGACGAGAAGCAGCCAGGGTCGTGGCCCACCGTGGCGCAGGCGGCCGGCCCGCAGGCCAAATGGAATCATCAGCACCGTGATGGCGGTGAGGGTGCGGTAGACCGCGGCCACCGGTCCGGGTACGCCCGCCCAGCGTACGAAGATACCCGACGTGGCGATACACACAATTCCGACCACCAGGGCCAGGTAGGCCTGCCAGGGGGCCCGGCTGCGAAGACCCGGAGCCTGTTCACTCATGGGCGCGATGCACCAGGAAGATACCTGCCATGACGATGGCGCCACCCACCACCTGGAACCAGGCCAGCGTTTCGCCCAGGACCGGGATGGCCAGCAGGCTGGCGATAACCGGCTGACCCAACAAACTCGGCGCTACCAGCGATGCCGGCAGGTGGCCCTGTGCGTAGTTGAGTGACAACCAGCCAAAGGTGTGGGTGACGATGCCGAGGCCCAGGAGTGGCAGCAGTGCCGACGGCGGCACGGCCAGCGACTGGTCCAGCACGACGGTCATGGAAAACAGCGTGAACAGGCTGGCCACCGCCGCCAGCCAGAAGTACGAGAGCGCATCGAGCCGGGTGCGTGCCCGCTGCGTCACCAGCAGGTAACAGGCGTAAAACAGGCTGGCGGTCAGGGCAAGCAGGTTGCCCAGCGTTGCGCTTCCCGGCCCGTACAGCTCCACGCCTACGATCAGGCCGGCGCCAGCCAGCGCCAGGGCCAGGCCCCACCAAAACTGGCGTCCCAGGCGCTGGTGGAACAGCACGATAGCACCCAAGCCAACCCAAATCGGTGCCGTATTACCCAGCAGGACAGCATTGGCCACCGAGGTATTGAGCAGGGCAGTGTTCCACAAGGCGATGTCGCAGGCAAAAAAGATGCCACCCACGCTGGCGGCCAACAGCATGCGCCGGGTCCAGCGGATGTGCCGCGCACGCAGCAGAAAGGGGATTGCCATCACGGCTGCCGCGACACCGACCCGATAGACGCCGGCGACCGGTCCCGCTACACTGGCCAGTTTGATGAAGATACCGGAGGTTGAGATGCAGACGATGCCGAAGATCATGGCCGCATAGGGCTGCCACGACGCCGTCACGGCGCGCCCGACCGCGGTGGAGGGTGTGGCAGTTTTCATCGACTGGCCTGGCTGGTCACTGACGCCGTACGCGGTCGTACGATCAGCACCATCAGCAGCGGGACGATGGCCAGGACAGCGCCTAACAGCCCCATCGCGCCGTAACCGATGGTGGCAAACACGACACCGCTGAGCAGGCTGGCCGCGGCGGATGACAGGCCGATGAGCAGGTCGTTGAAACCCTGCGTACGTGCGCGCTCAGCCGGTGACAGCTGGTCGGCCAGCAGGGACGAGCCGCCGACGTAACAGAAGTTCCAGCCCAGGCCCAGGAGGAACAATGCCACTGCGATCGGAAGCACTTCCGGTGAAAATGGTGCGGCCAGGCAGGCCAGGATCAGCGTCGCCGCGCCCACGGCAATGACCAGGCGGCGGCCATAGCGGTCGGCCAGGCGTCCGGAAATGATCGAAAACGCAAACATACCAAAGGTGTGCGAGGAGATGACCAGCGAGATGTCACCCAGGCCGTGTTGGTGGTTCTTCATGTGCAGGGAGGTGATGACCATCAGCATGACCATCACCACCTGGCCGAAGACCATGGCCGCCACAGCCACAGTCACGGCGGGCACCCGCATGAGCTGGCGCAGGCCGCGGGCCGCGGTGATGTCGGGACCCACTTCCGGGTGCAGCTCGGCCACGGCACGTCCCACGTCCCGTGGTTCGGGGCGCAACCAGGTGAAGACGATGACGACCCCAAACAGCAGCAGGATCGCACTGGCCAGATACGGGCCGGCGAGCTCATCGAAGCCGCGGTTATGCGCCCACTCGCCGGCGGGTCCCACCAGCAGCGGTCCCAAGACGGCGCCCACCGTGCCGCCGATCACGACGTTGGAAATGGCCCGGCCACGTTCGGCGGGTGGATGTACCTCGGCGGCCACAAAACGCCCGAGCTGTACGGCCGCGTTTGCGGTGCCCATGAACAACAGCCCACCCAGGAACAGGCCAAAGGCCTGGGCGTTGAACGCCAGGCCGGCCACCACCGCTCCCAACACACCCACACCGACGCCCAAGGTCAGCGCAATGCGCCGCCCCAGCCGATCCATGGCATAGCCCCAACCGGGAGCGGCAAATGCGCTGCCCAACAAATAGACGGCGGCCGGCACCCCGGCCCAGGTTGGCCGCCCACTCAGCTGTGCACCCGCCAGGGCACCCACTGTCGATGCCGCAATGAAGCCGGCCGATGCCAGGCTCTGCGTCGCAAAGAGCGTCAACGTAATCCGGCGCGCGGCTGCGGAGAAATCGGGCATCATGCCTCCAAATAGTCCTTGATGGCCGCAGCCAGCGTCTTGTTCATACCCGGTACGGCAGCCAGCTCTTCCGTGCTGGCATTTTTGATCGTTTCCAGGTCGCCGAAGCGCTGCAGGAGCGCTTTACGGCGGCGCGGACCAATACCGGGCACTTTGTCCAGCGTCGAAGCAATGCCGGTTTTGCTGCGCAGGCTGCGGTTGAAGGTGATGCCAAAGCGGTGCGCTTCATCGCGGATGCGCTGCACCAGGAACAGGGCTTGCGAATCGCGCGCCAGGATCAGCGGCTGCGGCCGGCCGGGGACGAAGAGGTCCTCATGTTTTTTGGCCAGACCCACCACCGGCACCTGCTCGAACAAATCGAACTCCTTGAGCACCTCGACCGCCACGCCGAGCTGGCCCTTGCCGCCATCGACGATCACCAGGTCGGGCAGCAGCTGCCACATCTCATCGCGTTTGCGGGCTTTGCGTCCGGGATCGTCTTCATCGACCGGCGGTTCGACGGCGCGGCGGAAGCGGCGGCGTAACATTTCGCGCATGGCGGCGAAGTCGTCTGGTTCACCGGCGCCCTGCCCACCTTTGCCGCGAATCTTGAATTTACGGTAGTCGCTCTTCAGCGGCGTGCCGCGGGCAAACACCACCATGGCGCCCACAGTGTTGGTGCCCTGCAGGGTCGAGATGTCGTAACATTCGATCCGGGTTGGTGCGCTGGGCAGGTTGAGTGCATCGCCCAATTCGGTCAGGGCCAGCACCTGGCGGTTCTTATCGGCCTGCCACTGCGCACGCAGGGCGTCCAGGGTTTCGCTGGCGTTCTGCGTCGCCAGTTCCAACAGGTCCCGGCTCTGTCCCTCGGCCGGCACGGTCAGGATCACTTTTTCGTCCCCGCGACGTGCACGCAGCCACTGTTCGATGATCAGGCGCTCGTCGAGATCCTTCGGCAGGACGATCTGCGGCGGTACGTAGGCGGCTTCGCTGTAGAACTGCTTCAAGAAGGCGCTGATCAGCTCTTCGCTCTCGCCACTCTCCGTGCCTTCCACCACAAAGGATTCACGACCAATCAGCCGGCCGCGGCGGATGAAAAAGACCTGGACGACGGCATCACCGTTGGCCTGGGCAAAGGCGATCAAGTCTTCGTCCTGCTGCTGCCCGCTCACGACTTTTTGGCGCTCGACCAGCTGCTCGGCCGCCCGGATCTGGTCACGATAGCGGGCGGCGCGCTCGAACTGCCAGTCCTCGGCCGCCTGCTGCATACGCTCGGTTAGTTGGGTCAGGACACGGTCGGTGTCCCCGCTCAGAAAATCGCCCAGCCCCTGGACCATCGCCCGGTACTCGTCTTTGGTCACGGCACCGATGCACGGACCATTGCAGCGGCCGATGTGGTAATAGAGACAGGCGCGTTTGTCGCGCCCGGTAATCTCGCGGTTGCACGTCAGGTAGGGGAAGATGCGCCGCAGTCCATCCAGGGTTTGGCGCACGTTCCACGCCGAAGTATAGGGGCCGTAGTAGCGTCCGCCATCCTGCGCCATGCGCCGCACGATGGTGACCTTGGGATAATCATCCTCCCAGTGGATCTTGATGTAGGGGTAGTTCTTATCATCTTTGAGGCGGATGTTGTAGCGAGGTTGGAAACGTTTGATGAGCTCGTTCTCCAGGACGAGCGCTTCCAGCTCGGTTTCGACAACAATCCACTCCAGGTCGGTGATGTGCTGCACCAGGCGGTGTGTCTTGGGGCTGAGCTGTGCCTGCTGGTGAAAGTAGGATCGCACCCGCGCGCGCAAATTCACCGCCTTCCCGACGTAGATGACGGTGCCATCGCTGCTTTTCATGATATAGACACCCGGTCGGGTTGGCAACGTATCGAGCCGCGCCTGCAGTTCCGCCGCAATTTGCATGGCGGCCATTGTAGCATGGATGAGAGAAGAGAAGGAATTTTGAGGTGGGGGATGGGGGTTAGGGGCCAGGGGTGGGAGAGCAGACTCAGGTCCCCAACCCCCATCCCCTAACCCCCAACAACGACTACGGCTGCGTCGTTTCCAGGCCTGTAGGGCGGGCTTCCTTGAAGTACTGGCCGAAGAGGTTGGAGTAGGCCAGCTGCAGATAGAACGAGCCGGCCATGTTGACGACCCAGGCGATGATCCAGCCGCAGATGGGGATGAAGAGCCAGATCAGGCCAAAGAGCGATAGAATGGCACCGATGACAAAGGCAGCCACGATCATGACGACGTAGGCCACCAGGTAACCGTTGAGATTGCGCCGGATATCGGCAAACAGCTCGCGGAAGCGGAACATCTGCATGACGTCGTCGGTCAAGGCAAAACGTGCCGTGGCGGCCGGAATGACGAAGGCCACCGCCAGGCTGTACAGCAGCACCAGGCACGATACCACCAGGCCGACACCGCTCGCCAGGACACCCACAGCATCCGCAGCGTCAGCAGAATCACCGAATAGGGCGCTCAAGCCGCCGCCCAATACCGCAAACAGACACGATACCACAATGAGCGGGACCAAATACAGCAGCAGCCCCAGCAGCCACTTGAAACCACGCACGAAGAAGCGTCCAAAATCATCCCAGGTGGGCAGCGGACGGGTTTCGTCCTGGATGGTGTTTTGCATCACATCGATTGCATACCCCGAAGCGGCAAAATTGGCGACGGGGATGGCACTTATGACCGCACCGATGAGGACCTTGTTGACCCACTTCTCATCCTCGAGTACAAACGAAAAGGCCTTGCCGATTTCCATGGTTCCTCCTTGACAGACTTCGGAAGTCTTGACTTATCCGTTGAATGCACCCGACGCGGCGCTGAAGCCGGCTGTCAGCAGGCCCAGCACGAGGCCAATGACTATGAAGACGATGACCTCGATCACGATGGCGATGATCACCGTAATCAGCGCCTTGTTGGAATCGAGATTCATGGACGCACGGGTGGCCACGTAACCCAGGTAGAGCTGGTACAGCGACAGGGCCAGTGTCACTGGCAGGGCCAGGCAGTTCAGCAGCGGAATACCGCCGACGATCCCATTGAAAGCCAGGATCGGTGCGGTAAACAGGGCCATGCTGTAGAATACCTCATCCTGGGTGCCGGTGCCGCCCTGGCGGGTACCGACGTAGTGAATGAGGAAGGCGAAGACGAAGTAACCCACGATTGGGCTAACCATTGCCGTGAGCAGCGCCAGCAGTGCCGCGCCGAAGCCGCCCAAGATGCTGAAGACAAAGGCGACGACACCGGCGATGGCGGCCGCTACGACCACGTAGATGAGCCCTTCCCGCTGCCCACCGTGCCGCTCGAACTGCTCGAAGGTGTCGGGGGACGGCCGGGTCAGAACGGCCATACTCTGCTTGAACATCTCACCGAGCGAAACTCCCTGTACTGTCATTTGAACAAATCCCTCCTTTGGACGATCGATGGCTGGCGATAGGCCCGCCTTCACATTACCGGCAAACCGACCGGCAGCTGCTACACAGCTGCAGATGCCAGTCGAACAGGTGCCGGAGGAAGCCCAGGTGTGACCTGAACCTGGCTCGTGGCCGGAGGCACACGGCCATTGTGTAATACGCAGCTACAGGGGACGAGTTTCAGGGGCCATGGCTGCCGAACCGCTAAAACGGCAGCCCCAGGGCGTTGGTGAGCGCACTGCGCCCGGCATCGATCAGGGCGATCAAGATCAGGCTGCCGGCCAGTCCCCACAGCAGCGGTACGATCAGCTGCTTCCAATGGGTGGCCGTCGAAGGCCGTCCCAAGACAATGAGCGCGATCACTGTCATGACCAGGGTCAGCAGTACAACCGTGCCCAGGGCGCTGGCTACGGCCAGTGGGAGCAGCAGGGCCTCCCAATCGCTCTGCACGGCCAGCACCAACAGCGCGCCCATCACCACCAGGGCAGCCAGCTCACGCGCGTTACGCAGCACAGGCACCGGGTCTGGATTGGCCCAGGCCGTCAGGTTGAACATCGGCAGGACCAGCGAGATGACCGCAATACCTTGTAATACACCGGTACTCACGCGCAGGATATTGCGCGGCTCGTAGAGATGCGGCGCGCCGGGAAACAGGGTCAGGTACGAATTGACGCCGTCGAATGCCCAGATGAGCAGAAACAGGACCAGCACCACCAGGATGGGCGTGGGTGGGAACAGGCTGGCCCGGCCGCGTCGCACGGCCACAAACACCAACAGGCTAAAGAAGGCCCCCAGGTACTGGCCGGTACAGCGCGCACACAGCGGCATGGGCCGGTCGCCAATGAAGTAGGAACGGACATCGATCTGGTGGCATACGGCATAGCCAACTTTGTCGGCCTTGTCGAGCAGGCCTCCAGGTGCCGCCAGCACAACGGCCACGATCACCAGAAGGGCGATTCCCGCCAGCAGCCAATCGCTGCGGCGGGGTGGTGCTGGGTCCGACGCCGGCATCATCTCAGGTCGTTGCATCTTTTCCCGCCGAGCTAGTGACTGACGCCAGCACACCAGGCGCCATAACTCACCGTGGTATTGTACAACATGTGGGCGAAACTGAAAAATCATGCGACACGTCCGGCGTCCGGCGTCCGCCGATCGGCCCAAATTGAGCCTGCAGGAGCAGCCGCCATGCTGTAGGACGAGTTCGAACCTGTTTGACAGCACCCGCAGCGGACGTTATAATCGTGTGACAGAACCAATTGTTCCCATCTCTGAGGTATGGATCGTATGGCCGTGCGTGAAATTGTGAAAATTGGCAGCCCTGTGCTGCGGACGCGTGCGCGCAAAGTGAATCGATTCGGTGCCCAACTCCAAACCCTGGTCGACGACATGGTAGAGACCATGCGTGCTGCACCCGGTGTCGGCCTGGCTGCCCCCCAGGTAGGAGTCACCGAACGCGTGATTGTGGTCGAGATGCCGGAAGATGCCGACGTCCCCGGCAGCGGTAGACTGTATGCGGTGGTCAACCCGGAAATCGTCAAAGCATCCAAAGACGAAGTTCTGGGTGAGGAAGGCTGCCTGTCGATTCCGAACCTGGTCGGTGACGTCTGGCGTGCCGAAGCGGTGACGATCAAGGGCCAGGATGTCAACGGCGAGCCATTGCGAATCAAAGCGACGGATTGGTTGGCTCGCATCTTCCAACACGAGATCGACCACCTGAACGGGCAGCTGTTCATCGATGTGGCGACCGAAATCCGACGCCTGGTGCGTACCGAAGAGGGGATTGTGGCGGTTCCTCTGGAGCCGGTCACGGCCGCACCGGCTGTGGCGACACACCCGGTGCCATCCGAGATTCTATGAAAAAACCGGGGCGGTCATCCGCCCCGGTTTTTGGTTTTATTCGATGCGACCGACCTGGTTGGGTGGCCAGTAACGCAGCATGGCGCGCCCCAAGACCTGGTCGCGGTGGACGGTGCCGAACTGGCGCGAATCGTTTGATGCGTGCCGGTTGTCCCCCATGACGAACACGTGCAGCGGCTCCACCACCCAGGTCTGGCGACCCGGTGTGTCATCCGCGACGTAAGGTTCATCCAGCAGGCGTCCGTTCACGTAGACACGCCCGTTGTTGATTTCCACCTCTTCGCCCGCTACGGCAATCACCCGCTTGATGAGCAGCTCGTCACCCTGGCCGGGCATACGTACAACCACGATATCGCCGCGACGCGGACCGTGCAGATGGTAGGTGACTTTCTCCACGATCACGCGTTGATCCGTCGACAGGCCTGGTTCCATGCTCGATCCCTGCACGCGCACCGCCTGCGCCATGAACATGTGCACCACCAGCGCAATGAAAATGGCTGGCAGCACAGTTTGCATGAAGCCGTAGAGCTGCTGCTTGGGTCCACCGTACGGTGCCGTAATCGCCACCGCCAAGTGGTGCGGCTCGCGGTTATCGAGCATACGCCTCGTTTCTAACGGTAACGCGAGCCGCCACGATCACGGCGGTCACCACCGCGGTCACCACCACGATCACCACGGCCCCCGCTGGGGCGCGGACCACGTGAACCACCGCGGTCACCCCCGCGATCACCCCCGCGGTCGCTGCGGCCGCGCGAATCCCTCGCCCGCGCTTCGTCCACCGTCCAGCCCTCCAGAACAGCCTGGCGGCTCAGGCGGATTTTGCCCTGGTCGTCGATGTCGATGACCATCACCATCACCTCATCACCGACCCGCACGACATCTTCGACGGTAGGCGCCCGGTAATCGGCCAGCTGCGAGATGTGGACCAGGCCATCGACCCCCGGCAGAATCTGCACGAAGGCGCCGTAACTCTCAGTGCGCACGACACGCCCCACGTAGGTCTTGCCAATAGTCACTTCTTCGGTCAGTGATTCGATCTCGCGAATCGCCGATTCGGCGCTGAGGCCGTCGGTCGATGCGATGAAGACCGATCCATCGTCCTCGATGTCGATCTTGACATTGTACTCTTCCTGGATGGCCCGAATCATCTTTCCACCCGGGCCAATGATCTTGCCGATTTTCTCTGGATCGACGTGAATGGTCATGATGCGCGGTGCATACTGCGACATGGTGGCACGTGGCTCAGGAATGACTTCCAGAATCTTGCCCAGGATGAACAGGCGTCCCTGACGGGCCTGCTCCAGCGCCTGCTCCATGATATCCATGCGCAGCCCTTTGATCTTCATGTCCATCTGCAGGGCGGTAATGCCATCGCGCGTGCCGGCGACCTTAAAATCCATGTCACCCAAAGCGTCTTCGACACCCTGGATGTCACTGAGGATTGCATAACGATCCGTGTCAGGATCGGTGATCAAACCCATAGCGATGCCCGTCACCGGTGCCAGGATCGGTACGCCGGCGTCCATCAACGCCAGGGTACTGCCACACACCGACGCCATCGATGTCGAGCCATTGGACGAGAGTACTTCCGACACCAGGCGCAGCGTATAGGGGAACTGATCGACCGGCGGAATCATGGGGGCCAGGGCCCGTTCGGCCAGGGCACCGTGCCCGATTTCACGACGTTTGGGCCCACGCATCGGATAGACCTCACCCGTAGAATAGGGCGGGAAATTGTAGTGATGCATGTAGCGTTTGGTCTCTTCGGGCTGGAGTGTATCGAGGGTCTGGGCTTCACGCGGCGTGCCCAACGTGGCAATCGTCAACACCTGGGTCTCACCGCGCTGGAAGAGGCCACAGCCATGGGTGCGCGGCAGAATACCAACCGCCGCACTGATGGGGCGAATCTCGTCGGTCTTGCGCCCGTCCGGCCGCATGCCTTCGTCCAGGATCCGTGCCCGCACCTGTTTTTTGATCAGGCTGTCGAAAACCGCCATCTGCTCCTGTGCGTCGAAGATGGCCTCATCGGTGTCTTCGACCAGTTCGCTGCGCAGGGTGTCGATGGCTTCGCTGCGTTCACCCTTGCCCAGGCCGCTGGCCACGATCGATGCGATCTTCGCCTGCATGCGGCGGGTCACGTCATCCACGACCTCCGCCCCGGGCACGAAGACCTTGTACTCCATCTTGGGCTTGCCGATCTGTGCGGCCATTTCCTTCTGCATGCGGATAACGTCCTGCATCGACTCATGCGCCAGGCGCAGGGCGTCCAGCATGACGTCTTCCGGAATCTCATCCGCACCGGCTTCGACCATCAGGATGGCATCTTCGGTGCCACCGACACGCAGATCGAGCGTGCTGTGCTCCATCTGGGTGGTCGTTGGGTTGACGACGAAGGCACCGTCGACGTAGCCAATGCGGACAGCCCCCACGGGCCCACCGAAGGGAACGTCCGAGATCATCAGGGCCGCCGAGGCACCGATGATCGCGGGGATGTCCATGTAGTTCTCCTGATCGGACGACAGCGCGGTCAGGATGATCTGGACGTCATTGCGGAAGCCCTTGGGAAAGAGGGGGCGCAGCGGGCGATCGACCAGACGGTTGAGCAGGATCGCTGATTCGCTGGGGCGGCCTTCACGGCGAAAGAAACTGCCCGGAATTTTGCCAGCTGCGTAGAGGCGTTCTTCGTAATCGACGGTCAGCGGAAAGAAGTCCACCCCTTCCCGCGCCGTGCGTGCACCGGTGGCGGTGGCAAAAACGACCGTGTCACCCACGTGCACGGTTACTGCGCCGCCCGCCTGCTGGGCCAGGGTGCCGGTTTCGATGGCAATCTCCTGTTCGCCCAGCCGGGCGACAAAACGATGTTTCTGTATCATGATTTCGGTCCTTTCGTGTTTGCACCTGCAAACAATTCAAACATGCCCCTGGCCTATGACAGGGACATCAAAAACCACAACCGGTCAGCGACCGTTGTGGGTGCCAGACGCTGCGCAGCGCCTGGCATGTTCTGGGCCGGACCGAAAGGCCAGGAACTGGGGAAAGCGGAG
Organism: uncultured Anaerolineae bacterium; assembly: GCA_964642445.1. Classification (GTDB taxonomy): domain Bacteria; phylum Chloroflexota; class Anaerolineae; order SSC4; family Amarolineaceae; genus SSC4. The sequence goes on from CAZXQZ010000017.1 coordinate 20,585, forward strand.
AAAGGTCCTTTCTCCGCTTTCCCCAATGCCTGTTCCTTCGGGCCGGTACGAATGCCGTTCGACGCTGGATGCGTATGTTGGCGCCGGCTGGTGGGTCACCTGGCTTGAGCATAATCATCGATTACGTTCGATCGATGGTTACAGTCATGGCCAGTGACGCACCAGGACGCGCTACTTCCGCAACCCCAGGCGATTTACCAACTCAATGTAGCGATTGTGGTCCGTGCGGCTCAGGTAATTCAGATGACGGCGGCGCTTACCGACCAGGCGCAGCAGCCCGCGACGTGAGTTCTCGTCATGCGAGTGCATCTTCAAATGGTCGATCAAGCTGTCGATCCGCTTCGTAAGAATCGCAACCTGCACTTCCGGTGAACCGGTATCGTTCTCGTGAGTATGGTATTCCTTGATTACTTCTGCCTTGTTTTCCTTCGACAGTGTCACCGTACGATCTCCTTGCACATGTCCGACGAAACGTTCTGTTGGCTGGCCAAAGCACCGCTGGAATACCAGATACGCATGCTCTCGCCTCAGAGTCCGCAAAGTTCGCTTCTCGCCGGTATTCCGGCAAACGAGGGAAACGATACTATGGCGGGCGCTTAGCCGCCGCCGATTATAACACAGCCAACAGGGTTCAGCAAATCCCTACCATACCTGCCCATTCGGTGCCACGGGCTGCCAGGGCGCAACGAGAGGTCCCTCTGTTGCACACAACGCATCCCCGGCGTATAATGCACCGTGTCTCCCACGCCTTGCCCGCCTGTGACACCGTCACCAAGGAGCTGTTATGGAAAAGCTGGACCTGCGTAAAGAGTTGAAACACCTGTATGCCCCATCTGCCAAAAAGGTGCAAGTGGTCGATGTGCCCGCATTCCAGTTCGCCATGGTGCAGCTGCGTCAAAAACGCCCCAGCCCGGCGATCGACCGGCTGCGCCTGGCGACGTTCCACGAAGGGCTGTGCATGCAGATCATGCACCTCGGTCCCTACGCCAACGAGCCGCAGACGGTGGCGCGTATGCAGGAATTTGCCCAGGCCAACGGCTACGAACGGGCCGGCAAACACCACGAAATCTACCTGGGCGATCCCTTACGCAGTGCGCCCGAAAAACTGAAGACGATTCTGCGCCAGCCGATTCGCCAGGCCGAGGCGTAACGTGGGCCTGGCACGTCAATTCGCCGCACAGCATGGCCGGCCCCATGGTCCATTGGGACGCCTGGCGGCCTGGAGTATGGTGGCGCGCACCCGTAGAGCCAACGCCTGGGTCGTTGACCTGCTCCACGTGCAGCCAGGCGATCACGTGCTCGAGCTGGGCTTTGGGCCGGGCCTGGCCCTGCACGACACGGCCGCTCGCCTGACCAGCGGTCACATCGTGGGCATCGATCCCGCCAGCACGATGGTGGACATGGCCCACAGCCGCAACGTGCGCAACATCAGGGCCGGCAAGGTCCGGCTGGTGCAAGGCCTGGGCGACGCACTGCCCTTCGCCAGCGCCACCTTCGATCGTACCCTGACGATCAATGTGATCTACTTTCTGCCCGATCCGCTGGTTGTGCTGCGTGAGGTCGCGCGTGTGCTGCGGCCGGGTGGACAGCTGGCCATTTTTTGGATGCCGGCCGCAACAATGGCTCGCCAGGGCCGGGCCATTGCCGAGGTCTATCGTTTCTACGAGCCAGTGGAAGTGATCGAGCTGCTGCTGGCTGCGGGTTTCGAGGGGCCGTGGATTCGAACGAGCTATTTCGCCTGGGGTGAGGGCCTCTGTGCGCAGGCCACGAAACCGGGTGGCCTGCCGTGATAGTTACGTCCGGCTGATTCGCACCGGCAGCAGCACCCGAAAAACGGTGCGGCCCGGCATCGATTCGACCTCGATCTGGCCGCGGTGCTGGTGCACGATAATGTTGTAGGTAATGTGTAGGCCCAACCCGGTACCCACCCCAATCGGTTTGGTGGTGAAAAACGCATCGAAGATGCGCCCCTTCACGGCTGGTGGAATGCCAGGGCCAGTATCGCCGATCTCAACCACCACACCGTTGTCCCGGACGCCGGTCCGCAGGTGCAGCTGACCCTGACCATCCATCGCATCCACCGCATTGTCGATCAGGTTCGTCCACACCTGGTTGAGCTCGCCCGCATACGCTTCGATGCGCGGCAGGTCGGGCGCGTACGTCTTGACGACGTTGATGCCGCCCGCCAGCTTGTGTCGTAAGATCACCAGGGTGTTGTCCAGCCCCTCGTGCACGTTGACCAGCTGCACCGGCGCCTGGTCGAGATAGGAGTAGGCCTTGACCGCCTTGACGATCTCGGCGATGCGCGTCGCGCCCTGGCTCACCACGTCCAGCAGGGTGTAGACCTGGCAGCCCATGCCCAACCAACTCAGGAAGATGGGCACTTCGGCGGTGTCGAACCCCGCCACCATCGTAACCAGGTGATCCCGCTGCCATCCCAGGTCTACGATGGCCGGTGCCAGGTCCCACACGTTGTCGACGCCCTGCGCCTCCAACCAATCGCCTACGTCGCCTTCGTGGTCGCTGCGCGCCAGCGGATCGAGACGGGTGGGGGTCGCGGCGCGCGACGGAAGCTCATGCCGAACCGTATTGATAACCTCTTGGGCCGCAGGACTCAGCCCCATGGCCCCCAGCGACGCGGCCAGGCGCTGCAGTTCGGCCAGGGACTCACGCAGCTGGCCGGCGCTGCGCTGCACCGCGGCGGCTGGGTTATTGAGCTCATGCGCCAGGCCGGCGGAAAGGGTACCCAACGCGGCCATCTTTTCGTTCTGGCGCAGCGCGGCCTCGGTATTACGCACGCGGGCCGTCATGGTGCGCAGGACACTCAGCGAGGCGGTCGGGCTGCGCACGAGGAGCTGACGAAAGGTGTCGCGGCTGATCTGCAGCAGGCTTGCATCCTGGATGGCGCGCACGGTGGCGGTGCGCGGCACGTTTTCCAATAGGGAAATCTCGCCGATGACGTCGCCAGGACCGCAGCCGGCGAAGACGACGTCGCGTTCACCGCTGCGTTTGCTGACCTCGAACATCCCCGTGAGTGCGATGTACATCGAGTCGCCGTGTTCACCTTCCTCGACCAGCACGTCACCCGCGGCCAGCGATACGACATCGGCCAGGTTGTACAGGCGTTCCAGGTCTTCATCGGTCAGCCCTTCGAAGAGGGGCAGCTGGCGCAGTAGTTCGATGGTCATGGTACTCACAGACTGGACAGGTACTGGTGAATGAACTGCACCGACATCGAGCCCTCCCCGACGGCGGACGCGATACGTTTGACGGAGCGCGCTCGCACATCACCAGCGGCAAAAATGCCTGGGACGTTGGTCTCCAACCAGTACGGATCGCGTGGCAGGGTCCAGCCAGGTGGCCGTTTGCCCCCGCGCAGCAGGTCGGGACCGGTGCGGATGAAGCCGGCACTGTCGCGCGCCACCAGGTCACCCAGCCACGCGGTACGCGGCGCCGCGCCGATAAAGATGAACAGGGCGGCCGCCGGAAGGATTTCGGAGGCGCCGCTCTCGGCGTGCGTGATGGTCACCGCAGCCAGGCGCAAGCCGCGGGTCTCGACGGTTGCCGCTGGGGGTGCGTCGGGCGTGGGCTCGTTCGTGCTGTGGGCGGCACTGACGACGGTGCGCGTCAGCACGCGGATGTTGGGCGTCGCCTTGATCTGATCGATCAGGTAGCGCGACATGCTCTCGGCCAGGCCGTGGCCGCGCACGAGCATCGTCACCTGGCGGGCAAAACCGGCCAGGTAGACGGCGGCCTGACCGGCAGAATTGCCGGCGCCGACAACGGTCACGTCCTGTTCTTTACACGACACGGCTTCCGTGATGGCGGCGCCGTAGTACACGCCGGCGCCGGTCAGCGACTCAAGGCCGGGAATATCCAGCTTACGATACTGCACGCCCGTGGCGATGAGCAGCGCGTGGCAGCTCACTTCGGAGGCATCGCCCAGGGTCAACACTTTATAGTGCTCGTTCAGGCGTACCCCGGTGACCGCCTGCGGCGTGAGGATTTCGGCGCCCAGGCGAATGGCCTGGGTCACCGCCCGATGGGCCAGGTCGAGCCCACTGAGACCGGTTGGGAAACCCAGGTAGTTCTCGATACGCGAGCTCTGGCCGGCCTGGCCACCCGGCGCTTCGGCTTCGATGATCAGGGTGTGCAAGCCTTCGGAGGCGCCGTACACGCCAGCCGCCAGCCCGGCTGGGCCGGAGCCGACGATGACCAGGTCGTAGAAGGGGGCCTGGGCACGGGTACGAAGTCCAACCTTTTCTGCCAGCTGGGCTGACGTGGGCTGCACCAACTGCGCGCCATCGGGAAGAACCACCACCGGCAGGCTGGTCGTGGCGACCTGCGCGGCTGCCAGGAGCTGCTGGGCCAGCGGATCGGTTTCAACATCGAGCCACCGGTAGGGTACCTGGTTACGCGCCAGGAAGTCCTTGATGGTATGCACTTGCGGCGACCAGCGGTGGCCGATCACGCGGATACCCTCGAAGGGGGGCTGGACCTGGGCCTGCCAGGCGTCGAGCAGGTCGCTGAGCACGGGATAGAGGCGTTCTTCCGGTGGGTCCCACGGTTTGCTCAGGTAATGATCGAGGCGGATGTCGTTGATGGCACGAATCGCAGCCTCCGTGTCGGCATACGCCGTCAGCAGGACACGCCGCGCGTCGGGGTAGATGCGGATCGCCTGCGCCAGGAATTCGACGCCGGTCATGTGCGGCATGCGCTGATCGACCACCATCAGCGCCACGGGGTCACTGCGCAGCTGCAGCTGGCCGAGGGCCTCCAGGGCGGCGGCACCTGAGTCAGCACCCACGATGCGGTAATCTTTGCCGTACTTACGCCGCAGATCACGCTGCACCGCACTCAACACCACCGCATCGTCATCGACCGCCAGTACCACGGGTTTGGCCATACCCACCTCCTGGTGCCTGCTGCAAGATGAAGCGTATTATAACACAGCAGGCCCAGCCGGCAACCCGTGGTAACCACCAGGCTGCTCGTGAGGCCAGCGGCCTCATGTTTTCCAAAAGAAACTCGACCGGCGCGAGTTTCTTAGTAGGCACAAAGGCACCAAGGCGTTCTTGTACTTTGTGTCTTGGCGCCTTCGTGGTCACCTCTCATTGCGTCTCCGCGCTACGGGTTGACGAGCACCCAGACCATACCATCCGCGGCGGGCTGCAGCACGACGCCGAGCGTCGGCGCCGTTTCCGCGATCTCGGCGGTGCCCGCACCGTCCGCCAGCTGCACCTTGAGCGTCTGCAGGGTGCGTACCGCACCGTGCGCGCCGAGGGTCACGCGCTGGCCCGGTTGGGCGGTGGTACCCGCTTGCAGCTTGACCTGCACCGCACCCAGGACCGTGACCGCGACGTAGTCGCCGGGCTGCGCCGGGCCATCGACGCTGCGCAGGACCTCTTCCCCCACCTTGCCGGGCGCCGGCTGCAACGCCATGCGGCTGTGCACCACGCCCACGACGTTGGCCTGCTCGGGTGTCGCCAGGCGGACCTGCGCCAGTGGGTTGTGCCCGCCCGGGATCGCTTCGGCCAGACCGGCTGCACTCACGACCTCGCCCGGGGTGAGGGGTTGATCACCGCCCACGACCGCCACCAGGGTCTGTGCGCTGGCAAAGACGTTGCCCGCTTCGATATTGTCGGGGGTATACAGCGCCCATTGGCCCGTCGCCACGGCGGTGTTGGGCCACAGGGTGATATCACCCGTCCCGGGCGTCGGTACGTACAGGGCATAATTCGGGAAATTGGTGCCCTGTCCAACCTGGATGGCATCGTCGCCGGCATCGGTGATGTGCACCCCATCGCTTTGCGCATTGCCGACTTCCAGACCGTTGCGGCCGGTGTCTGGCGTGCAACCACTGGCCGTTCCCGTCTGGCAGACGAACAGCCCGTCACCGCCGGCTTTGACCACGTGCACGCCGTCGTCCTCGGCATTGGCGATTTCGAAGCCATTGTTGTTGTTGCTGTGCGTACAGCCGGTCGCCGAGCCGGTGCGGCAGATGGACAACCCGTCATACCCGGCATGATCCACGTACATGGCATCGAAATTCGTCGTTGTCACGTAAACGGCGCGGCCCGCCGTTTCCACTTTGAGTGCATTGTTGACAACCGACGCCACGCGCAAGCCGTCACCGACAGAATGGCTGTTGCTCAATATGAGCGGCGCTGAGAACTCCCCGGGACCGTAAGAACCTTCGATACGCAGTGGTACGCTGTCACCCGTCCAGGTTTGGCCCAGGTGGTTGTGGTTGTTGTCGCTCACCCAGGGACCACTCTGGTTCCAGTGGCTGGCGGTCGTCTGGATGTCGAAGATATCGACGTCACCGTCGTGGTCGACGTCACAGGCGGGGTCGTAGACGAGGCCTGGCAGGCAGGGGCCGGCCAGCGGTGCGGCGGCCGCCGTGGGGACGAGCAGGCCAAGAATGAGGGTCAGTACGAGCAGTGTGCGCGCGTTCATGAGTGATCTCCTATCGAGAATGCAAATGGATTGGCTTGTTCGTGCAGAATGAGGATTGTCGCGCGGCCGTCATGAGCACAAATCGGCGCGTATGCGTGCGCATGTGGGGGATTTTTTGGTTACGCCATGCGTCGCGGGATACTAAGGGCTCGTAAAAGAATAACTTCCGCTTTTGGCATGGGAATTCCGGGCGGAAACCGGGAAGTTATTCTTTTACGATGCCTAAATACGAACTCGTTGCCTTCCTGGAAGAGCCGGGGTTCGGCACCGGTGGTTTCTTTGATCGCACGAATGGCGCGGTAGACACCGCTGCCGGCGCCGGTCACCAGGCCCAGGCGAGTAAACAACGTGTAGATCGTCGGGTTGCGCAGGACGTGCGCTGCGCCCAGTTTCATCGATTCCACCGTGACGGTATTCGGTAGCCCACCCGGCGTGCGCACGTCCACCCGATTATCGAAGATAAAGATGCGCACCGGTGCAGCGAGGGTGTAGTCGCGGCGGACCAGGGCATTGACGACGACTTCGCGCAGCGCCGGCTCCGGTATTTCGGGGTAAGCTTCCGGTTCGAATCCCTCGATGCGGTGCTCCTCAGGCAGATGCACCGATTGTAATCCAGGCTGTCAGAAATGACAAAACCGACCTTTCGCGCTATGGATTTACCAGCACCCAGACCAAACCATCCTTGCTCGCATCGATTGTCACGCCCAGCACCGGTGCACCCTCGGTGACCAGCATACCTTCGATCGTCCGTGTCTGCAAAGGGCGTACCTGGCCATCGGCGGCGGCGGTCACGCGGGTGCCGGCGGCGATGGCGCCTTCGCCTGCGGCCACCTTCACCTGCATGGGGCCGCTGAAGACGATCGTGACGTAGTCGCCGGGTCCGGCGGTGCCTTCTCGCGGCACCAGGCGCTTGCCGGTCTCGTCCGGGCGGTGGTTTTGTTCTGTGACCAATTCGGCGCGCCCGGCCACCACGCCGGCGGCGGCCTGGCCCGGCTGGGCGGGAACGACCTCCCATAACGCCGGGGCGGTGTCGAAATCGGTCCCGGTCACGGCCTGCACACTGACCACGTCACCCGGCTGCAAGGGGCGCTCCCCAACGTTGACGGCGAAGTTGGCTGGCCGGCAGCTGATACAGACGCCGTCGACGTAGATGTTGCCCCAGAAGTAACCACCATATTGGGTGCCGTGCGCATTGATACCGTTACCATCGGCGCTCCAGACCTCGACCCCATCGCTGCCCGCATCGATCACGTACAGGCCATCGGTGGCCGGTGAACCCGCCGCATAACCCGCGCTGCCCGTTGCCAGCGCCTGGAAGCCAACGCCGCTGGTGTTGCTGGCAAAGTAGCCTGTCGGTGCATTGTGGACAGTGACACCGGTGAGCCCGGCCGAAAGGACGTACACGCCGCTGGTGTCTGCCCGGCCCACGTACAGGCCACTGCCCCCGGCACCGGCAACCTCGAAGCCGTTCGATTCACCTGAATAAGTGGCGGAAGACGGGCTGCCGGCGGTGCCCACGTAAACGCCGTCCTGTGCTGAGGTGTTGACGACCATGCCGTAGGCGCCGGCTGTGCCGATGTAAATACCATTGATGCTGGCCGTGGTGATCGCCAGGCCGTGCCCCTGCGTATTGCTCAGCACGACCGGTGCATAGTCCGGTGCGCCGAAGGGTCCCTGGATTTTGAGCGGGTTGCTGGCACCGGTCCAGGTCTGGCCCAGGTGGGTGTGGTTGCTGTCGCTGACGAAGGTACCGGACTGGTTCCAGTGGCCGGCGGTGAGCTGGATGTCGGTGAGGTTGATAGTGCCATCCTGGTTGACGTCACACGTCGAATTGTAGGACGCACCGGGCACACAGGGGCCGGCCAGGGGGGCGGCCGCCGCCATGGCCGGAATCAGCAGCCCCAGAAACAGGGCCAGCACGAACAACTTGCGCGTTAGCATCAGTCTCCTCCTGACTCAATGTTGGTGCAAGTAATGCACAAATCAGTCACGAGGATTGTAGCGTATGATCGCGGGCGTGTCAATGGGAATCTTTGGTGGGGGTATGATCATCACTCGATCGCCACTGGTGTTTCGGCAACGGCCCCATGTTTGACAAAGGAAACACACAAATGATATAATCATAACACATGCTATAACTTTATCAATTATGTGAGGTGCTGCAATGACAACGATGACCGTGAGTGCAATGGAGCTGCGCAAGTCGATTGGTGATATTCTGAATCGAATTCAGTATACCCAGGACCGCATCATCGTCGAGCGCAAAGGTGAGCCGGCCGCGGCGTTAGTCAGCGTCGCCGATCTGGAACGCCTGGAACAATGGGAAGCTGCGCGCGAGGCGGAATTGTTCCAGCTGGCTAAGGCCGTCGTCGCGCAGCAGGGTACGGTACCGTTCACCGACCTGCTCGACCAGTACGAGAAGCTGCACGGCGAGGCCATGGAGCTGCCACGTGTATCGCCTTGAGGTCTCACCCGCAGTCATCAAGGAGCTAGGCGATCCCAAGGGATATCCGGCCAAAGTGTACCGTCAAATCACGCTCAAGATATTCGAGCTGGGCATCAACCCGCGTCCGCCAGACATCAAGCCCATTGCCACCGGTTTTCGGGTCGATGTGGGGGAGTACCGAATCTTCTATGAGATCGACGATCGGGCCCAGGTGGTTTTGATCCTATTGGTGGGCAAACGCGGGGATGACGAAATCTACCGGCGGTTGAAACGCTGGTTGGGTTAGGCGCCTACAACACACTTGGCAAATCCCACGATATGCATTAAGATTCTATAACAAAGCGCTTGGTGCCTTGGTGCCTTGGTGCCTTCGTGGTTTGTATGACACCCAACATGCGAGAAACGAGCTGAGAAGAGCCCTATGCCGCGTGCACGACACCTGTTGACCTTGTCTATTTTGGCGGTGTTGATCTCATTGACAGCCTGCAGCGGGCAAACCGGCTCCTCGTCCAGCGCCGAAGCCGGCTCTGCCGACGGACGCGCCATCCAGAACAAAGGCTCCGATACGATGGTCAACCTGGCCCTGGCCTGGGCAGAAGACTACCGCATCGACCACCCCGACGTCGACATCGCCGTGACCGGCGGCGGTTCGGGCACCGGCATCGCCGCCCTGATCAACGGCACGGCCGACATGGCCAACGCCTCGCGCGAAATGAAAGAGAGCGAGATCGAAGAAGCCAAAGCCAACGGCTTCGAACCGGTCGAACACCTGGTCGCGATCGACGCCCTGGCCGTGATCGTCAACCCCGCTAACCCCGTTGGCCAGCTGACGATCGAACAGCTCTCGCAGATATTCACCGGCAAAATTACCAATTGGCAGGAAGTCGGCGGCAACAACGCGCCCATCATCCTGGTCTCGCGTGAGAGCAACTCCGGCACCCACGTTTATTTCCTGGAAACCGTGGTGCGCATGGGCGACAGCGAGAGTACCGAGGTGTTTGCACCCCAGACCCTGCTCATGCCGTCGTCGGTCGGCATCACCAGCGAAATTCAGCGTAATCCCAACGCGATCGGTTATGACGGCCTGGGTTACGTCACCGAACACGAAAAACTGATCGCCGTGGCCCAGGATGCCGATTCGCCCTTCATCCTGCCGTCGGTGCAGAGTGGTGCCGATGGCAGCTATCCCATCGCGCGCGGTCTGTACATCTACACCGCCAGCGAGCCCACCGGCAGCATTGCCGAATACCTCGCCTGGATCAAGGGGTCAGCGGGCCAAACCATTGTCGCCGACTTGGGATTCGTACCGCTGCCACAGGAGTGACCGTTGTCAAACGCCCAACCGGTGCCGGCGGACCGTCCCCGCCGGAGCATCAAGGAAATCGTCATCGAGACGCTCATCCAACTGGCCGGCGTCTCGACGATCATCATCGTCGCCCTGATCTTCATCTTCCTGCTGCTCGAAGGCCTGCCAACGTTTCTCGACATCCCGCTGCGCCAGCTCTTTGGCCAGCGCTGGTATCCCACCGAAGACTATTTTGGTTTGCTGCCTCTGTTCGTTGGCAGTTTCCTGGTGACCATCGGCGCCGTCATCATCGCTGTCCCGTTGGGGGTTACGGCTGCCATTTACCTGGGTGAAATTGCCCCACCCTGGCTGCGCGAGATACTCAAGCCGTTGATCGAAATCCTGGCGGGCATTCCGTCCATCGTGCTTGGTTTTTTGGGTTGGGTCACCCTGGCACCCATCATCCAAAACGCCGGTGCCCCCACCGGGCTGACCGCGTTCACCGGCTCGCTGCTGCTGGCCTACATGGCACTGCCGACGATCATCTCGATCTCGGAAGATGCCCTGTACGCCGTGCCCAAGGAGTACCGCGACGGCGCCCTGGCCATCGGCGCCACGCAGTGGCAGACGATCTGGCGGGTGGTGCTGCCGGCCGCACGTTCGGGCCTGGTCATTGCCGTGATGCTTGGCATCGGCCGCGTCATCGGCGAGACGATGGCCGTGCTGCTGGTGACCGGCAACGCTGCCAATATCCCGCCGCTCAGCCTGGGTATCCTGTTCAACCCGGTACGCACGATGACCGCCACGATTGCCGCCGAGATGGGCGAAGTCGCGCGTGGCAGCCTGCACTACAGCGTACTCTTTGGCATCGGGATCATTCTGTTCCTGATCACCTTCACGGTCAACTGGCTGGCCGCCCGACTGGTGGGTGGCACCGGCGGCCGGCGCAAAGGAGGCCAGCTGTGAGCCGGCAGAAGACGCAGAAGCTGGCCGTCGCGCTCATCACGGTCGTCGCGGCGCTGGTGGTCATTCCGGTGGTCTTTGTCATCCTCTACCTGGTGATCAACGGCATCGGTGCCATCAACTGGACCTTCCTGACCCAGGCCCCCACCAACGGCATGACCGAGGGGGGCATCATGCCAGCCATCCTCGGCACGTTGATCCTGACCATGGGCACCGCCATCGTCACGATGCCGATTTCGATTGCGGCCGCGATTTATCTTTCCGAATACGCCAAAGATAACCGGCTGACGCGTACGATCCGCATGGCCATCGTCAACCTGGCGGGCATCCCCAGCATCGTCTACGGCCTGTTCGGGCTGGGTGCCTTTGTGCTGGCGATGCAGTTCGGCACCTCGATCATCGCCGGCTCGCTGACCCTGGGCATCATGACGATGCCGGTGGTCATCAGCACCGCCGAAGAGGCGCTCAACTCGGTACCGCAGCAGTTCCGCACGGTGAGCCTCAGCCTGGGTGCCACGCGCTGGCAAACGATCCGCCACCAGGTGCTGCCCCACGCCCTGCCGGGGATTCTCACCGGCATGATCCTGGGTCTGAGCCGCGCCGCCGGCGAGACGGCGCCGATCCTGTTCACCGTGGCGGCCTTCTACCTGCCGACACTGCCCAGCTCGCTGTTCGACCAGACCATGGCGCTGCCCTACCATTTGTATGTGATCTCGACCCAGGTGCCAGGCATGCCGCTGACCATCCAATACGGCACGGCCCTGGTACTGCTGCTGATCACCCTGTCGCTGACGCTCGTCGCCACCGGGGTGCGCACCAGCGTCCGCCGCCGCCGCGATTGGTAACACGAACAACCGCCCTGGAGTGCGGCAGCCATGCTGCCGCTCTGGACCAAGGCAGCCATGCTGCCGCCCTTGGATTACGCATGAAATTCGGCACGCATCGGGACACCGGGTGTTTTCGGGACCATAGGAGCAACAAACCGCAGGTATGACCGTACCCAAGATTTCGATCCAAAACGTCTTTTTCACCTATGCTGACGAGACCGAGGCCCTGCGCAACGTCTCGCTCGACGTGCAGCCAAACGAGGTCTTCGTGCTGTTTGGTCCGGCACGCAGCGGTAAAAGCACCCTGCTGCGCCTGCTCAACCGCCTGTCGGACCTGACCGAAGGCACGCGCTTCCAGGGCACGATCCTGTTCGACGGCCAGGACATTTTCGAGCGCAGCGTCGACGTCATCGACCTGCGCCGGCGGGTCAGCATGGTGTTTGCCATTCCAACCCCACTGCCCGGCTCGATTCGGGATAACCTGACCTACGGGCTGCGCATGGCGGGTATCCGTGACAAAGTGGTGCTCGAGTCGCGCGTCGCACGCTCTTTGCAGCAGGCCGCGCTGTGGGACGAGGTCAAGGACCGGCTCGACAGTTCGGCCATGGCCCTTTCGGGCGGGCAGAAGCAGCGCCTCTGCCTGGCACGCAGCCTGGCCATGGAGCCAGAGGTGATTCTGCTGGACAACCCGACGTCTGGCCTCGACCCGATCTCGACGGCGGTGGTGGAGGAAACGCTGCGCGACCTGAAGGAGCAGTACACGATCGTCATGGTGCCGCACAGTGTACAGCAGGCGGCGCGCATCGCCGACCGGGCCGGCTTCCTCCTGGGCGGCGAGCTGGTCGAGGTCGACACGGTGGGTAAGCTGTTCGTGCACCCGCGTGATCAACGAACGGAAGACTACATCACGGGGCGTTTTGGTTAGGCGTCATGAACGACAAAATCGAAGTGCGCAATTTCAACTTTTTTTACGGCTCGTTTCAGGCCTTGATCGATCTCAACATTCCGATCCGCGAACGGCAGATCACCGCCCTGATCGGGCCGTCGGGCTGTGGCAAATCGACCTTTTTGCGCTGCCTGAACCGCATGAACGATACGATCCGCGGGACGCGCGCCGCAGGCCATGTGCTGCTGGACGGCAAAAATGTCTACGACCCCGACGTCGACGTCGTCGAACTGCGCCATCGCATCGGCATGGTCTTCCAGCGGCCCAACCCATTCCCACAAAGCATCTACGACAACGTGGCGTTTGGACCGCGCGTCCTGGGCACGGCCAAAAAGAACGGCAACCTGGATCAGATTGTTCAGGAGAGCCTGGAAGGTGCCGCATTGTGGGATGAAGTACGGCACCGCCTGCGGGACTCGGCGCTCGACCTGAACCCCGGCCAGCAGCAGCGTCTGTGCATCGCGCGCACGATCGCTGTCAAACCGGAAGTGATCCTGATGGACGAACCCTGTTCGGCGCTCGATCCCGTGGCGACCCTGCACGTCGAAGATTTGATGCGCGAGCTGGCCCAGGCCTATACGATTGTCATCGTGACCCACAACATGCAGCAGGCCGCGCGTGCATCCGATTGGACAGGTTTTTTCTGGTTAGGCCGCCTGGTGGAATTTGGCCGGACGGAGACCCTGTTCAGTACCCCCAGTGAAGAACTGACCGAAGCTTACATTACCGGCCGTCGCGGCTGAGTCCCAAGGAGGATACCCATGTCCATGCGTCAACGATTCGAGCAGCAGCTCCTGGAACTGCGGGGCGATGTGCTGCAAATGGGCAGTATGGTGGGCGAAGAACTGAACATGGCCATGGATGCGCTGGAGAACCTCGACACGCTGCTGGCGCGGCAGGTCTTTGCCTTCGATAACCAGATCAATGCCAGGCGCTTCGACATCGAAGAGAAGTGTTTTGCCCTCATCGTCACCCAACAGCCGGCAGCGCGCGACCTGCGCGCCATCGTCACCGTCATGAACATGATTGTCGATCTCGAGCGTATGGGTGACCAGGCCAAGGGGATTGCCAAGGTCGTGCCCCACATGGTGCGGTCGCCCGAAATCCCGCGACCAGTCGAACTCAAGCAGATGGGCATCCTGGTGGGCTCTATGCTGAGCCAGACCATGACCGCCTATGCGCACGACAACGTCGACCTGGCGCGCGAAGTGGCGCGGCAGGACGACGCCGTCGACGCGCTCTACGCCCGCGTCTTCGCCCAGATCATGGCGCACATGGCCGAAGTCCGTTCGAGTGAAAAGATCGAAGCCTCCTACGAAACCCTACGCGCCGCGCGCGAGCTGGAACGGTTCGGCGACCTGGCCACCAACATCGCCGAGCGCGTCATCTACATGGTCACCGGCCGCCTGCAAGAAATGAACGTCGACCGCGACGACGCCGCCCAGTAAACCCAAACCCAGCGCATAGACCACAGTCGAAGGTTGTAGGTCACAGCATCCTCTGTGACCTACAACCCCCGCCTCCATAATCCGTTCCCAATCCGTTCCCATCCGTTCCCCCTACTCCCTACTCCCTACTCCC
>CAZXQZ010000018.1:0-1379 GCA_964642445.1 uncultured Anaerolineae bacterium
CAGACGCGCGGCGTAGTTGAGCTACGAAGCTGCGCGTCAAACCAGGCTGGTGGGTCACCTGGATTGATTATAGCCATCGAGTACGAGTACGAGTACGAGTGCCGTCCTGCTCGTACTCGTACTCGTACTCGTACTCGACCTCGTTCTCGTACTTCTGGGTCATTTCGCTTGAGCGAGGACTGCCACACCCCCAGCTTCGTAGCTACGAGGAGTGCCGCACCCTGGTACCAACGCCGAAGGAACCTTGCACAGTAGAGACTGTCTGGCGTTGGAACCCAGGTGCGGCACGACACCCACCACGGAGGAGTTCGCACCTGGGGGTGCGAACTCCTCCGTGGCGAAAACTCTCCGGGTAGTCACCAAGACACCAAGGTATCACGCGCCGCCACTTCGTAGACTGTCAGCTGTTCGCGCAGCAGCTGGATTCTGCGGTCGAGACCGCCTGGTTCCTCCAGCGGCTCGCCGCGGGCCGCACGCAGGGTCAGCGCCAGGGACTGGAGCAGTGCTTGACCGATCAAGGTGACAAAACCGCTCAGATCGCCGGCGTCGGCTGTTTCCAGGGCGAGCAGGTAGTCGCCACGCGCCTCAAGCGGGATGATGACCGGCACGTAGCGGTGCTGCATCAGGATGAAATTGGTCAACAGTCGGGCCATGCGACCGTTTCCATCGTCGAAAGGGTGGATCGCGACAAAACGGTAGTGAAAGGTAGCGGCCAGCACCACAGGATGCAACTCACTGCTTTCGACTTCGCGCCGATACCAGCCCATCAGATCGCCCATCAAGGCCGGCGTTTCCTGTGGCGTCGCGTAGAAGTGAATCTCGCCCGTCGTCGTGCGTACGTGGTTGGGCGCCGTTTTGTATTGGCCGAGGGCAATGCGACGGCGCGTGGGCCGGCCATCGAGCGTTACGGCGTCGACATCGTAGGCTTCTACCAAGAGCACGCGATGCAGTTCGCGAATCACCGCCTCGGTGAGCACCTCCGCACCACGCACCAGGTCCTCCAGACTCTGAATCGCCTCATTGTGACCCTTGATGTCGAGGTAGTCGCGAAATGGCTTGCCGTGTGCGGTGATCCCGTAGAGCAGAAACGCCCGTGTCTCACCCAACGTCAGCGTATTGCCTTCGATTGCGTTGGAATAGTAGTTCCACTCGAGGTTCAACTTCTGCCGCAGGCGCGCGGCTTGATCGGGATCGAGCGGGCGCAGGGCATCGATCTCGTCGCGTAGGGTGTCGATACGCATCAGCAGTTCGTCGAGTCGCATCTGGCGATTCCCTCGGGCATCAACAGCAGGTGTTGATGGAGTGTATCACATCGATTCTGCGCGTCAAACCAGACTGGTGGGTCACGTGGCTCGAGCATAACCATCGAGTACGAGTAG
>CAZXQZ010000018.1:1479-15480 GCA_964642445.1 uncultured Anaerolineae bacterium
CGAGTACGAGTAGGACGGTTCTCGCAGTCGACGGCTACCCATTCGTTCATCCCACGCCGTACAGCGTCTTGACCGTGGCAAATACCCAACCCATCTCCTTACGTCCATAGTGCTGCGCGAGGTGACGCATCATGGCGGGCAGGTCGTGCGGATCGAGGCCCGAGCTGTCCACCAGGCTGCGCAGCCAGGCCTGGCGCTGCAGCTCGACGACGAAGTCCAGGTACATGCGCTCGATGAGTCCAGCCTCGCTGGCCACCAACTGCGGGTCGAAATCGGCCTCGAGGGTGGCCTGCACGTCTTCGGCACGTCCGCTGGCGAAATCATAACCGTTCTCCAGCATCTTGAGAAGCGCCTGGCGCACCACCTCCTTGCTGATGTGCTGATCGGCCTGCCAGTGGATTTCTTCGATCGACGGCGGTTTGCACTTCCAGTACGTGGCTGTTTCGGCCGTCGAGAGCATCAGCACCGCCCCTTCCTGGACGAAGATGTCCTGACCGGCGGCCTGATTGGCGGCTTCGAGCTGTGCCTGCCAGCGGCGGTAGGCCGTGGCCAGGCCGGCGGCGTCGGGTTCGGCCACCTCCAGGGTTGGCACCAGGTCCAGCCCGTAACGCTGCGCCAGGTCGGCCAGGCGACGGTAGCTGGCCGGCTTGCGGTGACGGATGGCCGTGTGCAGCGTCAAGGCCAGCGGTCGTTCGTAGCGCACCAGGTGCGGATTGCGGTAGCCCCACAGCTCGAAGACCAGCACCAGGTGCTGCTCGCGCACGGCGCGTTCGACCGGGGTGCGGTCGGGGAGGGCTTCGGCCAGCAGGCCAAACCAGTCCCCCCAACGGCTGGGCATCAGCACCGGCAGCAGGCGCGTACGGGCCACCACTTCCAGGACCTGGCCGTCGGCCGCGGTCAGTGGGTAGAAGATGATCGCTGTCCCGTCCAGTTTGACCGTGAAGCGGGCATCGACGATGTTGAGCGGCACGGAGATACTGACCTGCAGGTGGCCCTCGCGATCCTGCACGTAGGGGTAGTGGATCTTGGGCATCGCCGCGATGAACTCGAGACGCGGCTGGTCATCGAGGGTCGTGACCGCCAGGGTACCCAGCCGGTCGCTTTCCTGGCGGCAGAGGTAGCCGGCGAAGCGGATGCCGCCGGGCGAGGTTGCCTGGAACGGCTGCCAGTGCCTGGCCGCGACGTCGGTGATGGTGACGATTTCTTCCAGCGTAGTGAGTGTCACGTGGGCAAAATCTCGAAAGCGGCACAGTGTTGCGGCCGAATCAGGGCAAAATGGCGTCGATCCAATGTCAATACGCGGAGCACACGCAGGCGCTCAGCGATGGCGACGATACATGCATCGACAAAATCGAGGCTCTGATCGTGATACTGGTCGAGCACCGCGGCCACCCGCTTGAGGTCTCCGTCGTGCAGGGGTTCGAGGTTCCAGGGGGGCCGCGCCAGCTGCCGCACCATGGCACGCATGGCTGGATGCCCCACGTACTTATCCACCAGATAACATGCCTCGGGCAGCACCACCTGCGGAATCACCAGGCGTTCGCGCAGTTGACGGGCAACCACGACGCACGCCTGGTGCTGCTGTTCGCGCGGGTTGATCAGCGACACGAGGAAACTCGTATCAACGATCGCCGTCATGTTCGACACTCCAGCCAAACACAGGGTGCACCCCCTGTTTGAGCAGCGCCTCGTCGGCGCCGTCGGCCAGGTTCATATCTTCCGCGCTGCTGCCCAGGCCAATCAATCCCAGCAGCGGATTCTCATCGGGTGCCAGGGCCTGCTGTTCGACAACGTACGTGGCCAGCGCCTCACGAATCACGCTCGACATCGATTCACCCTGCCGGCGTGCAATCTGCTGCAGGTCGTAGAGCAGCTCCTCTTCGACCATGATGGTCGTGCGTTTCATCAACTCACCTCCGGTACGCAGCCATTACAGAGTTATGGTTATGATAACATATGCCTTGCAGAAACACAAGCACCATACAAGAAAGACAATGAGCCACGTGCTGCGCATATTACGCAGCACGTGGCTCATTTGTAGGAATGTCCGGCGACCGTGATATGTTACGGTGCGGCGACCAGGCGGTCGTTGCTGCCATCCCATATCCAATAAGCTGCGTCCACCGGCAGAAACTCGGTCCACGTAGCCGTGAGGTCGGTACTCTCCACTGCGTGAAAATCGGTGCCGAACTGCCCGGCGCACAGGGCAGTGGCGGTGGCCTTGTCCGCAAGAACAGCCTGGGCAACCGGCGGGGTCAGGCGGGCCGGGCTCTCCTCGGTGACACCGGCAGCACGTTCGGTCAGGACGCGCTCGCTCACGCAGAGCACGGGCAGGCCGGAGGCATCGCTTGGGAACGGTGTGGCGGTAGGCGTTGCCGGAACCGGGGTCGGGTCGCGGGGCGTGGCCACCTGAACGACCAACGTCACCGCATAGTCCTCGAAAGGTATCGTTTCGTTGGCGTGCTGGGGGTAGGGTGTGACCTGTTTGAGCGTGATCGTGTAGCCCGCATACCACGCACCGGTCGGGCCGCTCGCCTCGACGACCGGGCCCAGCACGTTGCCCTCCGAATCGGTGGTGCCGCCCAGCACGAATTCCTCCGTCGGCTGCGGGGGCAGCCTGGCCGTCAGGCGCACATCGACAATCCCAGACCAGACGCACTGCACGTCCGTGGGACAGCGGCTGTCTTTGACGACCTCGGTGAACGTCAGCTGCAAACCAACGTCTTGGAGGGTGGCGGTCTCACCAAATGGCAATACAAAATCCTCATCCAACACCGGTTCGTTTACCACCGTTCGGGTCACCGCCGGGCTGGGTTCGGCAATGGGCGTGACGAGCAGCGTGACCGCGTAATCCTCCGGTGCGATGGGGCGCTGGGTCTCGGGATAGGGCGTTACGCTCAGCAGGGTGATGAGCACCGAGCCATAGCGCTCGGCGGGCCGCGCGCCGGGTGCATCGGTGATGACCGTGCCCTCGTCATCAGTGTGGGCACTGAGTTCGAGCTGGCTCGAGACGGAGAACCCGGTGTACTGCGCCTTGATCACCACCGCAACCGGGGACGTCTCGGTGCACTCGATCGTCGTCGGGCAGCGGCCCTCGGCCGGCACGGAGACAAAGGTGATGTCCAGCCGGGCATCGGGCAAACGCGCCGCCTCGCCCAAGCGCAGGGTGAAAGGCTGCTCCATGGCTGCCCGTACCACAGTGGGAGTTGGGGTACCCACCATCTGGCAGCCAGCCAGGAGCACGATCAAACAGCACATCCACAAAATTAGACGCCGCATCGTTCCCTCCCTAACGCGACTGACAGTGCAGGCGATGCCAACACGTCGGTTACCCGGTCATTACACCCTTGCAACGCCAACGGTAGCTATGTCCACAAAACGCATCCCCTACGAAACTACTAACATTCTCTGTGCCCTCTGCGTCCTCTGTGGCCAGTAACCGATCACGGCTGCGGCGGTGGACCCGCATCGGGTGGAATGGGTGGACCGTCGGGCACGTTGCGCAGGTCGGCGCAGGGGACGTAGGTCACGTCGTTCCAGCGAAAGCCCCCGGCCTGGAAAGTTGGGATATCCTTGATCCAGCGTTTGGCCCCATCTTCCAGCCGGTAGATGTGCGGGCTGCTCGTGCACTTCAGCAGAATCGGTTCGGCCTTCTCATAGACGATAGTCTGAATGCGCGGCGAGAGGTGAGCCACGTCGTCGGGGCTGCCGCGGAACAGCCAGGGCAGTGCAACGATGCCGACGATCGTCCAGGCCACGTAGAGGATCGTACCGGCGGCCAGGGTGCTTTGCACCGCCGGCAGCCAGCGGGTTCGCCCGGCACGCACCTGCTGGATCAACAGCCAGCCCAGGAGGGCGATGTTGATGACATTCCATCCCATGAAGGTCAACCGGTTCGGTGTCAGCCGGTCGATCGAGGTGCGGTAGGCGATGGCGGCGAGCGCGTAGACGCCGACGACCAGCGCCAGGGCGGCCAGGGCGATGATCCCGCGCCGCAGCCAGGTTTGGGCCTGGACGCCCGGTTCGCTGTCGCCGGTCGGCGTCGCACCGACCAGCAGGGCCATGACGGCAAAGAGCATCGCGTTGAAGATGACCAGGACGTCGCGATTCTCGAAGGGTTCGCCAAAGTTGAAGGGGATGAAGGCCAGGTACACCAGCAGTACGAGCACGGTCAGTGGCAGCAGCAGGCGGGTCAGCATGGCGACGAGTTTGCTCAACCCTTCGTCGAACGACTGCCGCGCCGGCGCCACGGTAGGGTCATACACCAACGCCACCGCAACGATGACGATCAGCCCGGCACCGCCGGCCACGAACAGTCGCACCACCGCTTCAGGCGGCTCGATGCCGAGAGCACCGAAGAGGCCAAAGGTGATGGCGGTGAAGAGACCCAGGGCGATCGCAAACACGCCGCCCACCACCAGGGCTTCCAGGGATTTCACAAGAAACGCAAAGCGGTTGGCGACGTCACGCGGCTGGGCCATGGCAATCAATCCAACGGCTGTCCAGCTCAGCAGCGTCAGGTGCAGGACCATCAATCCCAGGTACTGCTCCTGGTAGACGCGTGGCCACATGCCGGGAAAGAGCAGCCACACGTAGCCGACGGCGGCAATCAGGCCAAGCACCGCCGTCACAAACCGGTTCCAGTGTTTGTTTCCCGCGCCGGTCAGGAATGCCGTCAGCACTGCGGCGCTGATCGGTGCGGCGAGCAGGAAGAGCGCAGGGATCAGGTCGTACCCCTGCCCGGTAAACGGGTTGGTCAGCCGGATGGTGAAGCGCTGGTTATCGGAGATCAGCCAGAGCAGCAAACCGTTGAGCACTGCCAGGGGAATGGCCCAGCGCCAGGCAACCACGCGGCGTTTGGCGCTGGCCACGGCGTAGGCCAGACGGTAGTGCCAGGCAGCATAGAGCAGGTTGTTGGTGTCTGCAGAAAAGCCGGCCTCGATGGCTTCAGAAAAGGCACCCACATCACCATCTTTGACCGCCTGCTGGTAAGTGAGTTCGAGTTGCTCGGCATCGTGACCGAGCTGGGGGATGGTTTCGTGGTAGGACATGGTACTGCTCCCTGAGAACTAACGGTTGGAGCTTCCAGAACTCATATCAGCTCGTGGGCAACCAATAATTCTTCCACTTCTGCCATGAACTGCATAACTGGGCGCAAGGACAAACCTTCTGGCGTGAGCTCGTGTCCATCAACGTGAGCAAACGGGTGACGATGCCAGATACCGTGCTCATAGTCTCGACCATATATCTGACTAGATTATAGCCAGACCTGACAGAATGACAAGTCATCACGAAATTGCCATGCCGGCGCGTGATGAAAGAAAGAACCATGCACTCAGCATCATAACATTTGTCCAGTCAGGGTTCTGCTTGTGTGACCGGGATAACACCCGGCATATGCGCAAACCCTGCCGTACAAGTCCCCTGACGACCGCACGGCCGTGTGAGTTCCTTGACAAACCGCATGAATCAGCCTGCTCATTGGGAAAAGCACGTGCACCGCCTGGCGGTGGGAATTCCCAGTACTCGATGAGCTCCTATCCGGGAGGCAGTCGAGATGTGTGCAGGGCAGCGATGGGTGCGCCTGGGGGTGGTGGGGCTCATCATTCTCCATCTGGCGACGTTGTCGGGACGTGTGCCGGCCGTGCCAATGCCGGCAGTGGCAATCACCTGGCCGGGTGCGGATGACCCGTGCCACGATACGACGTGTGGGTAAAGACGTATGCTGTGCGTGGCGGCGGTCGAGTCGACCGCCGCCACGCACGTCCCGTGAGCGGCCTTCAGCTATGAGCCTGGCGCTTGAGCACCAGGCACTCCGCCAGGTGCGCCCGCACCAGCTCACCCCGCGGCCCATCCTGGGCATCGATGCTGGTCAGCAAAGCGAGGGCCTCGACGAAGCGCGTGTACGCGCGGTCATAATCCCCTTCCCGCAGATCCACCAGCCCCGCCGCGTCGGCGATGGCGGCCACGCCAACGACACGGTTGAGCGCCTGGTGATAGGCCAGGCTGCGGTCGAAGTCGGCCCGCGCCTCGGCCAGGTGACCCAACTCGCGCTGCGCAATCCCCCGGTTCTGGTAGATGTCCGACAGCCGGTAGCGGTCCTCGGTCTGGCGGAAGACCGGTTCGGCCAGGTTGTACCAGCGCAGCGCCTCTGCGAATTCGTCCCGCATCAGGTACACGTTGCCGATGTTCATGCGCACTGCGGCCAGGTTGACAACGTCGTCGATCTCGATGAACAGCTGTGCCGCCAGCCGATAGGCCAGCAGCGTCTCTTCCTCCCGCTGCTGCTGGCGCAGTGCAACACCCAGGTTGACCAGGCCCCAGGCGACAAGCCGCGGGTCTCTGGCCACCATGGCCAGGGCGATACAGCGGCGCTGGTCGGCCTCGGCGTTGGCAAAGCGGCCCGCATCGTACGCCAGCAGGCCCCGTGTCAGGTAGGTGTGACTGAGCGCCGGGTCCTGCGTATCGAGCAGAGCCAGGGCCTGTTCGATGATCGTCTGAGCCTCGGTTGGGCGATGCTGCAGGCGACAGGTGCCGGCCAGGCGGTTGAGGGCACGTACCTGGCCGTAATGATCTCCCAGGTCAGCACACTGCGCCGCGCTGGTGGCAAACTGTTGGTACGCGTCGTCGTACAGGCCCTGCACGTAACTAAGCAGGCCCAGCTGAAAGGTCAGCTCGGCCACGGCGGCGGCATCCTGCTGCGCCAGGCCGACCGCCAGGCCGCGCGCGAGATAGGGCAGCCATTCTTCGCGATGACCGGCCTTTTCCATGAGCGGTGCCAGCTGGTGCAGGACCTCACTGGCGGCCGGCCAGGCCACGTCGAGGTGCAGGGCGTAGCCCAACGTGTGCAACGCCTGCTCACGCACCTCGTCAGGCAGGCGCGTCCAGGGTTGTTCGAGCAGGTCACGCATGGCCTGCGCGCTGCGCACGATGTATTCTTGGAAGAGCGCAGGGTAGTCGGTCATGACGATTTAGGGCCTATCCGAATAACTGCCTCCAGGCGCCTTATCGAGACGAATATCCGGTTCTTTGGATAGGCTCTCAGAACGCCCAGCGTGCAACCTGTTCATGCAAGAAAGTCCGCGTCAGGTTGTGAATGCTATAGCGGCGCTCGTGCAGATCGATGGTTTTTCCTATGGAAAAACCATGGCTGTCGACCAGGTTGAGCTGCACGAGACGGTCGAGCGCGTTGCGCAGGTCGGCACGCGCCAGGCCACTGACCTCAGCCAGGTAGTCCAGGCTACCGCCGCGTGCGCTGACGAGGGGCATCACGAGGAGGGCACGGCGGCTGGTTTCGTCGAGCGCATCCCAGGCGCGACGATAGATGAAGGTATAAAGGTTTTCCACCGGCTGGCCGCGCGCCGCGGTCAGATCGTGCAGGACTTCGCGCAGGGCATGGACATGCGTCTGCCCCACAACCAGGCGCAGAGCGAGCGGGTTGCCGCCGACGGTATCGACGATCGGGTAGAGATCACCATCGGGACAAGTGGCCAGCTCAGGTAAATGACGCAGGTGTGCTTCCTGCCGCACCAGCGCAAGGGCGTTTGCAGGGTCGAGCTCGGGCACCAGGAAGTGGTAGATATCACGTTCGTCGAACAGGCTGCGGCGCGAGGTCAGCACAAAACGCGTCGGATCGGCCAGGCGGCGCAGGGTGGGCAGCAAGGTCGTGACGTCGACGACGGTCTCGAGGTTGTCGATGACGATGAGGCCAGGTTTTGCGTGTAGATGCGAACGCAGGGCGCTGATCACCTGGTCGCTGGCCTGCAGCGCGGTGAGGGGCAGTTCAGGCAGCAGCTGTTTAGCCAGGGCCTGCAGCAAGGCGTCGCCCGTCAGCGCAGGCCCAGCCACAGCCCGAATCTCGCCGGCCGGCTGGAAGACCTGCGGACGCGCGCTGACCCAGCCAATGTCCACCACCGGATCGTCCACGATCACCCGGCGCAGCAGCGCGTCGGCCAGGGCGGTTTTGCCAATACCGCCCATACCTTCGATAGCCACGAGCCAGGGCGCACCCGTGCCCTGCACGACCGGCAGCAGCTGGTCGAGGTGCGCCTCGATCCCGACCAGCGGCAGGTCCCCCGGCAGCTCCAGGCGGTCGGTGACTGCCGCGGTGCGTGCGGCACGGGCCGCCAGCTCGGACTGGCGCACCACGGCGGCCAGGTGCTGAACCGCCTCCTGCTGGCGCTTGTGAACCGTCGCCTCGGCCAGGTTCAGCCGGTTGGCAACCACCTTGACCGGCTGGTCATCGAGAAAACGCAGGTTGAGGATGTCGGCCTCACGCGGAGAGTGAGTCGCCAGCGCCCGCAGAGCCGTCACCAGGACCTGGTTCGTAGCCTGGCGGTCACTGCTGCTGGCACGGCGCGCCAGCTTGAACAGCAGCAGGTAGGCAATGGGGCTCGCCTGGCTGCTGAGCTGGTGGTACTGACTCAGCGCACGATGCAGGTCAGCCGCCAGGGTGGCAAAAGGTTCGGTTGCGCCAATCACTGCCAATAGATTCCCTCCGCATGTCGGCCCAGCGGACATTCCACACCACGGCGACACAAACGAAGCCGGCGTGTCCGGGCTTCGGCCCACTTGTCAGAATAGCAGGTTAATTGTACAACGGCCCAAGCCGACGGTCAAACTCCGTTCTACACATGACAGTACCGCGGGCCCCCTACTCCCCACTCCCTAACCTCCTCTTCACAACTTCTGAACAATTCCCTGCTATCTTTTCGCGCGTTAGATCACGGTCCAGGGAAGGCCTGGCGCCGCTGTGGTGATGCCGGACCCAAGCTGCCGTACGGGCTGCGGATGCTGAATCCCTGGCCGCAGCCCATTTGAGGCAAATTACTTTCGATCACATGGAGACTATCCAACTATGAACAAACCATCGAGACTGGCGCGGGCCGTTGTGGTCTTAGCGAGCATTTCTATATTGGGGGCTTGTGCGCAGGTCGCCACGCCCACCGCGCCGAACGTCAACAGCGACAGCATCGTCGCCACCGTCGTGGCCGAGGTTCAGGCGCAGCAGCCAGCAGCCGTGGCCACGCCGGATCCCACCACGCTGGAAGCGACGGTGCGCCGTGTGGTGAGCGAGCAGCTGGCAGTGCTCGAGTCGTCCGGCGTGGCCAGGCTCGTCAAGGAAGCGGTGGCAAGTCAGCTGGCCACTCAGCAAACGACGCCGGTGAATCTCGAAAACACGCCGGCGGCGGCGTCCACAACTGACCTGGAGGCCACGCTCGAACAGGTGTACCGCGCGACCAACCCCTCCGTGGTGTACATCATCGTGCCCAACCTCGGCAGTGGCAGCGGTTTTGTCTACGACCAGGACGGCCACATCGTCACCAACAACCACGTCGTGGCCGGCGGGCGCAGTATCGAGGTCGTGTTTGCCAGCGGCGAGCGCGTGTCCGCACAGATCGTGGGCACCGATGCGGACAGTGACCTGGCCGTGCTGAAAGTCGCGAGTCTGCCCGAAGGCGTAGCCCCGCTGCCGTTGGCCGCAGAAGACCTGCAGGTCGGCAAGTTCGTGGTGGCGATCGGCAACCCGTTTGGCGAACAGGGCTCGATGTCGTTGGGCATCGTGAGTGGGCTGGACCGTGATCTGCGCTCGCAGCGCAGCCAGACCGCGCGCACTGGCTACTCCTTACCCAGCGTCATTCAGACCGATGCCCCGATCAACCCGGGCAATTCGGGTGGACCGCTGCTGAACCTGGCCGGTGAAGTGGTGGGCATCAATTCACAGATTGCCTCCACCACCGGGGTCAACTCGGGCGTGGGGTTCGCCATTCCCGTCGTCGCCGTACAGCGCATCGTGCCCGACCTGATCACACAAGGTGAACATGCCTACAGCTACCTCGGTGCCAGCTTCGACGACGAGATCAGCCTGAGCGACCAGTCGCAGCTGGGCCTGTCGCAGACACAGGGCGCCTACCTGGTCAGTGTCACCCCGGGCGGGCCGGCGGATGAAGCCGGCTTGATTGCCGCCAACGCCCAAACCGGCCGCGGTGGTGACCTGGTGGTGAAAGTCGACGGGCAGGCGGTGCAGGACTTTGCCGATCTCAACCGCTACCTGGTGTTCAACACCAGCCCCGGCCAGACCATCGAGCTGACGGTGCTACGCGACGGGCAGGAGGTCGTGGTGCCACTCACGTTGGGGGTGAGGCCGTGAGAATGGGGGATTGGGGGATAGGGGATAGGGGTTAGGGGTTAGGGGATGGGGGTTGGGGAAAATCAGTCCCGACCCCCAATCCCTAACCCCCACTCTCACTGCTTCTAAACGTCTCGCACATAACTTCTGAATATCTCCAGGGTATGCTCTGCATAGAAATGCGACACAGCATGGAAACGGGGCATATTATGATAATGCAATATCAACTCAGCACTTCCAGTCTCGCAACATCACCAATGGGTGTCATGCCATCAGCGCCCGGACCCGCACAACGTAACCTGGACAGCGCCGACTTTGGCCGCTTGCTGGGGCGCTTTGTGCCGATCGATCTGGATCAGCTGGACAGCGTGGCGCTGCTGGATCGGACCGACACCAAGTACGTGCTGACTGCGGGCCAGTTGTACGATGCGTTGGCGGCATTGAGTGATCGCTACTGGGTGTTGGGCATCGACGAGGTGCGCATCCACCCCTACCAGACGCTCTATTTCGACACGGCCGACTTTGCGCTGTACATGCGCCACCACGCCGGCCGGCCGATTCGTTACAAGGTTCGCAGCCGGCAGTACGTCGATACCCATCGCTCCTTCATGGAGGTGAAGGTCAAGACGACCCACAACCGCACCAGCAAGAAGCGGATCGAGACGCACAGTTTGCTGACCCATTTTTCACCCGAAATCAGCCGCTTTGTGGGCGCCTACGTGCCGTTCGACACGCGTGCCCTGGAGCCCAAATTGTGGAATTCCTTCTCGCGGATCACCCTGGTCAACGTGGCGGCCAGCGAACGCCTGACGCTCGACCTCGACCTGCAGTTTGATCGTGCCGGCCAGACCGCACGGCTGCCGGGTGTGGCCATTGCCGAAGTCAAACAGGCTGGGATCGACCGTAACTCGGATTTTGTGCAGCAGATGCGGCGGCAAAACATCCATCCCACCGGCTTCAGCAAGTACTGCATCGGCGTTGCCCTGCTGTACGAGGATGTCAAACACAACAACTTCAAAGACAAACTGTGTTTGTTGGACAAATTGATGAGAGGACACGCTGATGTCGAGCGAACTCACTAGTCTGCTATTGGGTGCCGGCCTGAACCTGGCGATCGCGCTGGTGATCGTGCGGTTCATTTATTATCCGGAAACCCAAAATAAGCACTACGTCTTTACCTTCCTGGCCTTCAATACCGTCATCTATTTCGTCTTGGGGCTGCTGACCAGCGTCAGCCTGAGCATCGGGGTCGGTTTTGGGTTGTTTGCCATCTTTTCGGTGCTGCGTTACCGGACGGATGAGATCCCGATCCGCGAGATGACCTATCTCTTCATTATTATCGCCCTGCCGGTGATGAACTCGGTGCTGGTCATGAGCGGTGCGTTTGGGCAGCTGCTGGTTGCCAACGGGGTGATCGTTGCCGTGCTGTTCGTGCTGGAAAGGGAGTGGGGTTTCCACTTCGAGGCCAGCAGAAAGATCACGTATGAACGGATCGATTTGATCACACCAGCCAACCATGACCTGCTGCTGGCCGATGTGCGCACCCGCACCGGGCTGCCGGTCAAGCGCATCGTCGTCGGACGGATCGATTTCTCCCGCGATACAGCCGAAATCCAGGTATTCTACGATGAGCCGGCGGTGGGGGGGAGGAGTAGGGAACGGATTGCTGTCAACGGATTCAGGGAACGGATTGAACGGAAGGAGTACGGAGTAGGGAGTACGGAGTAGGGGGAACGGACGGGATGGGACACGGTCCCACCCGCGTTGACAGCCAGCCGTTCATTCGTTGCCCCCTCTCCATTTCCACCAAACCCGCGCGTCAGGTATAATCGCGCCCATGGTTTTGCCGGCGCGTCTCCGTTTAGCCGTGCCCGCACGTGTGCGCGGGCGCACGATTGATTCTAACTGGTTCCTTCTCCTGGGCCTGACCCTCTTCGCCTGGGCGCCCCTGGCCTACCCGGGCTACGTACAGGTCCACCAGGGATTCCTGCCCATCTACCATCTGCATGACCTGGCGGCACACCCGGTGTGGGGCTGGCTGCCGGTCCTTGGCCAGCCGGCCGATTTTTGGCGCGGTGAAGGTCCCCTGCCGTACCTGCTGGGTTGGCCTCTGCTGCCGTTCGGGGGCGTGGCAGCAATCAAGACGATCCTGGCGCTGGCGCTGATTCTCGGACCGCTGGCGCTGTACGGCGCGCTGCGGCGGCGATGGGGGACTGGGCCGGCCCTGGTCGCTGCGGTGCTTTATGCCTATCTGCCTTTCGTGCTGACCACGGTCTACGTGCGGGGCGCTTTCGCCGAGGCGATCTTGTGGGCATTGGCACCGCTTGCTCTGTGGTGGGGTGACGTGGCGGCTGATCGCGGCCGCGCATGGGGTTGGGCCGTTGCGGCGGCGGTTGTGGCGGCAGGCATGGTGTGGGTGCAGGCGGGGCTGGCTGTCATCGTGGTCTTTGTCGTCGCGTTAGCGCTGTGGCTGGCCCGGTTACCTGGGGACCACGCCCTGCCGGGCACCGGACACCACCGCTGGGTGCCGCTGGCCCTGCTGCTGGGCGGCCTGGCTGGGCTCGGCTTGCGCCTGGTTTGGAGCGGCAGCCAGGCGGCCGGCGTCGTTGATTTCGTGGCACATCGCGTCGAGCTGTTTCAGCTGTTTTCGGTCGGGCAGGGCCTTGGTACCAGCGCACCCGGCTGGCAGGATACCCTGTCCTTCCAGGTGGGACTGGTTGCTGCCGGCCTCGCCCTGCTGGCCCTGATGCCGCTGCCGCACGGAGCTGAACGCCGCCCGGTGGTATTCTGGGCGGTGATCGTGCTGCTGACGGTGCTGGTGGCGCTGATTCCGCTGCCCCTGGCGGGGCTGCTGACCTACCCCTGGCAGCTGTTGGGCCTGGCCGGGTTGGGTCTGTGTTTCCTGGCCGCGGCCGGTTTGGCGCGTTATCCTGCGTTGACAAGCTGGCCGGTGTCGAGCGCGCTCGCCGCCACCGCTATCCTCGCCGGTTATGCCTACCTGGTGCCGCGTTACACGCTGGTGCAGCCGGGGCCGGTGCCGCTGGCTATCTTCGGCGGCACCGATCGAGGTATCGTGCTGGTCGACGACACGACCACCGGCGAGCTGGCCGCAGGGTCCACGATCAGTACCACCCTGACCTGGCAGGCACTGCACGCCCCCGACTTCGACTACAACCTGTTTGCGCACCTGGTCGACGACACCGGCCAGCGCTGGGGCCAAACCGACCAGCAGCCGCTGCCGGACCGGCCCATGACCGAGTGGGCGGCCGGTGAGATCGTCACCGGCACGGTCGGCCTGGCGGTCGATCCGGCGGTGCCGCCGGGCACGCCGCTGCGCCTGGTCCTGGGGCTCTACAACTGGCAGAACGGGGAGCGCCTCCTGGCGGGTGAGACCGACCAGGTGACGGTGCTGGAAGGGACGGCCGGCCGATGACTGCGCATCGTGTGATGGTGCACACGTCCGAAGTCGCCAACCCGGCGGGAGTCGCGACCAGGCGTTCCTGGATAGAACGGCTGCGGGACCGCCTGCCCAGCCCGCAGTTCATCCTGCTGATCCTTATCTCGCTGCTGGCCGTGGCACCCTTTGCCGAGCCGGGCTACTTCTGGGGCGCGCACGATGCCCGCCACAACGTCTATTTCTTGTTCCAGTTCGACCGCTCTTGGCAAGATGGCATCTTTTTCCCTCGCTGGGCGCCCGATTTTGCCTTCAGCTACGGTTACCCGTTCTGGATCGTCTACGCGCCGCTGGCCACCTACGTCAGCCAGTTTTTTCACCTGCTGGGGTTTGGCTGGGAAGCCAGCGTAGAGATCGTCTTCGGGCTGAGCATCGTCGCCTCGGCGATCGCGATGTACGGCTTCGTGCGCAGCTGGAG
>CAZXQZ010000018.1:15580-17806 GCA_964642445.1 uncultured Anaerolineae bacterium
CGTAACGCCGCGCTGGTGGCGGGCGTGGCCTACGTCTTCATCCCCTACCACCTGGTCGACCTGTACGTGCGCGGGGCGTTGGCCGAATCGGTGGCACTGGTCTTTTTGCCGTTGTGTTTATGGGGATTCCGTGCCGTCACCCAACGACCCACCTGGGGAACGATCACCGGTGCCGCGCTGGCTTTTGCCGGGCTGATGCTGACCAGCAACCTGGTGGCGCTGGTATTTGCCTCGGTCCTGGGGGCGTACCTGGTGCTGCACGTGCTGGTGCGCCTCAACGCCACGCAGCCCTGGCGCGCCTGGTCGCGCGAGTCGATCTTCCCGCTGCTGGGCAACTTCTTTCACCTGTCGCTTGCGCCGGCGCTCGCCCTGCTGCTTGGATTTGGGCTGAGCGCGGCGTTCAGCGTGCCGGCGCTCGCCGAGTTTCGTTTCGTCAACCGCGACCAGTGGTACGGCGAGTACTACAACCCGTTCAACCATTTTGTCTACTGGTACCAGCTCCTGACGCCCAGCTGGGGCCAGGGCATCAGCCAGCCAGGACCCAACGACCCGATCAGTTTTCAGCTGGGCGTGGTCCCGCTGGCGCTCGCTATCCTGGGCCTGGGGGTGTTGTTCCTCAAGCCACGCATACCGGCTGTGCTGCGGCGTGAGGTTCTGTTTTTTGCCGGCTTGACCGCCGTCGCCGTCTATCTGATGCTCGCCGCGTCGGCCTGGGCCTGGCAGTGGATCCCGATGGTTAAGTTTGCCCAGTTCCCCTGGCGCTATTTGATGCTGACGACGGTCAGCCTGGCGGTGCTGGCGGGTGTGCTGGTGGCTGCGGCGGTGGAAAGGACGAGCCACGTGCACCCCAGCCGGCAGCCGCTCAGCGTGGCGACGCTGGCCCTGGTGGGGCTGCTGGTCCTCGGCAGTTACAGTTACCTCGACGTCGACGTGCGTGAGCCCACGCCGGAGCAGGGGCCGGTGTCACTGGCGGCACTGATGCGTTTCCAGCAGTCGAGCAACGAGATGACGGGAGTTAGTTCGTTCGTGCAGGAGATCCCGACCTGGTCACCGATGGCGGAGGACCACGTGCGCGGTGTGCCGGTGACTACGCACGTCGATTACAGCCGCGTGCCGCAGACCGAAGAACTGGCGGTCGACGTGCGCGAATACGGCACCGCGCACGAGCTGGTGTGGGTGCACAGCGGCCGGCCCGACCAGCGGCTGGTGTTCAACATCGACTACTTCCCCGGCTGGACGGCCTACCTCTACGAGGATACCAACAACCAGCCCGGCCGCCTGCTGCGTACGATCCGGCTCAGCGAGGCCGACACAGTAGGGCCGATCGCACAAATTGCGGTGCCGCTGGAGGAGGGCGAATACTTCCTGCTGCTGCGCTTCGAGGACACACCGGTGCGTGTGCTGGGCAAGGTGCTGACTGTGCTGTCGTTGGCGGTCCTGGTGGCGGGCTGGGTCGTGCGTTGGTGGGGGAGGCGGCGCGTATGAGTGAGGCTGTCGTTCTGCTGGGCGAAGGTCCTGACGTGGTCTGGGGCAAGTCGGTGGGCAAACTCGTCGATCCGGCTGAAATCCGCACGTTGGCCGCCGCCTATGGTGAGCCGCGGCAGGCCTTGTATCGTCTGCAGGCCGACGAGTTTCTTTTTTACACGCGACTGCAGAGCTCGAATAACCGGCGTGGTGAGGTAGGCATGGTATTGCGCTGTGGTGACGATGCCTATTTGCTGCACACCAAGGACCTTTATCCCGGTGTCTACCGCCTGCCGACCGGCGGCATCCACTGGCGCGAGCCGGTGGCCGAGGCGTTGGTGCGCGAAGTGCACGAAGAGACGTCGTTGACCATCCACAACACCCGTTTCCTGGCCGTGTTAGGCTACGAATTTCACTTCGGCACGCGGGTGCTGCCCTTCGTCACCTACCTGTTCTATGCCGAACGGGCCCACGGCGAGCTGCGTGCCGATGGCATCGAGGTGGCCGATTTCCGCGAAGTTCCGCTGGCAGTCCTCGGCGCAGAGGCAGACCGGCTGCGTGCTCTCCCCGCCCCGCGCGTCATGTGGGGTGCCTGGCGGGCGCTGGCCCACCAGGTGGCGTACGAATTATTGAGTCAAACGACATGAGCGACGTACCTTACAAGACCCTTCGGGTTTCACCGCGCAGCCGGCCGTGCGCGGCAGCATTGACGTCCGCGCCAGCGGCGAATCCTGGCCAACCATACGAAACCCGAAGGGTCTG
>CAZXQZ010000018.1:17906-34898 GCA_964642445.1 uncultured Anaerolineae bacterium
TTTCACCGCGCAGCCGGCCGTGCGCGGCAGCAGTGACGTCCGCGCCAGCGGCGAATCCTGGCCAACCATACGAAACCCGAAGGGTCTGGGCAAACGACGTACCCTACAAGACCCTTCGGGTTTCACCGCGCAGCCGGCCGTGCGCGGCAGCAGTGACGTCCGCGCCAGCGGCGAACCCTGGCCAACCATACGAAACCCGAAGGGTCTGGGCAAACGCAATGTTGAGCCAAACGACATGACCAGGCCTCAATCGCCCTTCACGCCTTCGCGCCTTCGCGTGAGACTCTCGCACCCAGACTGGACCCTCGTTCTCCTCCTGGTCCTGACGATCCCGGCCTGGGCAACCCTGCTGGTACCCGGCTACTTCTTCGAGGCGCACGACGCCCATCACAGCGTCTTCTACCTGGTCGAGTTCGACCAGGCGATCCGCGAGGGCGTCTTCTGGCCGCGCTGGGGGCCTGACCACGCCCTGGGGTACGGCTATCCGCTGTGGATCGTGTATGCCCCGCTGGCCTATTACGTCGCCGAGGCCTTTCACCTGCTGGGGTTTGGGTTCACGACGGCGGTCAAACTCGCGTGGGGGCTGGGGTTCATCCTCAGCGCCTGGGGCACGTATGCGTTGGCGCGGCGCTGGTGGGGCCGACCGGCGGGGCTGATCGCCGGGCTGCTCTACACCTACGCGCCCTACCACCTGCTCAACATCTACGTGCGCGCCGCGCTGGCCGAGTTCTGGGCGATGGTCTGGTTCCCCTGGGTGCTGCTCGCCTTCGACCGGCTGATCGAGCGGCCGACGCGCGGCCGGCTGGCGGTGGCGGCGCTGGGGCTGGCCGGTGCGCTGCTGACGCATTCGGTGGTGGTGCCGGTGTTCGTGCCGTGGCTGATGCTGTTCATTCTGCTGCGTTTGATCGTGGAACGCCGAACGCCGGTGCCGCCGGACGACCCGCAGCACCGGACTCGTATACGGCCATGGCGGCCATTCCTGGCTGCGCTGAGCGCCGGCCTTCTCGGCATCCTGCTGGCGGCGATCTTCCTGGTGCCGCTGCTGCTCGAACAGCGTTACATCGGTGCGGCGCAGTGGGTCAACAACACCTACGACGTCGATCGCAACTTCGTTTACC
The DNA here is from genome assembly GCA_964642445.1 of uncultured Anaerolineae bacterium. GTDB lineage: Bacteria > Chloroflexota > Anaerolineae > SSC4 > Amarolineaceae > SSC4. Next base: position 19,025 of record CAZXQZ010000018.1, read on the forward strand.
TGCACCAGCTGTTTTCGCCGTTTTGGGGGTATGGCTACAGCGTCGTGGGGCCAGCGGATGGCATGGGCTTTCAGTTGGGTGTGATGCCGCTGCTGCTGGCGGCAGCCGGTGCCATGCTCGGTCTGCGACGTGGGGCGCAGGCGCGCTCGGTGACCTCGTTCATGCTGCTGACCGTCGTGTTGACGGCGTTCACGATGTTAACCTGGGCGGCGCCGTTATGGCAGGCGTTCCCGGTGGCCAGCCTGATCCAGTTCCCGTGGCGGCTGCAGGCGCTGACTGTGCTGGCGATGGCGCTGCTGGGGGCGGCGGCGGTGGCGGGGGTGCTGGCCGACGCGCCCGCTGAGTCGGGTGAGCGCACCTGGCCGGCGGTGGCGGTGTACCCATTGGCGCTGCTGATCGTGCTGGCGAGCCTGCCCTACACGACCGCGCCCCTCTTCCCGGTCACGGCGCGTGACGAGAGCCCGCTTGCCATCACAGATTTTGAGATGGCGCACCCCGACATGATCGGCTCGACCACGTACGCCCAGGCGCGTTTCGACGAAACCCCGCTGCTGAGCCAATACCTGGCGGGTAAGCCCTTGCAGCGCGGTGCGATCGTCGACGGCAGCGGGACCGTCACCACGCTGGAATCAGGTGCCCAGCGTGGCACGCTGCGCGTCGACGCCAGCACGCCGGTGCGGGTGCTGTATTACACCTACTACTTCCCCGGCTGGACGGCATTCGCCGACGGTGCACCGCTGGCCATCGAGCCGGCCGCGCCGTACGGGTTGATCAGCTTCGAGCTGCCGGCGGGTGAGCACCAGGTCGAGGTGCGCATGGTCGACACGCCGGTGCGCCGGGTGGGGGTGTGGGTCAGCGTGGTGGCGTTGGGGGTGGTGGTGGGGTTGGTTGTGGTGCGGGCGCGCCGGCCGTCAACGAATGCCGGCCCCGAATAAACGAATCGCGAATGGGTGGGGCGGCGGTAGCCCGTCCACCGCATGGCACTCACAGATGCCTCGTCCGCACACCGTAGATCACCGCTCCTGCCGTGACGACAACCTATTGTCCACAATGTTTAGCAAATGCGAGATCCCACGCCCGCCCTGCCGCGAGCATCCTCTCAATTCGCTAGCTCACCGGCCGCCTCAGATTCTCGGAGCTCGGTCTTGAACACTTCCCAGTCCATCGCCTCTTGGGGATTGGCGCGATAGCGCTCGCGCGCCGCCAAAGCCTCGGCGAGCAATAAAAAGTCACCGTCAGGGTCGTCGGGGCCTTCGTGTGCCCAATCGGGCGCAATCGAGGCAGGAAGATGCTGCATGAGTCGCACAAATTCCTCGTGCACGGCCTCTTTGACGATACGCCGGATAAAGGCTACCATCTCGGTCAGGCTCAGTGTTGTGGTAAACTGTGGTGCCATGGTGGATGGCGCCGCCGAAATACTTGCCGCCCACCACGCCAGTGCTATAATACCGCCCATGACCTTCAACCAACGGGAGCAAATCCCTCCCCCGTCCATGCCACCGGGTCCGCGCTGCGCCCACTGTGGCACACGCGTGGCCGAAAACGCCACCACCTGTTTCATGTGCGGGGCCGACGTGCACTCGCGCCCGCGCCAGCGCCGGCAGATCCCCTGGTCTGACATCGTCCTGTTCACGGTCGTCATCGGCCTGGCCGCCCTGTGGTGGACACGCGGCGACCGCCTGCCAACTCTCTCAGCCGAGGTGGCAGCCCAGCAGACGCCCGCCGATGCCGCGGCCACCCTGTCCGTCACCCCGAACGTGACGCAGACAAAGACGCTGGTGCCGACCGCAACCCTGACCCCGACCGTGACCCCGACCCTGACCCCAACGCCGGAATTCATCGCCTATGCACTGAAGTCGGGCGATACGCTGCTGGGAATCGCCAGCACCTACGGTATCCCGCTCGAGGCCATTCTAAAAGCCAACAACCTCAACGGCCGTGAAGTACTCAAGGCCGGACAAACCCTGCGCCTCCCCACCGCCGGCATGCGTCCGGAGCTGTTGGGGGGTAACGTCACCCCGGTGGCCACCGCCACGCCCGATGATTCGACCCTCATCTATCGTGTGCAGAAGGGTGATACCCTGTCGGGTCTGGCTGCCCGCTACAAAGTCGACCTGGGCACGATCCTGGCAGCGAACAAACTCGATGCCGGCGCGATCCTGCCCGTCGGCCAGGTGCTCATCATTCCGCGGGGCACACCCACGCCCACCGCGACACCCACCGTGCCGATGACACCCACGCCGACACCTGGCTTTCCACTGCCCGCACCGGCACCCCTGGGTCCGGCCAACGGTGCCGTATTGGCCGCCGATGCGCCGGTGGTGCTGCGCTGGACGGCGGTCGGTACCCTCAGCGAAGAAGACTGGTACGTCGTGCGTGTCTGGCCCATGGCCCACGGAACGGAGGCGACCCAGGTGTACTACCTGAAAGGCACCAGTCTGCGGCTCGACCATGCGCTGCGGCTGCCCAGCACGATCGAGGACCGGCGCTGGAAATGGCAGGTCGTCGTGGCGCGCCAGCCGGGCCGGTTGCCGGTGGTAGTGCCACTGGGTACCCCCCCGCCTGGCGATGTGGCCCAGCCAGTGGCAACACCTCAACTGGCGCCGGCCCAGCCCTTGAGCGCACCCAGCGCGCTGCGCACATTCGAATGGCGCTGAGTTGGTGATACCGGCTCGAATTTGATATTTTGACGCGCTGGTGGTATCTTTTATTCAGTTGATCTTGTTGACGATTTGCACCGTCCAGTCTCATAGATTCCCAGCAGCGAACTGTGGGAGGCAGGCATGACCGAAGAAACAAAGCATGAATCCACGGCGCAGGCGCATCCCAAGCGCAAGCGCAAACCCAGCCCCGTTTACCAACGCCTCAAGGGCGCGGGTGAGCTGGCGGGCAGCGTGGTCACGGGCACCTCGGCGACCGCACAGGCGGCCGCGATGCAGTCGGCCGCAGAGGCCAAGTCAAGCGGTGATCAGGCGGTCGATGCCGTGAGCAACCTGGCCAGCACGGCCGGCAAGACCACCAAACAAGTCATCTCGGCCACGGCACGATCGGTCGGCGCAACGGCCGGTGGGGTCAAAGGGGCGGCTGGTGGGGTCAAAATGAGCCTCAGCATTGCCACCGATGCCCTGGGCAGCACGACCCGCGGGGTGACCAGTGAGGTAGGGTCAGCCGTGGACAAGGCGGCCCAAGGTGACATGGGGGGTGCCGCGCGCGAAGCAGCCCAAGGGCTGGCCAACGCCTCGCTCAATGCCGGTATGGGCGCGATCGGCGCCAGCGCTACGGCGGTCGGTGCGATGCTGGGCAGCGTCTCGGGCGTGGGCGGTAGCGCGGTCGACAGCGGCCTGGAACTGGCCGATGCAGCATCCGATATGACCAAGGGCGTCATCAAAGCCACGGCCAAAGGCGCCGAGGCACTCACCGATGCCGTGAACAGCACGATCAAGGTGGGTGGAAAACTGGCGAAGAAAGTACTGCGCACTCCCGAAGAGTAGTTCTTTCCGGAGTGATCAACCAGACTATCAAAGTCCGGAACCGCACCCCCGCGGCTGGCTTGTTCAGACGCTGGGGTGTGGTTCTGGGCTTTTGTCTACCATAGGCTAAAACTGCATCATGTTGTAGACCAGGTCTGTGTCACCGATGACGGCGATTGGTCGTTGGTGGCCGTTTTCCTCGCGAACCACAACCACCCGGTGTACATGATGTTCGAGTAGAATCTTGGCAACTTCCAGTAAGGTCGCTTCTGGATCGACCGTCACGACGCGGCTGCTCATAAAGGTCTTGACCTGTTCCTTTTTCCAGTTCGGTACCGATACAAAGGCACGCAACAGATCAATACGGGTAATGACGCCGGCCAGGTAACCATCCCGGTCGACAACGACCATACCGCTGATATCCTCTTCGGCGATGCGACGTGCTACCTCTTCGAGTGGCGTATCGACGTGGCAACTGAAGATTCCGAGGCGCTTGGCCTCCAACACGGTTCGCTGTGGCATAGGACTGTTCCCTTCCCTGGGACAAACACAGTATCACCGGCGCAACGCGGCGCCCAGACTTGGCACATTTCCAGTTTAGCAGCAAGCGGATCGATTGTCAATCCCAAAAGTAAATAAGTAGGAGGTCGTTGATGCCAATCCATCATCTTCAGGTGCGCCAGGCTTTGACCGGCAAAGATCGTATGACGTTTATCAAGTTCCCGTGGCAGCTGTACAAAAACGACCCTCACTGGGTGCCGCCGCTGATCGGTGATCGTAAGGCGCTGCTCGATCCGGCGCGCAACCCCTCATTTGCCCACATGGATGTGGCATACTTCCTGGCCACCGGCACACCGGATGAATCGACCGCCGCCGCCCCGGCGGTCGTCGGTACGGTGGCTGCCATCATCAATCATCGCCACAACGAGTTTCACGCCGAAAAGGCCGGCTTTTTCGGCTTCTTCGAGTGTGTCGATGACCCGGCGGTGGCACAAGCCCTGCTCGACACCGCGGCGGCCTGGATCCGGCGCCGGGGCATGACGGTGATCCGTGGTCCGGCCAACTTCAGCTCGAACGATGAATGGGGTATGCTCATCAAAGGCTTCGATGCCGCACCCATGGTGATGATGACCTATAACCCTGCCTACTACATCGACCTGGTGGAAAGCGCCGGGTTTCAAAAGGCCATGGACCTCAACGCCTACCTCTTCGATTTTGGCGAAAACCGGGACCTCAACCTGCTGCCACCCAAACTCATGCGCGTGGCCGACAAGGTGCGCCAGCGCGGCGAAGTGACGGTGCGTAAGGCGCGCATGGACAACTTCGAGGCCGAAGTGGCACACGTCAAAACCATCTACCTCTCGGCCTGGGAGAAGAACTGGGGCTTCGTCCCTATGACCGATCCCGAAATGGAACACCTGGCCAAACAGCTCAAACAGGTCATCGACCCCGACCTGGTGTGGATGGCCGAAGTCGCCAACGGCCCCGACCAGGGCAAGGTCGTGGGTATGGGTCTCTCCCTTCCCGACCTCAACCAGGTCCTCAAACATATGAACGGTCGCATCGATCCCATCACCCTCATCAAGGCCCTCTGGTATCGCCGTAAGGTCGATGCGGCCCGTACACTGTTGTTGGGCGTCATCCCCGAATACCGCGGACGCGGCGTGGACGCCCTCCTGATGGCCGAAACCGCCCGCGCCGCAACCCAAAAAGGCATCCGCTACGGTGAGATGTCGTGGATTCTGGAAAACAACGAAGCCATGAACCGCATCGCCCTCATGCTCGGTGCCGACCTCTACAAATGTTACCGCATCTACGAAAAGGCAATATGAGTTGCCCCCCAAATCCAGAATCAATCCAAAATCCAAAATGCCCCGTGCTTGGCGCGAATGGTTGGCTGTGATAGAATAAACCGCATGGAAGACATCTACCAGGAACTGCTGCAGGACGTAATGCACAGGGCGAGCGCGCAGTCGGCCCAGTGGTGGCAGCATACGGTGCTGCTGGCGTGCGCCGGCACGGCCGGTGACGACGATACCTGGTATCAGGCACCGGTCACCCTGCACGAAGAGCATTGGGGGGAACTGCGGCTGGCCCTGGCAGCGTCTTCAGATTTGGGTGACCACTGGGTGCGGCTTGCCGCGCACAACCTGGCGCTGCAGCTCAGCCTGGCCCAGCAGCGGCATCGCTGGGAAATCACACGCGCCGCTTCGGTGGATATGCTGGCGATCAACGAGGAGGAGTTCGGGCGCATCATTCTCGACATCCACGACGGTCCGGTGCAGAATATGTTCGCTGCCCTGTCACAGGTCAACCTGATTCAAACCCAGCTTGCGCATGGATCAGAACTGACAGACGAGGACTACCAGGAACTGCAGAAGCGGCTGCCGCGCATCTCACTGCTGCTCGAAAGCTCGCTGACCGAGATCCGCAATTTCATCAGCACCTTCCGCCCGCCGGAGTTTGCCCGGCGCAGCCTGCCGGCAGTCGTGGAAGGTTTGATCATCCAGCACGAAGAACTCACCGGTGATACGGTCGACCTGGAAGTCGCGGGCGTACTGCCAACCGTGCCCTTGCCGATCAAGATTGCGATCTACCGCATCATCCAGGAAGCGCTGTTCAACGCCCACAAACACGCCGGCGTGAATCAGCAATTCGTGCGGTTGAGTATGGACGACGACAGCCTGAACCTCGTGGTGGCCGATCGCGGCACCGGTTTCGACCCCGCGACGCTGGCGGCGCACAGCGAACGCGAGGAGCGGCACATTGGCCTGCGCGGCATGCGTGACCGGGTCAGTATGCTGGGCGGCACGTTCGATCTACAGAGCGCACCAGGACGCGGGACACGGGTGGTGGTGCGAATACCGACGCGATGATCCTCAATTTTGGATTGATTGTGGGTGAGTGGGGATGGTGAGGGTGTGACAGCCGAACAGCGGGCAATTCGTGTGGTGTTGGCGGATGATCATGAGCTGCTTCTGAAAGGTCTGCGTGGCATCTTGAAGCACGAACCGGACATCGATGTGGTGGGCTCGGCCATGACGGGCCGGGAGCTGCTGCTTGAAGTTCGCGCCCAGCGGCCAGATGTCGCCGTCATCGATATCCAACTGCCAGACATGACTGGCCTCGAGTGCCTGGCCCAGATCCGGCGCGAGGATTTGCCGACCAAGGTGCTCATTCTGACAGCGTTTAGTGATGGAGAATCGCTGCAGAGTGCGCTGGAGCTGGAAGCCGACGGAATTGCACTCAAGACCGAACCGCCGGCACAGACGGTGGCAGCCATTCGCCAGGTGTATCATGGCCAGCTGGTTTTCCCGCGTGCCGCACGGCGCTGGCTCATCAGCCATGCCCAAAACAAGGCAGACCTGGCGGCCTCGCAGTTGTCGGACCGCGAGGAGGAAGTTCTGGCTTTGCTGGCACAGGGATTGACCAATGCCCAAATCGCCGATCGCCTGGTCCTGAGCGAGAATACCGTCAAGTTCCATCTACAGAATATTTACCAGAAACTAGACGTTGCGAACCGTACGGAAGCTGCCGCCGTCTACTTCCAGCGGCTGCGCTCCGGGCCGTAGGAGTTGTCGACTCATGCATATCCGCCCGGCTAACCTGGCTGACTTGACTCGCTGTTATCACATCGATGGTGCATTCGAAACAGAATACGTGTGGCAGGTGGACGAAAGAGAAGAAGAGGAGTCGATTGCAGTCACGTTTCGTATGATCAAATTACCGCGTTCGGTGCGTGTACCGTATCCACGGTGGGGTGAGGGGTTGTTGGACCAGTGGGAACGCGGCGACTGTGTTTTGGTGGCTGAATTGGACGGCGACGTGGTTGGGTATACGGTCATGAGCCTGCAGCCCGATCGCGACCTGGGCTGGGTCGATCACCTGGTCGTTGCACCAGCCTGGCGGCGGCGACAGGTGGGAACCGAGCTGCTGTATGCGGCGCATGGCTGGGGCGCGGCACGCGGCGTGCGCCGCGTCATGATGGCCGTGCAGAGCAAAAATTTCCCGGCCATCCGTTTCTGCCAGCGCCATGGCCTGTCATTTTGTGGTTTCAATGAACGCTACTTCGCCAACCTGGATATTGCGCTGTTTTTTGGCGGCATGTTACGTTAGCTGATTGGTTTATGATAGCTGCGGTGGATTGGACACGACTCGTCGCCCAGGCGAGCCTCATATTATCGTCAGCAACGGTCATCCTATCTTTTGCCCTCCTGGTCTACGTGCTTGGGCACAACCTGCTGAGCAACGTGGGACGCTCGTTTGCGGCGCTGCTGGCCTGTCTCACCGTGGTGTATGCCTGTGACGTGGCGATCGGACGGGCCACCCTGCTTGCTTCTGCGCAGCCCTGGCTGCGCATCCAGTGGCTCGGTATCGCCTTTCTGCCAGCCGCCTACCTGCATTTTTCGCATGCCTTGTTGTCTTCGACGAATATTCGTTTGCGCGCACTCGATGCTGCGGTCGTGGGCAGCTACGTGCTGGCCTCGGTGCTGGTGGCCCTGGCACTGTTCACCGACCTGCTGGTCACAACGGGCGACAACGCACCGCCCATTGCGCACCTGGTCCCCGGACCGTTGTTTCCCATCTTTGTTCTCTTTTTTGGCGTCACAACCGGCTGGGGCCTGGTCAATGTCTACCAGGCTCGCAAACGCTGCCTGACGCCCGCCGCCCGCCGGCGCATGAATTACCTGAGCATTGCCTTCATTGCACCCGCACTGGGAGCCTTTCCCTTCCTGATCCTGGTCTCGATCCCACACCTGGTGCCACCGGTGATGGTGCTCGTCCTGGCTGCGCTGGGTAACCTGCTGGTTGGCTTCATGTTGATCGTGCTGACCTACACCGTGGCCTATTACGGCGTGCTGACGCCCGATCGCGCGGTTCGGCAGAGCCTGGTCTATTACCTGCTGCGTGGACCGGTCGTCGGAACCCTGGTCGTCGTGCTGATCCTGACGATTCCTGACACACCGCAGGTCCTGGGACTTCCACGCGAAGTGGTGCTGGTTGCCGGCGTAGTTGCTACCATTATTCTCATGCAGGTTGTCATTCACCTGGCGCGTCCCCTGATCGACCGTGTCATCTACTGGCGCGATCGGGACGAAGTGGCCTGGCTGGCCGAAATCGACAAACACCTGATGACGTCAACCGACCTGCGGCAGGTCATGGAGAACATCCTCGTGGCGCTGTGCGAAGCGCTGCGCACCCCGGCCGGCTTCGTTGCGGTGCCAGTTGTGGAAGGCGAGGACGCGCAGATCGAGGCCGTGGTGGGGCCACGCGAGGCGGCGCTCGACTTCGTGGCCAGTCCCGAGTTTCACGCTGCATGGGACCGGCCAATGCCTGGGACGCACAGCAACGGTAACGGTCATCCCGCGCCACTTCCCGAATTCGCCCGCGTGGGAAACACCTGGCTCTTTCCACTGCGCGCACGCAGCGATGCCACCCTGTTGGGGTGGATTGGCCTGGCCGCAGAACGTGACACCCAGGACCAGGAGCCGAACGGCTATGCCGTCACCCGCCATCGGGCAACCGTGTTGGCCCTGCTGCGCCAGGCATCCAAGGCCCTCGAAGACCGCCAGGTGCAGCAGGACGTGTTCGGTGCCCTGCGGCGAATCATCCCGGAAATGGAACGCATGCAGGCCTGGCGCAGCGTCGTCCAGTATCCGGGCAGCGATCCCCTCCCCCAGCTCGACCCCGACAGCCTGGTCGATCAACCCGATTTCGAGCGCTGGGTCAGAGACGCGCTGACGCACTATTGGGGCGGGCCGAAGCTGACCAACAGCCCCCTGCTCAAGCTGCGGGTCGTCACCGATACCCTGGTCGAAAACGACAACAATCCGGTCCGCGCCCTGCGCAGTGTCCTGAAAAAGGCGATCGAACTGCAGCGTCCCGAAGGCGATCGCAAACTGACAGCCACGGAGTGGCTGCTGTATAACATCCTGGATATGAAATTCGTGCAGGGCGAACGGGTGCGCGACATCGCCACGCGGCTGGCCATGAGTGAATCCGACCTCTATCGCAAACAGCGCGTGGCCATTACCGAAGTGGCCAAAACCCTGGCCGATATGGAAATGAAAGAGAAGTTGTAATGTTTTCCTGACATTTCATGCAGTACTTTGACAACCCGTTGGGAAATCGGCTATAATCGGCAGGTGAAGAAAACGTATTGATGTGGGGTGTAGGATGAGTATCGATTTCGACAAAGTCAATGAGCGGGATGTGCCAGCACCGTGGCAAGAGGAAGGTTATTGGGAATCGCTGCTGGCCGACGTTGACCACATGAACGGTGAGGTGGTTCCCCGGGTCACACTGGATGAACCGTCAGATGGAGACACGGGAGAACCGTCGGACGAAGAAGCCATGCTGGAAGCAGAGCTGGCCCTACTCGAGCCAGAACTGCGCGATTGGCGCCGGGCAGAAATCGGGTTCGACAAGAGTACCGACTACGACCTGGAGGTAACCGGCTACAACCGCGGTGGCCTGCTGGTGCGGTTTCATGCGTTGACCGGGTTCGTCCCGGCGTCGCACCTGTCAGGGCCGTCCTACCTGGTCGGCGAAGCGCGCCGGCAGGAGATGCTCAGTGCCCGTGTGGGCAGCTCACTGCGCGCGCGGATCATCGAACTGGACCGCGAGCGTAACCGTTTGATTTTCTCCGAGCGTTCGGTGCAGGAGATGAATAGGCCCGACGATACGCTGGCACGCCTGCAGCCGAATGACACGTGTGCCGGCGTTGTGAGCAATATCTGCCATTTTGGCGTCTTCGTCGACCTGGGGGGTGTTGAAGGCCTGATTCATATCTCCGAGCTGTCCTGGGGTCGTGTCGGCCATCCCGAAGAGGTTCTCAGCCCAGGTCAGGATGTCAACGTCTACGTGATGGACGTCGACCGGCCAAACCGTAAAGTGGCGCTCAGCCTCAAGCGCATGACACCCGATCCCTGGAACCGGGTCGAGGAACGCTACCGTGTCGGACAGCTGGTCGAAGGCACCGTCACCAATGTCGTCGGATTTGGCGCGTTTGTGCGCCTGGAAGAGGGCCTGGAGGGCCTCATCCACATCTCCGAGCTGGCCGAGGGCAGTTTCCTGCATCCACGGAACGTGATCCAGGAGCATGCCGTCGTAACCGTGCGTGTGTTAAGCATCGACCCGGACAACCGGCGCCTGGCCCTGAGCCTGCGCCACCCCGGCACACGTATTCACACCGACGCGGTTGCGGCCAGGCCAACTGCGGAGTCGTGACCCCGGTAAACGGCCTTGAAAAAGACAACACCGCCTCCTACACCGCCGCGCTCATCACCCTGGCAGCCGATCCGCGAGCTCTTGACGCCGGAGATCATCGGCTTTGTGCTGCTGGCGATCGGTGGCCTGGCACTCGTCAGCCTGGTGCGTGCCACGCCGGGTAACCCAACGTGGCTCAGCCAGGTCTTTGGCTGGGGAGCCGTGGTGATCGCCCTGGGCCTGGTGGCTACGGGTGTGCTGGCGTTGGCCAGCCGCGCCGTTCGCATCCGCGTGCGGTGGTCGATGCTCGTGGGTGCCGAGCTGCTCTTTGTCGGTGCGCTGGCCCTGACCCACCTGTGGTGGAGCGGCGATGACCCGCTCAACCGGGCGCGCATGGGCGGTGGCGGTGGCTACCTGGGGTGGGGTGTCAGCACGCTGCTGCGAGACACCCTGGGTGAGGGCGTCAGTGCACTGCTGCTGCTGGCGCTGATGCTCGCCGGCCTGTGGCTGATCGTGCGGCCGGTCTGGCAGCTGGCCCTGTACTACTTGCTCGAAGGGTGGGACCGGCTGCGCGGCGTCGATTGGCAACGTCTCGACCCCACCAGCGACGTCATTGTACCGCCGCAGCCTACTGCCACCAAGGTGACACCGGCGCGTGGCCAACCGCCGGCCCGCCCGCCGGCGGCAGAACCACTGGCACGCCCGCCCACCGCCAAAAGCACTCGCAGTGACTCGCCATCGTCCGCCGCCGCCGCTTCGACCACCACGGCACGCAAACCGCGTGCGACGGCGGCCGCAGCCACCGGTGCTGCCGTCACCGCCGCGGCAGTGACCCAGGTCACACAGGACACGCCCCCTGCCGTGCGTAATCCATCCCTACCCTCGATGACGCTGCTGGCCACGGAGAGCGCACAGCGTTTCGGTGAGGCCACGGTGCGCGAGATGGCCAACACCATCGAACGGACGCTGGCCGCCTTCAATGTTCCGGTAAAAGTCATCAGCGTCAACCGCGGTCCAACCGTAACCCAGTTTGGTGTCGAACCCGGGTACCTGGATCGTGGCGGCGAGCGCATCAAGATTCGCGTGAGCAAAATCGAGCGCCTGAGCGATGATCTGGCCCTGGCCCTGGCCGCACCATCGATCCGCATCGAAGCGCCTGTACCCGGCCGACCCTACGTGGGTATTGAAGTGCCCAACCCGCAGAGCACACTGGTTGCGCTGCGCGCAGTCCTGCAGAGCCCGCAGTTTCAGAAGATCGACGGTCCGCTGGCGATTGCGCTGGGCAAAGATGTCAGCGGAACGCCGGTGACCTACGACCTGGCCAGGATGCCCCATCTCCTGATTGCGGGCGCGACCGGTTCCGGAAAATCGGTGTGCATCAACGCCGTGGTCATCAGTCTGCTGATGAACAATACGCCGCAGACCCTACGCCTGCTCATGGCCGATCCCAAAATGGTCGAGCTTCCGGTTTACAATGGCATTCCTCACCTCCTCGGCAGCGTGGTGACTGATGTCGAAGAGGCGGTGGGCATGCTAACCTGGGCAACCTTGCAGATGGACGATCGCTACCGCAAGTTTGCCGACGTCGGGGCACGCAATCTGGAGAGCTACAACAAGATTGCCGGCAAACAGGGACTCGAACCGCTGCCCCACGTGGTCATCGTCATCGACGAGCTGGCCGACCTCATGCTGAATGCGCCCGACCAGGTGGAACGCTACATTTGTCGACTCGCGCAGATGGCGCGCGCCACCGGCATTCACCTGGTGGTGGCCACGCAGCGCCCCAGCGTCGACGTAGTCACCGGTTTGATCAAGGCCAATTTCCCCGCGCGCATCGCGTTTGCCGTCACCAGCCAGATCGATTCGCGGGTCATTCTGGACTCGCCGGGCGCCGAGAAACTGCTGGGGCGCGGTGACATGCTGCTGATGACCGCCGACAGTGCCAAGCTGCGACGCGTGCAGGGCTGTTACGTCAGCGAACGCGAGATCGAGCGCATCGTCGACTTCTGGCACAAGCAGGTGCCGGCCGGCGAGCGCCTGCCGCACCAGCCGTGGGCCGGCCTGTTGGAGCAGGAGAGCGAAGATACCGAGCTGGAAGCCGCAATCGAGGCGATTCGCGGCCGCAAGCGGGTGTCGACATCCCTCCTGCAGCGCCAGATGCGCATCGGCTACCCGCGCGCCGCACGCCTCATGGAGCTGCTCGAAGCACGCGGTTACGTCGGAGCCGACGAAGGCGGTGGCCGCTCGCGCCTGGTGCTGTTCGAGTCCGAAGCGGACGGCCCCCTGGATGACGACATATGAAGGCTGGAAGTGAGCGCTTCTGTCAGTAACACCCACCATCCTGCCATCGTCAAAACACGTACACGCGCCCTGCGCTAGAAATGGACCAGCCCGTCATGATCGATAGCACCCATCGTGCCGTTATTCTGAGTGCTGCCCGCACGCCGATTGGCCGTTTCCAGGGCACGCTGTCCGGGCTGTCCGCGGTCGACCTGGGTGTCGCCGCCGTCCGTGCCGCGCTGGGGCGGGCGGGGCTGCCGGACCTGTCCGCCATCGATGAAGTCCTCATCGGCAACGTTGTGTCGGCGGGCCTGGGGCAAAACGTTGCCCGCCAGGTCGCCATCGGTGCCGGTGTGCCGGCCAGCGTCGGTGCCCTCACGATCAACAAGGTGTGTGGCTCCAGCCTCAAAGCGGTCATGCTGGCGGCGCAGGCGATTCGGGCCGGCGACGGTCACCTGTTCGTCGCCGGTGGCGTCGAGAGCATGAGCCGCGCACCCCACCTGGTCGATGGTCGTTCGAACCAGCTGCGTTACGGGCATGCCAACCTGCGCGATGCACTGCTCGTCGATGGCCTGTGGTGCCCGTTCGAGGACTGGGCCATGGGCAACGCGGCCGAATTCATCGCCGACGAATACGGCATCTCACGCGCCGAAATGGATCGTTATGCCCTGGCCAGCCAGCAGAAAGCGGTGGCGGCCAGCGACGGTGGCAAGTTCGACGCCGAAATCGTCGCGGTCACGACGGTCGATCGCCGAGGTGCACCGCTGCCACTGACGCGTGATGAATCACCCCGCCGCGAGTCATCGCTCGACTCCCTCCAACGACTGCCGCCCGTTTTTCGGGTGGATGGGCGCATCACGGCGGGCAATGCACCGGGGCTGAACGATGCGGCCAGCGCGCTCGTTGTGGCGAGTGCAGCCTATGCGCAGACCATTGGCGCCCAACCCCTGGCGCGCATCGTGGGTTACGGCCAGGCGGCGGTGGAACCCAAGCATCTGTTCGACGCGCCGGCACGCGCCATTCCCCGCATACTGGACCGGGTGGGTTGGACGTTGGCCGACGTCGATTTGTTAGAAGTCAACGAAGCCTTTGCGGCCCAGATGCTGGCCAATGGGCAGGCCCTGGCAGGCGCCGGTTGGAATTGGGACAGAGTGAACGTACACGGGGGTGCGATTGCCCTGGGACACCCATTGGGCGCCACGGGTGCGCGTATTCTGACCACGCTGCTGTATGCGCTCAAGGATCGTGGTTTGTCGCGCGGCATTGCATGCCTCTGTTTGGGAGGCGGCGAGGCGGTCGGTGTAGCCGTAGAAATGATGGAATGATTTCACATGATGATTACACTGGAGCGAGACAACGCCCGTTTCAGCTGTCGCGTCGTGGGCGTGGCCATCGAAGAGGACCGCGTGCTGCTGCATCGTGCCTTGCGCGATGATTTCTGGGCGCTGCCCGGCGGCCGCGCCGAGGTGATGGAGCCGTCAGCGGCGACGCTGCGGCGTGAAATGCAGGAAGAGCTGGGCATCGACGTCGAAGTGGTACGGCTGCTCTGGCTGGCCGAGAATTTTTTCGAGTACGAAGGCCTGAACTTCCACGAGCTGGGGTTTTATTACCTCATGCGCGTACCGCACGACTGGCCGTACCGTACGCGTCGCGAGTCGTTCGAGGGCAAGGAAAACCACATCGCACTCGAATTTCGCTGGTTTCCCGTAGCCGATTTGCCAGGCATGGTGGTCTATCCCTCGTTCTTACGCACCGGACTGCAGACGCTGCCGGCCACGATTCAACATGTGGTGCACAGGGATACGTGATGCCTTTGGCAATGAACAACCCAAACCCTTCGGGTCTGGCAGACCCGAAGGGTTTCCCGGTTGACGCGATCGCAAACCCTTCGGGTCTGGCAGACCCGAAGGGTTTCATCGCGCGCCTCGACGACATCGGTCGTTCCCTATTGCAGACGGGCCAGGCCCTGGCCCTGATTGGCCTGGGCTCGGTGGGACTCGAGCGGACGCGGCTGGACGAATTTTCCGATCTCGACTTTTTCGCCATCGTGCGCGAAGGACAGAAGGACCGCTTCGTCGAGAACCTCGACTGGTTGGAGGCAGTTGCACCCGTGGCCTACGCGTTTCGTAACACGGTCGACGGCTACAAACTGCTCTTTGCCGACGGCATCTTCTGCGAGTTTGCCGTCTTCGAGCCGGCCGAGCTGGCCGCGATTCCGTTTGCGCCGGGTCGCATCGTCTGGAAAGAGGCCGGGATCGACGAAACGATTGCGCAGCCAGCATCGCTGCCGTCAACACCCAACCCACGTTCCACCGAGTGGCTGCTGGGCGAAGCCCTGACCAATCTCTACGTCGGCCTGGGCCGTTACCGGCGTGGAGAGCGACTGTCGGCGGCGCGTTTCGTCCAGCAGTATGCGGTCGATCGGGTGCTCGATCTGGCCGCACAGATCGAGACCGAGCAGCCGGCCTTACGCGACCCCTTTGCCGGCGAGCGCCGTTTCGAGGTCCGTTTTCCAGGCCTGGCCCGCTTGCTGCCGCAGTTCATCCAGGGCTACGACCAAACACCCGCCTCAGCCGCGGCGATCCTGGCCTTCCTCGAGCAACATTTCACCGTCAACCCCGCGCTGGCGGCGGCCATCCGGCGTCTGTGCGGTGAATGATGATAATCACCGACCTGCAATCCGACGACACCCAGGCGGTTGAGCAAGCCGCCATGCTCCTGGTCGAAGGTTTCCGCCAGCACTGGCCGCGCGCCTGGCCCGATCTCGCATCGGCCCTGGCCGAAGTGACCGAGGCGCTGGAACCCGGCAAAATCTGCCGCGTGGCACGCGCCGGCGACGGCACCGTCCTGGGCTGGATCGGCGGCATCCCACAGTACCACGGCGCAGTCTGGGAGCTGCATCCCCTGGTTGTGCG
>CAZXQZ010000019.1:0-34796 GCA_964642445.1 uncultured Anaerolineae bacterium
ACATGCATAGTCGCAAGTTAGCCGGTTTACCAGCGGTAATGGGCAAAGGCACGGTTGGCCTCGGCCATCTTGTGCGTATCTTCCTTCTTCTTGATGGTCGCGCCCTGGTTGGAGGCCGCGTCCAGCAGCTCAGCGGCCAGTTTTTCGGCCATGGTGCGTCCCGGGCGATTGCGCGCGGCGGCCACGAGCCAGCGCATGGCCAGGGCACTGCGACGATCGGGCTCGATCTCGACCGGCACCTGGTACGTGGCACCACCGACGCGGCGGGGCTTCACCTCGATGCTTGGCGTGGCATTACGCAGCGCCAGGTCGAACGTATCGATCGGCGGCTTTTTAGTACGCCCTTCGATGATATCCATCGCCGTGTAGACGATACGTTCGGCCACACTCTTTTTACCGCGTTCCATAATCCGGTTGATGAAGCGCGATACGGTTTCACTGTTGTAGCGGGCATCCGGCGTTACTGGGCGCCGAATCGCACGTTTGCGTCGTGACATGACTTATCTCCTCAGGCCAGGGTTGGTTCAGGGCCTCACAAACACCTGATTACTTCTTGCCCTTGACCGGCGCTGCCCCGGGTTTGGGACGTTTGGTGCCGTACTTGGAACGACCGCGTTTACGGTTGTCGACGCCGGTGCTGTCCAGGGCGCCGCGTACGATGTGATAACGCACACCGGGCAGGTCTTTGACACGACCACCGCGTACGAGAACCACGGAGTGTTCCTGTAGGCGGTGCCCCTCACCTGGGATATAGGCCGTCACTTCGATGTGGTTGGTCAGGCGCACGCGCGCAATCTTGCGCAGGGCCGAATTCGGTTTCTTCGGCGTGGTCGTACGCACCTGGGTGCACACCCCGCGTTTGAACGGATTGCCGGTCTTGATCCGGCTGTTGCGGCCGGTTAGCGCATTGTGTGAGAAGCGCAGGGCCGGTGCCTTTTCTTTCGCCTTCATGGGCTTGCGCCCGCGGCGAACCAACTGATTGATGGTAGGCAAGTCGATCCTCCAGAATAGACCTCAGGCAACACAAAACCGCCCGCGCGCCAGGCCTGAGGCCCTCACCGGCGCCATTCCCGTGCCCTGCCAGCAGCAAGGTGGGAGCGAGGCGGATGCTGGAGGCTGGCATTGTGTGCCAGCCCTGTCAGCGACGGGTCATTATAGCGCAGGGAGCGTGGTTGGTCAAATTTCGGAGTAGGGGTAGGGTGTAGGGGTAGGGTGACCCTACCCCTACACCCTACCCCTACACCCTACCCCTACTCCCAACTCCCCAAAAACAGGAAGACTTCGGAAAGCTGGCGTATCTTCCGAAGTCTTCACCGTGCTCTCGTCGCTGTGTTACGAGCCCACCGGGGGCTCAGGACCCGGCGCACGAGAGGGTCAATAGGCAACCCGACCGGACAAATTCTAAGAACTTGTTATAATCATTCTACTCGATTTTGTGGTAAGTGCAACATTGACGAGTGCCGTACAACAAAAAGCGGGGGGACACATTTGAGGTGTCCCCCCGCTTTGGGCGACGGTCAATCGGCTTCGGCCTCGACGTCGCCGTGTTCGGCCACGGTACCCCGTTCGGCCAGGGCCGCTTCCTCGGCGGTGGCGTCGATGTGTCCATCCCCGGTCACGCGCCGGCGCTCGCGGTTGAAACCCGTCCCGACCGGGATCAATTTACCGATAATCACGTTCTCTTTCAAACCACGCAGATCGTCCTGCGCCGAGCGTACGGCAGCCTCTGTCAACACCCGCGTCGTCTCCTGGAACGATGCCGCTGCCAGGAAACTTTCGGTGTTAAGTGATGCCTTGGTCACACCCAGCAGAACCGTCTCCCCACGCGCAGGGGTGCGGCCACGGTCGGCAAGGCGCCGGTTCAGTTGGTCGAAGCGGAAGCGATCGACCAGCTCGCCGGGCAGCATCTCACTGTCACCGGTGGCCCGGACCCGCACCTTGCGCAGCATCTGGCGCACGACGACTTCGATGTGTTTGTCGTGAATGTTGACACCCTGGGACCGGTAGACCTTCTGCACCTCTTCAACCAGGTACATGTTGGCCGCGTCGCGCCCCTGGATCCGCAGCACTTCCCTGGGGTTCTTGGCCCCTTCGGTGAGCTGCTGGCCCGCTTTCACCACGTCACCCCGGTCGACGCGCAGGCGCGCACTGGGCGGGATTGGCTGTTCCCACACCTGCACATCCTCACGTCGCACGGTAGTCTGCCAACCCTCTTCCGTTTCCTCGACAAAGACGTGACCGTCCATGCCTGCCGTGATGGGCAACGGCTCGCCAGTTTCTTCGTGCAGGGCAATGGCCAACGGCGTATCTTCCTGCACCCGATCCCCGGATTCGACTGCCAGCCGGTAGTTGCGCGGGATAGTGACCTGGCGCGCCGTGACCTCGGTATGGGTGACCTTCAGCATACGCAGCTCACCCTCCCAGTAGATGTCGATCACACCGTCGATCTCGGCAATGACCGCTTCGCCCTTGGGATTACGCGCCTCGAACAGCTCTTCGACGCGCGGCAGACCCTGCGTGATGTCCTCGGCGCCCGCCACACCACCAGTGTGGAACGTGCGCAGGGTGAGCTGGGTGCCCGGCTCACCGATTGACTGTGCCGCAATGATGCCCACCGCCTCACCAGACCCGATGATGCCGCCACGTGCCAGGTCGCGGCCGTAGCAGGTCGCACACAGGCCAAACGACGTTTCGCACACGAGGGGTGAGCGCACAAAGGCGCGCGGGACCTTCGCCGCCTGCACAGCTGCGACCGCCGTTTCGTCGATCATCTGACCGCGGGCTACCAGGACTTCACCCGACTTGGGATCCAGCATCGGACCGGCCGCATAACGGCCCAGGATGCGCTCCCCAAACGCTTCGCCGATATCCTTGCTGCTGCGGGCTTCGATCCAGATGCCGGATTGGGTACCGCAGTCATCTTCCGTAATGATGACGTCTTGGGCAACGTCGACCAGCCGACGCGTCAGGTAACCGGCATCGGCGGTGCGCAGCGCGGTGTCGGCAAGACCCTTGCGTGCACCGTGGGTACTCAAAAAATACTCGAGTGCCGTCAGCCCTTCGCGGAAGTTCGAGCGGATGGGCAGCGGGATAATGCGCCCCGACGGGTCAGCCATCAGGCCGCGCATGCCGGCCAGCTGGCGGATCGGGGTCACACCACCCTTCGTGGCACCACTCGTGGCCATCGCACCCAGGCCCTCCAGTGGGTCGAGCTGCTTCTTCACCGCTTCGGTGATATCGTCCGTGGCACGCGTCCACAGCTCGACCACCCGGTTGTACTGTTCTTCTTCGGTGATCAAACCGCGCCGGTATTGACGTTCGGCCTTTTCCACTTCGGCCGTGGTCTGCTGCAGGATTTGCTGCTTCACGTCCGGCACCTGGATATCGCTGACCGCAATGGTCATGCCGCTGCGGGTTGCGTACTGGAAGCCCAGTTCTTTGATCTTGTCCACCAGTTCGGCTGTGGCATCGAGGCCCAGGCGCTGGTAGCAGTCGGCCACCACCCCGTTGACAGACCCCTTGTCCATCACCTTGTTGACGTAGCGCAGTTCGCGGGGCAGGTTCATGTTGAACAACACGCGCCCAACCGTCGTTTCCATCATGCCGCGGGCACGCGCCTGCTCGGCAACCACACCGAGGCGCATCAGCTTGGCCCGGGCCTCTTCCAGTCCCTGCACACCCACACCTGGCAGCGCCATCAGCATGGACCGGTTCGCCTGCATCTCGTGGACCAGCTGGCCAACACTCGAGACATGGGCCGAGATCAGGGATGCGTGCACACCCGCCGACAGGCGCAGCATTTCCAGTGACACGCCATCCAGCCAGTCTGCGTAGCGCAGCTTGATACGCGCCCGCAGGTCGACTTTGCCCAGCTCATATGCCAGCTTGACTTCGTCCATGTCGGTGAAGGCCTTGCCCTCGCCGCGCGCGCCCGGTTTTTCGGTGGTCAGCCAGTAGACGCCCAGCACCATATCTTTGGAGGGACCAACGATCGGTTCCCCGCTGGCCGGCTTGAGCAGGTTGTGCGACGAAAGCATGAGCTCGCGCGCCTCGCGCACGGCCTCGGCGCTCAACGGCACGTGCACGGCCATCTGGTCACCGTCGAAGTCGGCGTTGAAAGCGCTGCACACCAGCGGGTGAATCTGGATCGCGTTGCCCTCGATCAGCACCACTTCGAAGGCCTGGATGCCCAGGCGGTGCAGCGTAGGTGCGCGGTTGAGCAGCACCGGCCGGTCGTGCGTGACCTCTTCCAGGACGTCCCACACCTCGGGACTCAGGCGGTCGACGAGGCGTTTGGCGCTTTTGATGTTGTGTGCATAGTTGCACTCCACCAGCCGCCGCATGACGAATGGCTTGAACAGTTCGAGCGCCATTTTTTTGGGCAGTCCGCACTGGTGCAAAGCCAGCGTTGGACCAATGACGATGACCGAACGACCCGAGTAGTCGACACGTTTGCCCAGCAGGTTTCGGCGAAAGCGCCCCTGTTTGCCCTTGAGCATGTCGCTGAGGCTCTTCAGTTTGCGCTTGCCGCTGCGGCTCACGGCACGACCACGGCGTCCGTTGTCGATCAGGCTGTCGACCGCTTCCTGCAGCATACGTTTTTCGTTGCGTACGATCACATCCGGTGCACCAAGCTCCAACAGACGGCGCAGGCGGTTGTTGCGGTTGATGACGCGCCGGTAGAGGTCGTTCAGGTCGCTGGTGGCGAAGCGGCCGCCGTCGAGCTGCACCATAGGACGCAGGTCAGGCGGGATCACCGGCAGCACCGTCAGGATCATCCACTCCGGCCGGTTGCCCGACTTGCGGAAGGCCTCGACCACGCGCAGGCGCTTGGCCGCCTTTTTGCGCCGCTGCTTCGATTTGGTCATGCGAATTTCATGCCGCAGTTCTTTGGCCATACGATTCAGGTCGATGCGGGCAACCACGTCACGAATGGCCTCGGCACCCATGGCTGCGTCGAACAGACTGCTCCATCGTTCCTGCAGCTCACGGTAGCGGGTTTCGGTCAGCAGTTCCAGTTCCTTGATACTGCGCATCTCGGCAATGTCGTGGTCGTGGGCAGTGCGCAGTTCATCCTTCTGGCGCTCGACGTCACGCTGGGTCGTCTCGGTCTTGCCTGCCACGTCGTGGCGCAGGCGATCGCGTTTGGCGGCAATCACCAGGCTGGCATTGGCTTTGTCACGCTCGCTGTCTTCCTTGAGCTGGCTCAAGCGCCCTTGCACCGAATCGTTCAACGCAGCCAGTGCCGCGCGATCGACCATCTCGCCGGCCGCGAGCAGGGGGTCGCTCATCCAGGGTAGGGTAATGGCACGGCCAGCCGGCTTGCCCGACTGCCCTTCGAACTCGCGCTGCAGACTGCTGGCCAGGCTCATGGCATCATTGGTCGCGCGGGCCGTCATTTCGTCGAATTCGGCCAGGCGTTTGCTCTCTTCTTCGTCCAGCTTCAGCAGCGCGTCGGTGAGTTTGTGATCGTATTCGCCGATCTTGGCCTGCAGCTCAGTGTCAAGGCGGGTGAGTTTCATGGCCAGCTCGCGGTCGCGGCGCTGCACCGCCCGCGCGCGGGCTTCCTCATCGACCCGCGTCACGATGAACTGGGCAAAATAGAGCACCCGCTCCAGGTTGCGGGGCGAGATGTTGAGCAGCAGCCCCAGGCGACTGGGGACTCCCTTGACGTACCAGATGTGGCTGACCGGGGAAGCCAGCTCGATGTGGCCCATGCGCTCGCGGCGCACCCGGCTGGGCAGCACCTCGACACCGCATTTGTCACATTTGATACCCTTGTAGCGAACGCGTTTGTATTTACCGCAGTAACATTCCCAATCCTTCGTCGGCCCAAAGATCTTCTCACAAAACAACCCGTCGCGTTCTGGTCGCAGCGTGCGGTAATTGATGGTCTCAGGCTTCAGAACTTCGCCGTGTGACCACGACCTGATCTGTTCCGGTGACGCCAGACTGATTCGAATCGCATCAAAATCGTTGACTTCCACGTTGTCCCCCGTCAATCCCTAATCACGCCCCGCCATCGGGCCTGGCAGGCTCAGGCTGAAACCCAGCTTGGGCAGACGCTCGTCGGTATCTTCTTTGCCGAATTGAATGACTTCGTCCTTCTCGTTGATGACCTCGACGGCCAGGCCCAAGGATTGAAGCTCCTTGACCAGCACCCGGAACGATTCCGGTACACCTGGGGCCGCAATGGGCTCACCCTTGACAATCGCTTCGTACGTTTTCACCCGACCGGTCACATCGTCCGATTTGACGGTCAACATTTCCTGCAGGATGTGCGCAGCACCGTACGCTTCCAGGGCCCAGACCTCCATTTCACCAAAGCGCTGTCCACCGAACTGAGCTTTACCACCCAACGGCTGCTGCGTCACCAGCGAGTACGGGCCGGTGGAACGCGCGTGGACCTTGTCTTCGACCAGGTGGGCCAGCTTGAGCATGTTGATAATGCCGACGGTCACCGACCGGTCGAACGGCTCACCGGTCTTGCCATCACGCACGATCATCTTGCCCGTCGTGGGCAATGGCCAGTCCGTCCGTTTGCTCAGGGCCTCGGCGGCTTCCAGCACCTCGGCGCGTGCCAGGGCATCGATGTCGACCGGTGTCCATGTGGCTTCGCCGTCCTCGTCCTCCGCCAGGGCAGCCTGGTAATAACGGACCCACTCGCGCAGGCAGGTTTCGATGGCCAACTCATCGGCTTCGTCACGCGCCGGGCGCGAACGGGTATCCTCTTCGAAGATGAGCAGCGCACCCGGATCGTACCCGCGGGCGTGCAGCCACTGCTGCAGCACAGCACGACGCGCGTAAACATCCTCCCGGTACACCCGTTCGGGGTCGTAGCCCTGGGCTGCGAGCGTATTCACCAGGTAACGGCGGCGTGCATCGCTGTCATCCACCAGCGAATCGGCGGGCAGGTCCTGGGCGTGCACCCATTCCCAGGCATCCCGGGTCGCCTGGCGCCAGGCCAGGTCGATCAACCAGGCCCGTGCCAACTCGGCCTCGATCTCGCGCTCGCGCGCGCCATCGAAGACCGGGGTCGTGACGCGGAAACCGAGCCGGTTGGCCGCCCAGCCCAGGTGCGTTTCCAGCACCTGGCCGATGTTCATACGGGCCGGCACGCCCAGGGGATTGAGGATGATGTCGACGGGACGCCCATCCTCCAGATAGGGCATGTCTTCCACCGGCACGATCTTGGAGATGACACCCTTGTTGCCATGGCGGCCGGCCATCTTGTCGCCTTCCATCAGCTTACGGCGCTGTGCGACACTGACGCGGACCATCTTCTCGACGCCGGCGGGCAGGTCGCGGTAATCATCGCGTGAGAAGACCTTGATGTCGACCACCTTCCCCTTTTCGCCGTGCGGCAGGCGCAGCGAGCTATCCTTGACCTCGCGGGCCTTCTCGCCGAAGATGGCGCGCAGCAGCTTCTCCTCGGGCGTCAGTTCAGTCTCGCCCTTGGGGGTAATCTTGCCGACCAGGATATCACCCGGCCCCACTTCGGCGCCGATACGAATGATACCCTCTTCGTCCAGGTCCTTCAGTGCATCTTCACCGACGTTCGGAATGTCGCGTGTGATTTCTTCCGGGCCGAGCTTGGTATCGCGTGCCTCGACCTCGTGTTTTTCGATGTGGATGGAGCTGTATTTGTCTTCCATCACCAGGCGCTCGCTGATCAGGATGGCGTCCTCGTAATTGCCACCTTCCCAGCTCATGAACGCCACCAATACGTTCTGACCCAGGGCCAGTTCACCCATCTCGGTCGAGCTCGAGTCGGCCAACACCGATCCGGTCACGACCCACTCGCCCTTACGCACCACCGGCCGCTGGTCGATCGAGGTCGACTGGTTGGAGCGGTTGTACTTACGCATCGGATAAGTGCGGCGGGTGCCGTCTTCCTCCAAGACGACGATATCGGTGCCGGTGACGCTCACGACTTCGCCGGGATAACGCGCAATCACGACCTGTCCCGAGTCGATCGCAGCCTGGTATTCCATGCCGGTACCCACAATCGGCGCCTCCGGACGCAGGAGCGGCACAGCCTGGCGCTGCATGTTCGAGCCCATCAACGCGCGGTTTGCATCGTCGTGTTCGAGGAAGGGAATCAACGCCGCCGAGACACTGACGCTCTGTTTGGGTGAAACGTCCATGTATTCGATGCGCTCGGGTGCCTCGAACAGGAAGTCATTGCCACGACGTGCCGACACGCGCGGGTTGACGAACTCACCGCGCCGGTTCATGGCCGCGCTGGCCTGGGCAATGGAATACCGGTCCTCTTCATCGGCCGCCAGGTAGACTACGTCTTCCGTCGCGTGCGGCTTGATCCGCACCTCGGGATACGCCTCGGCGTACGTGGCAATCAACGCCGCCAGGTCGTCGTCGAGCACGGTATCGGTCTCGGCGATTACTTCTTTGGTCATGGGATCGACCAGGCGCTCACGCAGGGTACGACCGGTCAGCGACTCGGCATCGTTGGACACCTGGCTGAGCACACGACGATAAGGCGTCTCGATGAAGCCGTACTCGTTGACCTGCGAAAAGGAAGCCATCGAGCCGATGAGGCCGATGTTGGGCCCTTCAGGCGTTTCGATCGGGCAGATACGCCCGTAGTGGCTGTGATGGACGTCGCGCACATCGAAGCCGGCACGCTCACGCCGCAGGCCGCCGGGGCCGAGTGCGCTCAAGCGGCGCTTGTGGGTCAGCTCGGCCAGGGGGTTGGTCTGGTCCATGAACTGGCTGAGCTGGCTGCCGCCAAAGAACTCGCGCGTGGCCGCCACCACGGGGCGAATGTTGATCAAGCCCAGCGGTGTGATTTGCTCTGGATCACGGGTGCTCATGCGCTCGCGCACGACACGTTCCATGCGCAGCAGGCCGATGCGCAGCTGGTTCTGGATCAGTTCACCCACCGTCTTCACCCGCCGGTTGCCCAGGTGATCGATATCGTCCTGCTGGAACACCCCGTTGTTGATCTGAATCATGCGCCGGATGACGGCCACCAGGTCGTCCCTGGTCAAAATGCGCGTGCTCAGGGGTACCGGCAGTTCGAGGCGTTTGTTGAGCTTGTAGCGCCCCACCCGGCCCAGGTCGTAGCGGCGCGGCACGAACAACAGGTTCTGCAAGAAGTTGCGCGCATTCTCTTCGGTCGGCGGATCGCCCGGCCGCAGCTTCTTGTAGAATTCCAACAAAGCCTCCTTGACGCCACGTTCGGCATCCGAGACGTTGGGCGTCGAGGTTGGATCGCGCTCGATCGTCGAGGCGATGTAGGGGTGATCCGGCACCGTGTCGATCTCCTGGAAGAGCGACAGGATTTCTTCGTCGCTGCCAAAACCGATGGCGCGCAGCAGGACCGTCACCGGCAGCTTGCGCTTGCGGTCGACCTTCACCGAGACCACGTCGCGTTTGCTCGTCTCGAATTCGAGCCAGGCCCCACGACTGGGGATCAGTTTGGCGGCACACAGCTCGCGGCCTGTGGTGCGGTCTTCTTCGACCTTAAAATAGACACCCGGTGAACGGATCAACTGGCTGACGACGACACGTTCCGCACCATTGATGACGAACGTGCCATTCTCGGTCATGAGCGGGAAGTCCCCCATGAAGACTTCCTGCTCCGGAATCTCGCCCGTGCTCTTATTGATCAGGCGTACCTTGACCCACAGCGGCGCCGCGTAGGTCATGTCGCGGTCACGACATTCCTTCTCCGAATGTTTTGGCTCACCAAACCAGAATTCACCAAAATGTAACTCTAATTGTTTATTGAAACTGACGATAGGCGAAATCTCTTCGAACAGCTCGCGCAGGCCTTCCGATTTGAACCATTCGAACGCTTCGAGCTGGACCTGGATCAAAGCTGGAAGCGGGTGAACGTCCGGTATGCGACCATAATTCTTGCGCACACCCAGAGACCGGTTCGATCCCAGGGCCGCCGGACCCGAGCCATTGGCACCCGTGTGTGCCCGCGCATCCACGACAGTGTTAGTCATGCGCCGTCTTCTCCTTCAACACGCATATGAACCTGGGCAGCGCCCAAAAAATGAGGTCGTGCCGATGCTGCCCAACAATAAATAACCCATCGTGCGGCCTAAGTCGTAGTAGACCCAGTCCCTCCACGGATGGGTTGCGTCACAATGCCCAACATGGTCTTCAAGTACAATAGGCGCGTTACGCGCAAGCTGACATTATATTGCGCGAGCGAGGGTTTGTCAAATTCGTGGGAGCGGCTTGTTTGGGGATGGGATTTAGGGGTTGGGGGTTGGAGGTTGGGGTTTTGCGGTCGCAAGGCTGTCGGTGTCAGGGGGCGCTGGTGGTGTTTCGTTGGTTTCGGGTGCGGCTTGGCCCGCTGGCACGCAGGCGGCCACCATTGCGGCGATATCACCCGTCCCCACGCCGGGGCGCAGCCAGGCCAGGAATTCGGTGTTGCCGGCGGGACCTGTGATGGGTGAGGTGGTCAGACCGAGAACGGCCAGGCCTTCGGCGGCGGCGGCGCTGAGAACCTGGGTCAGGACGGCGCGGTGGACTGCGGGGTCACGGATCACGCCCCCTTTGCCGACCTGCTTGCGACCCGCTTCGAACTGCGGCTTGATCAGGGCGATGATGCCACCCCGCGCCGGTTCGGCCAGCCAGTGCCGCACGACCGGGAGAACCAGGCCGAGGCCGATGAAGGAGACGTCGATCGTAACCAGGTCGACGTGCACGTCGCCGGGCAGATGGGCCAGGTAACGTACGTTGCTCCGGTCCAGCACGGTCACCCGGGAGTCCTGCTGCAGCGTCCAGGCCAGCTGTCCGTAACCCACGTCGATGGCGAAGACGTGCGCGGCCCCACGCTGCAAGAGGCAGTCGCTGAAACCCCCGGTCGAGGCGCCGACGTCGGCACAGACCAGGCCGCGCACGTCGACCTGAAAGGTTTCCAGGGCATGCGCCAGCTTGTGCCCGCCCCGACTGGCGTATGCGGCGGCGGGCTCGATCGATACGGCTGCGTCGCCGGCCACCAGGCGGCCCGGTTTGTCGGCGACAGCGCCCGCCACGCGCACGCGCCCGGCCAGAATCAGACCTTGCGCCTGCGAGCGGTTGGCGGCCAGGCCGGCCGCGACGAGATAGGCATCCAGGCGTAGTTTTGGCGTCACGCTGGGTTCGACTCCGCATTCGGTACGTGTGCCAGTTGACGAACCTGCCGGTTTACGGTAAGATTTTTGCCTATGACCGACCTGGCACAAACTTCATCCAAACCGGGCTTCCTGATGATTGCCCGGGCCCTGCTCAAAACGATGCGCCCGCGCCAGTGGACGAAAAACGGCTTCGTCTATGCCGCCCTGTTGTTCGATGGCAAACTGTTCGAGCCGACGCTCTTTCTGCGCACGACGGTCGCCTTCATCTGTTTTTGCCTGATTTCGAGTGCGACCTACCTCATCAACGACCTGGTCGACATCGAAAAAGACCGCGAGCACCCCACCAAACGGCACCGGCCCCTGGCGGCGGGCATTCTCCCCCCGTGGCTGGCCGTGGCCGCGGCGGTGGTGTTCGTCGTCATCTGTTTGCCGGTGGCGTTCTGGATGAGCCCGGCCTTTGGTGCTATTCTCACCAGTTACCTGCTGCTGACCCTGGCGTACACCTTTTACCTCAAACACGTGGTCATCGTCGATCTGTTGGTGCTCGCCAGCGGGTTCGTATTACGTGTGGCCGGCGGTGTGGCCGTCATCGACGTCGAACGGTTTTCGCCGTGGCTGTATGTCTGTATGATCCTGCTGGCCCTGTTCATCGTCATGGGCAAACGACGGCACGAGCTCATTCTGCTGGAAGGCAAAGCTTCCAGCCATCGCGCCAGCCTGGAGAACTACAACCTGCGCTTCATCGATGAGATGATTGCACTGGTCACGTCGACCATCGTCATGGCCTACTCGTTGTACACCTTTTCCGCGCCCAACGTGCCGCTCAACCATTCCATGATGCTGACGATCCCCTTCGTCCTGTATGGACTGTTCCGTTACCTCTATCTGATTCACGTCAAAGGGGAAGGTGGCGCGCCCGAAGAGCTGCTGCTGCGCGACCGGCCGCTGCTGATCGATGTCATGCTGTGGGTGGTGGCCGTGGTGGTCGTTATGTACGTGCTGCCGTCATAGCCGTGCCGGGCACAACGGTGACGGCAGCACCTCCTACTTGCGGTCCTCTTCTACCAGGAACTGGCGCCAGGGACCGTCCATGCCGTCCTCAGTAACGCCGTAATAGACGTGCAAACCGTCCTCGGCACGCTGCACCAGGTCGTAACGGATTTTGCCGGCCCGCTTGCTCGCCTGCCACAAACCAATGTCGCCACGCCACTGAACCTTTTCGATGTCGATTGGGTTCGTTTCATACTGTGAAATGGCGTAACTCCACAATTTGCGCGCCGACTTACGGGTCACATTGCGAATGACCATGCCGTTACGTAGATCGCGGATGACGTGGCTCTGTTTTGGTTTGCCCTGTTCGCCGTTCAGAATCTCGACACCCACCTTGGGTGCAGGATTGGCCAGCGCCTGATCCTCGATCAGCTCCAGCTCACCCTCTTCGACCTCGGTCGTAGCCGCTTCAGGCTCGACCGCAGGTTCCACCGGTAGGATCGGCTCGGCCACAACCTCGCTGGGCGGCACCGCCGCGGCACGTCGCCCACGTCGCGCTGGGGATTTGGTCGCAGGCTTGGCGTCGGTCGCCAGCTCCGCCGCCAATTCGGTTCGCAGCTGTTCCTTCAACGTGCTGCGCACGAGCTGGACGATTTCGTCACGCACCGCCATGCTGGTTTCGGCTTCCTGCCGTACGTAAATCTTGCTGTCGTCCAGGCAGTACGGTTTATCCTTGCCCTCCGGCACCATCACCCGCACCACCGGCCGGCCCTGTGATTCGAGCACGTCGAATGTCGCATCGAGCGGTGGCACAATCGTGCGCTGGGCTTCGCTGCGCAGGGTCGCAATGGCGTCATCGGGCATGTCGACCCCCACCGGCTGGCCCTTGCGCGTGGCACTGACGCCCACATAAACGGTGCCACCGTTGGTATTGGCAAACGCCACCATATCGCACAGAATCGCGTGCATCCGCCCACCGTGCCGTGCCCAGTTTTCGTGGAACGACTGCACGATGGTGGGACCCTGGTCCCGCGCGGCCGCAATGTAGTCGAAGGGTTCCTTCTTGGGCCGGTACGGGCGCGTGCAGGCGAAATCGCTGCCCTTGAGGACCTCGGCAATGGCCTCGAACGATACCTCAGGGATGAAGATTTCGGTGACGCGGTCACCCACGCCCAGCAAGTGCTTCTCGCTGGGGTGACGATGCAAACGATGGGCGTCCGAACCCTGGATGCAGTGCATGCGCCGGGCATATTCGGGCTTGGAGCCGTCAAAAAACTTGGCCGTCGACCGCCGGCTGCGACTGTCCAGATCGGTGACCTCCAACGCATGCAAATGGGGATCCTGCGTGTACGCGATTTTGGTCTGCCCGCCAAAGGGAAAATCGCGCAGCGCCACACCATGGGTCGAATTGGCGTGCGCTGCGATGGCCAGACCACCTGCTTCGTCGATCAACCGGTACGCCGTCAGCACGTCGGCACTGGCACCCACTTCGGTCGAACCCAAATCGAGTTTGCCTGGCGGTACGTTCAGGCGCAGCAGCAGCAGCTCCAGAGCACGTACCGAGGTTTCTGGCGGAAAAATGGCCAGAACATGAAATCCAAATGTGGCAGTAAACTCGAACCCGGGCAGAACCAGAATTTTGTTGCCGATCCGCCGATACTCATCCAGCGTCTTTTTTTCCTGCGGTTGCAGACGGCCGTTTTGTTCCAGCCAGTGCAGCCGCTCGATTTCCTGGCGCAGCCGGGCCACACCGGAAACCGTATTGTGATCCGTAATGGCCACAACGTCGAGACCACGCGCCTCGGCCTTCTGCAGCCAATCCAAATAGGCGACCCCCGGTTCCTGCCAGTCGGCCGACGCTGGCGTATGCAGATGGAGGTCCATCAGGCGCCATTGGCGCTTCAATTTCTTCGATGCCAAACTAAAAACACATCTCCTTCATTACTAGAACCCTTGCGGACGCTCACAATCTCCCACGTCCGGTCCAGGATTCGACAAAGTATAGCATATTTCTGGACATACGTCCAATTGTTATTCTGTAAAGCGTTTGTTCTTAAGCCGGCAGTGGTGCCACCGGCGCATCGGTGATGACCGGGTCGATTGCCAGCACGGGTGGGCACAAGGCATGATCGAACACGTCGGCGACCGATTCGACCAACACGAACGACATCTTGTTGCGCACTTCCTCCGGCAGGTCGTCCAGGTCAGGTTCATTGCGTTTGGGCAAGATCACCGTATCCAGGCCGGCACGCGCTGCGGCCAGCACCTTTTCCTTCACCCCGCCGATGGGCAGAACCTGGCCGCGCAGGGTGATTTCACCCGTCATGCCCACGTTGGCACGCACCGGACGCCCGGTCAGCAGCGAAGCCAGGGCCGTCGCCATGGTGACACCGGCGGAGGGTCCGTCCTTGGGCACTGCGCCGGCGGGGATGTGCAGGTGAATGTCGCTGCGGCTGAAGAACTCCTCGTCGACGGCCAGGTCTTTGGCCATGGAGCGCACGAAACTGAGGGCCGCCTGGGCCGATTCTTTCATGACCTCACCCAGCTGGCCGGTCACAGTGAACCCTTTGCCGCCGCTCATACGTGTCGCTTCAATGAAGAGGATATCCCCACCCACGGCCGTGACCGCGAGACCGGTTGCAACACCGGGCCGCTCGGTGCGTTCAGCCACTTCGTTGTAGAAGCGTGCTTTGCCCAACAGGTCGCTCAGATTCTCCGGTGTCACCACCACCGGCTTGAACTCTGCACCATCCGTGGTCCCTACTTCTGCCACCTGTGTCGCCACTTTGCGGCAGATCTTGCCGATCTGGCGCTCGAGGGCACGCACGCCCGCTTCGCGCGTGTAGTCACTGATGATCTTGTGCAGCGCGGCCTCTTCGATGGTTACTTCACCCGGGCGCAGGCTGTTTTCGCGAATCTGGCGCGGGATCAGATAACCCTGGGCGATCTTGACTTTCTCGAGCTCCGTGTAGCCTGACAGCTGCAGGATTTCCATGCGGTCGAGCAGGGGCTCGGGAATCGTCTCCAGCCAGTTGGCCGTCGTGATGAACATCACCTGTGAGAGATCGAACGGCACATCCAGGTAGTGATCACGAAACTCGCTGTTCTGCTCGGGGTCCAGAACCTCCAGCAGGGCCGATGATGGGTCGCCGCGGAAATCGCGCCCCAGCTTGTCCACTTCATCGAGCATAAAAACCGGGTTTTTGGTCTCGACGCGCCGCAGCATCTGCATGATGCGCCCCGGCATCGAGCCGATGTAGGTGCGGCGAAAACCGCGAATCTCGGCCTCATCGTGGATGCCGCCGAGGGCCAGGCGCACGAAGGTACGTCCCATGGCACGGGCAATCGAGAGACCCAGGCTGGTCTTGCCGACGCCCGGTGGCCCGACGAAACAGAGGATGACCCCTTCGCGCTCCTTGCGGATCTGGTCGCGCGGTGATTCATCGATGTCCAGCCCCTGGCTCCTACGCTCGACACGCAGTTTGCGCACGGCCAGGAATTCGAGGATGCGCTCCTTGATCTCCTTCAGGTCGTAATGATCTTCGTCCAGGACGGCGCGGGCATGGGCGATGTCGAGGTGGTCCTCCGTGGTCTTGTTCCAGGGCAGGCTCACCATCCAATCGAGGTAGGTTTTGATCACGCCGTACTCGGCAGCCTGCGGCGGCATCTTGCGCAGGCGGTCCAGCTCGCGCAGCGCCTCTTTGTTGGCCTCCTCCGGCATGCCGGCCTCGCTGATGCGGGTTTCCAGCTCGCGTACCTCGGCGGTCTGTTCGTCGTCTTCGCCCAACTCCTTCTGAATGGCTTTCAGCTGCTCGCGCAGATAGAACTCACGCTGCATCTTTTCCATTTCGGACTGGGCTTCCGACTGAATCTTGCGTCCCAGTTCCAGCACTTCCAGCTCTTTGGCCAGGAGTTGGTTGAGCTTGACCAGCTTGTCGCGCACGCGGTCGATTTCCAGAATCTCCTGGGCATCGGCCAGTTCGAGGCGCAGGCTGGAGGCGATCAGGTAGACCAGCTGCCGTGCGTCTTCGACGTTGATAGCCGCCATTTCGAGCTCATCCGGCAGGTGCGGTACCAGTTGGATGAGGCGGCGAAACAGATCCTGTGCGTTGCGCGACAGCGCTTCGACTTCCACGGTGTCTTCGAGCTCATCGAGGGCCGCGCTGACCTGGGCCCGCAGGAATGGCTCGGTTTGGGTATAGGGTCCAACCTTGATCCGTTCGAGGCCCTGGACGATCAGGCGCACAGTGCCATCCGGTGCGCGCAGGAGACGGTGTACGACGGCCGCCGTGCCGATTTCGTACAATTCACCGGGTGCCGGTTCTTCCATCTCGGGGTCACGGCTGGTGACCAGGCCAATGACCCGGCTCTCGGCCACGGTGGCATCGATGAGGCGAATCGACCGCGGCTGGCCAACGGTCAGTGGCAGCCACATCATCGGGTAGACGACGACGCCCCGCAGCGGCAATACCGGCAGGTCGTTGGGAATTTGACTGTCCGGCTCGATCATGCTGTCCGGTTTGGTGGCGGGTTCGGGGGAACCCTCGATCACGTCGGGCTTGCCACGGCCGCGATCGCGTCCGAATAATGGCACAGCGTACCTCCTGCACAAGCATCCATTGACTGCCTGTGATTGTACCACAAAACAGTCGGCATACCCAATAGACCGCGCATCCATTATCCACCGTGATCCATGGCGACGGCGGACGCCCGGAGACCGGCTGTCCGGTTGTTGGCACAATTGCGCCAGATGGGGTAGAATCGGCACACTATGACAAAACGCTACGCTGACTTTACCCTGATCGAGTTCTCGGATACCCTGGCGGCCGAAACGGCGGCGCCGGGTGGCGGCAGCACGGCGGCCGTGGTGGCCGCCCTGGCGGCGTCACTGGCGGCGATGGTGGCACGCCTGACTGCCGGCCGGCCCAAATTCGCCGCGGTCGAGACGAGCATGCAGCAGGTCATTGCTGCGGCTGATCCGCTGCGACTGCGGCTGCTGGCGCTCGCCACGACCGATGCCGAGGCCTTTGCCGCGGTGATGATGGCCTTTCGTCTACCCAGGGAGACCGATGACCAGAAACACGAACGCCAGCTTGCCATCCAGGCGGCATACCAGCAGGCAACCGTCGTGCCTCTGCAAACGTTGGAGGCGGCAGTGGAGACCCTCGAGTTGTGTTTGCAGGTCGTCGAGCAGGGTAACCCCAACGCCGTGACGGACGGCATCACCGGGGCGCTGCTGGCCGAAGCTGCCGCCCAGGGCGCGGCGCTCAACGTGCAGGTCAACCTGGCAGCCATCCAGGATGCCGCGTTCGTGGCCAGCGCACGCACCCAGCTCGTGACCCTACTGGCGCGCGCGTCTACCCTGCGCGAAACCGTCCTGGCGCAGGCACGCCGGCAGTTGCCGGGCTAGGGCAGGGAATGACCGTGTCGCGAGCGCGGTTTCTGGTCGGTGCTGCGATGGCATTCGTGGTGTATGCGGTGCTGACCCTGGTGCTGACCTACCCCCTGGTGCGCGACCTGGGCGGAGCCATTCCCGGTGACAGCTTCGACGGCTGGCAGAACTTCTGGAACTTCTGGTGGCTCAAACAAAGCCTGGTCGACCAGCTGCGTAATCCGCTGTGGACCGATCTGCTGTACGCACCAACGGGCGTCAGCCTGCTGTTCCATACGTTGAACCCCTTCAACGGCCTGGTCACGCTGCCGTTACAACTGGCGGGCAACCTGTACCTGGCCTACAACGCGTCCGTGCTGCTGGCGTTTGCCGCGGGTGGCCTGGGCACGTTCCTGCTCACGTACCAGGTTCTGGCCGCGGCACGTCCACGTGTACCATGGGCAGCACCCTTCATCGCCGGCCTGATTTTCACCTTTTCACCCTACCACCTGGCCCATCTGCTGGGTCACATGCAGTTGATCAGCCTGCAGTGGATTCCATTCTATGCGCTCTACCTGTGGCGGGGGCTGCAGCGTGCGCAGGCGGGCCGCTCCACCTGGCGCGACAGCGCCAAAGCTGGCCTCTTCCTGGTGTTGGTGGCCCTGTGCGACTGGTACTACCTGTTCTACTGCTTGCTGCTCACGGCCCTGGCCCTGGGATGGGTAACGGCTATCCTGTTGTGGCGTGCCGCCCGCAGCGGTGAGCGTCCCACTGCGCGCACGGCGTGGCAGGTGGTGGTAATGCCCCTGGCCAGTATCGCTCTGACAGTACTGGTCCTCAGTCCCATCCTTATCCCCATGGTGCGCGAAGCACGCGTATTCAGCTTCATGGTGCCGCCAGCCAGCGAGAGCACGCGCCTGTCGGCCGACCTGCTCGCTTTCGTCACACCGTCCGGTTTCCATCCCTGGTGGGGAACGGCCGTGCAGACCTGGGCCGATCGGACCTTCACCAGCAGTTTCTCCGAATATACGGTGTTCGTCGGCTTCGTGGCGCTGGGTCTGGCCGTCCTGGGTGCCTGGCGCGGCGGGCGCGGCAGGTGGTTCTGGCTGGCGGCAACGTTCCTGTTTTTTGTCCTGGCCCTGGGACCGGTCCTGCACGTGGCCGGGCAGACCGACGTGCTGCCCGGTGGGGGTCAGCTGCGCCTGCCCTACGCCTGGCTGTACGACACTCTATCGCTCATGCGGATTTCGCGCTCGGTCAGCCGCTTCAGTGTGATGGTGATGTTGGGATTGGCCGTGCTGGCCGGCATGGGTGTGGCCTGGCTGCTGGCCCGCCTGGTCCATCGTCGGCGACTGCGCCTGGTGACACCCTGGCTGCTGGCCGGCGCGATTCTGTTCGAAGTCCTGCCGGTGCCCTACCCGGTGTCACCGCCCGACACGCCGGCCTGGTACACCACCCTGGCCCAGACGCCCGGCAGCGGCGCTGTGCTCAACCTGCCGGTGAACTGGGACCGGCCTGGTTACCTGCTGTACCAGACCGTGCACGGCCGGCCGCTGACCGTCGGTTACATCAGCCGCGACGACCCGCGCACGTACACCACGCGCGTGCCCGTGCTGCAGCAGCTACGCGCCCTCGGCCCTGACGTGCTGACCGATGACCTGC
This sequence comes from uncultured Anaerolineae bacterium, assembly GCA_964642445.1. Lineage (GTDB taxonomy): Bacteria > Chloroflexota > Anaerolineae > SSC4 > Amarolineaceae > SSC4. The sequence continues at coordinate 19,123 of CAZXQZ010000019.1, forward strand.
GCCGCATTGGGCCCAGCGTCCTGGCCTGGCTTGGGGTGGAGTATGTGGTGCTCGACAACTACAAGATGCCCGGTCCCAGCGAGCGCGAACCAACGACCGCCATCGCCCAGACCGTATTCGACGAGCAGGCACCGGTATTTTCCGACGAGAGGTTGACGGTCTACCAGGTGCAACCGCCGCCCGACGCCGAACCGTTTCTGGTGTTGGGTACGGGCTGGGGGCCGCGACAGGTGGTGGATCAGCAGGTCGAACGTGCCCTACAGCCACGGGCAGATCTACAGATCATCAACGCCCAACCGCTCACCTTGACGATCACCGCGCGTGGCCCGGCTGGCACGCGGCTGCGTATACGCAGTGATGCCGGTGCTGAATTAGCGCAGTTCACGCTGCAGCCGGCGTGGACCACACATACCATACCTCTGGCCAGCACAGCACCCGCAGCCCGGCTGTGGCTGGAACACCCTGCCGGTCCCGATCAGGTGTTTGTCGAGGCACTATCGCTCGTACCTCGTCCATGATCGGGTTGGCTGCCTGGCAGCGGTAGCGTGTAACAACTGATTCCTGGACGGCGTCAAGTTGGACAGCACGAGCTGTGTGTTGGACCAGGCCGACCTGTGCGGGTCTGTGTACGCGTGTTTTTACTCACTTCAAACCGCGATAGTATCCACAGCGTAAAGGAATCACCCATGCCCGACAAGAAGAAAAGGAAAAAGGCACAGTCCGGTGCTGGCGGCAGCGAGGGCCAGCCCAGTGTGCCGGCCGCTGCAGGTGGTGCAGAATACTCAGTGGTTGACGGACCACCCGCCACCATTGGCATCGGATCACCCGTGTCAGAGGATGAGCGCCGCACGCTGAAGGAACGTTCGATCTTGCCCGAACGACCTGAGCTGGGAGGACATGTGGCCGACGAATCTGTTTCCGGTGGTGCCCAGGCCGATGCAAGCGCCGCTGGCACATCACCTAACGTACGACCTCCCGTCTCGACTATTCAACCTACAGGAGAATCTACCGTGACCGACACCTATTTTGGCGCCGGCAGTGATGCTGTCGAAGGCGCCAGCCGCAGTTTGACTGATGTTACCGTCGCAGAACTGATGGCGTTTGCGCCCAGTCCGGCCCGCCCCGACTGGATGGTAACACGTTTTCCGGTGAGCATGAGTGAGTATCGCGAGCTGGAGATGGCAGCCCGCGTCGCCGATCCAGCCCAGGCCTTGCTGCCAGGCGAAGAGGCCCAGGTTGACCCCAGTGGTGAAGAGGCGATCCTGGGCGCCGTTGAGCTGGATTTCCCCGAAGCGGGTAGTGTCGAACCGGCAGGTATCATGGCAGCCGGTCCCACACCGGCTGCACCTGGCATGACGGCTAACTTCGCCGGCATTCCGGCCACAGGCTGGCAGCCACCCGATAACAACATCGCCGTCGGTCCCGGCCATGTGCTGGTGGCGGTCAATACCGACCTGGCCGGTTACTCCAGGTCGGGTGCGCTGCTCTTCCGCTGGCCGAACATGACCACCCTGTTCAGCCCGGTCCTGCCATCCGGCGCCCAGATTTTTGATCCGCAGCTGGCGTACGATCACTACGCCGGGCGCTACATCGTGGTGGCGGCCGCGCGGCGTGCCTCGCCGGCCGGATCGTGGCTCATGGTGGGTGTCTCGCAGACGGGCGATCCGGGTGGCGCCTACTGGGTGTGGGCGCTGGATGCCAGCGTCAACGGCAGCGCCGCAACCAACAACTGGGCCGACTATCCGATGTTGGGCTTCGACACACAGGGGATCTACATCACGTGCAACATGTTCCAGATTGGCGGTGGTTTCGTCTACAGCAAGCTGCGCATCCTGAACAAAAGCGAGCTCTATGCGGGCGGCACCGGCGCGGGGCATTCGATTCGTTGGTACGACCTGTGGGGACTGCGCAATCCCGACAGTTCCCTGGCGTTTACGGTCCTGCCGGCCAAACACTTCCGTGGTACGGGCGGCAATCCTGCGGCCTACATGATCAATGCACTGTGGCCTTCTGGCAACAAGCTAACCCTGTGGACACTCAACAACCCGATTGCCTTCTGGAGCGGTGGTGCACCGTCGCTGACCTCGGCGTCGGTGACGTGCCGCAGTTATGACCTGCCGCCCGACGCCCAGCAACCAGGCACAGCCACCCGGCTGGAGACCAACGACTCCCGCCTGATGCATGCCGTCTTTCAATACGTGGGGACGACGCAGCGTTTGTGGACCTGTCATACATCCAAATACACGTGGTCCGGCGACGCCGAAGCACGCGCAGTCGTTCAGTGGTATGAAATCGACGTACCGGGCAAGACGGTCGTGCAGCAGAATGCCTACGGCGCGTCAGGTCGCTACTATTTCTTCCCGGCGATCCAGACCGACCTCAGCCGCAACGCCTACCTGGTATTCAGCCGGTCCGGCAGCTCGGAGTTTGGCCAGCTGCGCCAGACCGGCCGCCGGGCGGCGGACGCCGCCCACACCTTGCAGGGCAGTGTTCTGATCCGGGCCGGCGCCAGTGCCTACACGGGCGGTCGCTGGGGCGACTACTTCGGCATCTGCCGCGATGGCGGTGACGCGAACCAGGTGTGGATGTACGGCGAGTTCGCAAATACGGGCGGCGCCTGGGGCACCCAGGTCGCCGCAGCACGCTATTAGTGGGCCACTTGCCACGACTGTAGCCATTGATCGAGCATAATCGACGGTTACGCTCAAGCGAAGTGACGCAGGAGTACGGGTACGAGTACCATTCTACTCGTACTCCTGCTCGTACCCGACCTTCACCGCGGATCTGAGTAGCAGCGAGTCACTTACAGCGTACGAGAGCGCCAAAACACCTTTGCATTCTTCGCATTGCCAGAAGTCATTCTTCGACCTCACCACCAGCCGCAACCACCCCATACGCCAACACGCCCAATCCAAAATCCAAAATCCAAAGGCCCGTGCGCTTGACAAAAGCCAGGGAGACGGGTACGATGCCAGTAGGCAGAATGATGCCAGGTGACGCATGATTGCGTGCCGCTCGCCTGGGCCGGCCACACCTCAAGCGAAAGATGCGAAACAGACCATGATGCGACCGACCGCTGCAAGCCGATGGGTGCTGCCCCTGCTACTGTTGGGCAGCGTGTGCCTGTTGGCGGCCTGCGGCAGCCAGACACCAACCCCGGCGCCTACCCCTACGGTCAGCCTGGACACACTCGCCGATGCACCGGCCATCGAACTGGCGCCTGACGTACAGGCCGCCATCGAAGCCATGGGCAACCTGCCAAGTTACCGCACTCGTACCACCTACGAATTTCGCGAACAACCAATGACCGGTACACTCACCACCGGCATTGTGGATATCCTGGTCGAGTACACGCAGACCCCCGTTGCAGCCCAACGCATCGTGATGACCGACACCACTGCGCCAGAAGACGATGAGACACGAACTTCGCAGACAGTCCGTATCGGAAATACCACCTGGTACGACATGGGCGATGGTAATTGGGTTGAAGCGGTCGAAGAGCCAGGTACGCCGTTTCAATCGGCCGGTCTCATCTACGATGCCCCCGATTTGCTGGTCAGCGCCCAACAGGCACAGAAGGTTGGATCAGAGACGGTCAACGGCATTCTCAGCGATCGTTATACCTTTGCCCAGGACCAGCTGCCGGCATTTGCCTCGGGTGAGATGGATCGTGCCACGGGCGAATTCTGGATTGCACGCGATGGCGGTTACATCACGCGCTATTCCTTACAGGCGGCCGGCGATGACATCGAGCTCAGCGAGGGTGTGCGCGGGCGCGGCACGATGGCTTTGACGTACGACCTGTCTGAAGTCGGTCAGACCATTACGATTACGGCGCCGTCGCTCACCGATGCCGGCCCGGTAGGATTTGCACCTGGCACCTTTCCCCTACCGAACGATGCGCGACCCGTGCTGCGCAGTCGTGACTTCATGTCATACGTCAGTGAGCAGCCACTGGGCGAGGTTGCTGCGTTCTACGAGGACCAGCTGTCCACCCTGGGTTGGCGCAGCCCCGAAGGGTCGGGCTACAGCGCGCCTGAGTTGATCAACCTGGTCTTCGTGCAGGGTAACAACCAGATTCTGATTACGATCACCACCGACACTGAGACCGGGCAGACGCAAATCCTGGTCTCATCCGAACAGGTGCCTTGATAGGTGCTGCTGCCAGGGTCACTACCCCCTGGTTCACATAAGGGGATCACAAAGGAGACTGCCGTGCCAAAGATGTCACAGAGCCGCGGAAAACATCGTGTCCCTCTCGGGTGCGCCGGCCTTTGCTCAACCACGCGCGACTGACCAGGCAATGCCCGTGTTTTCGTACTCGAGAAAGGACAATATCATGACCAGCACGATCCCAACAACCACGCTCTCATCCGGAAATCATCAGACCACCGCACCCGACACCACCCTGCCCGGCCCGATTGGGGCCGATTACGTTACGCGTGACCACCGTACGATGTCCCCCTCGTACACGCGTTCCTACCCGTTTGTCATCGACCACGGGCGCGGTGCCGAGGTGTGGGACGTCGACGGTCACCGGTTCCTCGACTTCAATGCCGGCATCGCCGTAACGGCCACCGGACATGCCCATCCGGCCGTTGTCGATGCCATCAAAGCCCAGGCCGAAAAGTTCTTGCACTATTCTGGAACCGATTTCTACTATCCCGTACAGATCGAATTGGCTGAAAAACTGAGCAGTATCGTACCGATCAGCGATGCGCCGCTCGTGTTCTACACCAACTCGGGTGCCGAGGCGGTCGAGGCGGCCTTCAAACTGGCGCGGTACAACACTGGCCGTCATCGTATCCTGGCGTTTCGTGGTGCATTCCACGGCCGCACGATGGGTGCCCTGTCGCTGACGGCATCCAAGTATGTGCAGCGCCAGGGTTTTGGCCCCATGGTGCCCGGCGTCGATCACATCGACTACGCTTACTGCTACCGCTGTCCCATCAACCTGACCTATCCTGCCTGTCAGCTCGAATGTGTCAACCGCATCGAAAGCGAAATTTTCCGCACGAATGTGCCACCGATGGAAGTTGCGGCGATCTTCGTCGAGCCGGTGCAGGGCGAAGGCGGCTACGTCGTGCCGCCGCCAGGCTGGATGGAAGCCATACGCGCCCTGTGCAACAAATACGGGATCCTGCTCGTGGCCGACGAAGTACAGACCGGTTTCGGCCGCACGGGAAAGATGTTCGGAATGGAACACTTCGGTATCGAACCCGACATCATCTGCCTGGCGAAGGGCATTGCCAGTGGCATGCCGCTCGGTGCCATGGTGGCCAAACGCAGCCTGATGACCTGGCCGCCGGGTGCACACGCCAGCACTTTCGGCGGCAATCCGGTGTCGTGCGCCGCCTCACTGGCGACGATCAAGCTGCTGGAAGCGGGGTACGTCGAACACAGCCGCGTGGAAGGGGAATACCTGAAAACACGCCTGCAGCAGATGGCCGAGCGTCACCCCACCATCGGCGACGTGCGCGGCCTCGGCCTCATGGTCGGGGTCGAGCTGGTGCACGATAAGACGTCACGCAAGCGTGCACCGGAGCTGCGGAACGAGCTGGTCGACCAGTGTTATTACCACGGCTTGTTGATTATCGGCTGCGGACCCAACACAGTCCGTTTTGCGCCGCCGCTCATGATTCCACGTGACCTCCTGGATGAAGGCCTGGTCATCTTCGAGCGCGTGCTGAGCCAGCTGGAGGAGACGCATGGGCTGGCCTGAAGATAGTTAACCTCGGGTGGTTCGGTCTCAATGGCCCAATACGGCCACACTCTCTTCGCGCGGGTGATAGTTGAGGGCTGCAAAACCAAACTGCTGTAGGAGTTCGCGCACCTGGTTGCAGCGAGTCAGCAAATGCGGCTTGTTGATTTTCCAGCTGCCGTTCACCTGGTTGACCACGAGCTGGCTGTCACCCCAGATATCGACGTACACCTGGGAAGCGGCCACCTGCACCGCAGCAGCCCTGGCCAGCAAGTCACGCAGCGCCGCGATGAGGGTATCATATTCGGCTTCGTTATTGGTCATACGACCGTCGAATTGCAGCCGCACGACCTCGGGTTGCGCCTGGCCTGGCCACTGCAGTGCGTAACTGCCATACCCCGCCCCTGGGTTTCCCTTGCTCCCCCCGTCGAACACGACCCGCACACGGGCTTCACCGCTGGTGGTAACGCCGCTGGGAGTGCGCCCGGTTCGCCGCGTGCGTGTCGTTTCGCCGGCACGAACCGCCGGCTTTGGCTCGATCAAGCGGCCCGTCGAACCAGCGATCGCAGGGTTTGCGCGGGCCGCGGTGGGGGCGGCGCGACTACCAGGCACGCTGGGGGCCGCGATCGTGGCAATGGGTGGTGTACTGTCTGCCAGGTCGCGCGCCTCCAACAGACCCATACGCTGGGCGCGCCGAAAGAGGCGGCGGCGGTCGGCCGGGTTGAGGGCCACGATCAGGCTCAGCACATCATCGATGCTCATTCCATGTCCTCATCGAGGAGCGGTTCGGCGTGCTGTTCCTGGCGGTAACGATCGAAGAGGTACGCCAGGTTGGCCTGGTGAAAACGTTGGACCAGGCCGCTGAGCGGGATGCGTGATTTGCCGCACGCTTCGATGTCGATCCTGAGCAGCTCGTGCCGCGGCCGGTCCTCGGCCACATACTGACGCGCAAGGGCATCGATCTTTTGCAGGTAGGCGATGTTACTGGCCAGAATTTCGTTGATTTCGCCACGCAGCAGCACTTCGCCGTGGCCCTGCACGATGTTGTCCAGGCTGAGCTCGGTGATGGCCTTGAGGGAAGCGATCATGCTCAGCGCATCGCCACCAACAATGTAAGGCACCGGCATCACCGTGTCACTGGCAAAGAGCACTTTGTCCTCTTTGATGTGCACCGTGATGACGTCGGGGCTGTGGCCAGGGGACTCGTTGAGCACGATCGTGCGTCCGCCGAGGCGTAGGGTCATCTCCTCCTGGAAAACCAACCCGGGCAGGCGAATTTCTACTTCGGCCAATTCTGGGTTGTATTCCCGGGCATCGCGCAGCCCCTGCTCGGCATGCCGCCGCATCAAGTCACGCGCCCGGCGGTGGGAGATGACTTCGGCTTCGGGGTAGAGATAGGTGCCATAAATGTGGTCGGCGTGCGAGTGGGTTAGAATCACATAACGAATGCCACCACACGCCTGGGCACGAGCACGGGCGAAGTCGCGCAGGTCACGCGCTTCACCGGGGAAGGGAAGGGTGTCGATCACGACGGCGCCTTCACTGGTGAACACGACGCCGGCTGTCACCTGTGCGTACAGCCCGCTGGTAAACACCCAAATGCTATCAGCCACACGTTCTCGCTGCATAATCGGTCGACCATTCCTGTGACACTTTTTCAAAGATAGAGAATAACACAAAGCCTGCGTCGTGTCAAGCCCGCAAAAAAAGACCATCGCGTTTATGCGATGGTCAGACGGACGAATCGATAATAACAGAGCCCCCGCTATGCCGTGTGTCAAGGTGCCCTGAACCTGCTTTCGCAGGTGGGAATCTGTCCGAGAGCTCGGCCTTACCGAACGAGGGCTACCGCCTCACTCCTGGAACGTCCGATCCCCGTGATTCAGGTGTTGGCTCAGAGCGCTATAATGACATCACGGGCACGGCAGGGTACTGTGGTGGTATGTTAGCATAGAGTTGAGATTCGTGCAAATTGATTATTTGGGAGTAGGGAGTAGGGAACCCCCCTACTCCGTACTCCCTACTCCCTACTCCCTCCTCCCAAACTCAGCTCACGCAGCTGGGCATCGGTGATGGTCGACGGTGCGCCAAACAGCAGGTCGCTGCCGGTGGCGGTTTTGGGGAAGGCGATGACTTCGCGAATGTTGCCGGCGCCGGCGAAGAGCGCAACCAGGCGCGCCATGCCGAGGGCAATGCCGCCATGGGGTGGTGCACCGTATTCGAACGCATCGAGCAGCTGGCCAAACTGCGCCTGCTGTGTTTCCTCGTCGATCCCCAGCCGGTTGAACAGCCGGTTTTGCAGGTCGCGCCGGTGAATACGGATCGAACCGCCGCCGATTTCCCAGCCGTTGAGAATGACGTCGTACGCTTTGGCGCGGACGGTGCCCGGGTCGGTCTCCAGCCGGTCCCAATCTTCGTCGCGTGCCGACGTGAAGGGATGGTGGACGGCGGTCCAGCGCTGCGCTTCGTCGTCGAACTCCAGGAGCGGAAAGTCGGTCACCCAACAAAAGGCGTAGACGTCATCGTTCATCAGGCCGAGGCGGCGCCCCATCTCCAGGCGCAGGTTGCTCAGGGTCTGGGCAACGACCGCGGGTGCCGCCGCCACCACCAACACCAGGTCACCCGGCGCGGCACCGGTGCGTTCGATGACACCTCGCCATTCGGATTCGGATAGGAATTTGACGAATGAAGAGCGCAGTGCGGTGGCTTCCAGCGGTACGCTGGCCGTTTCGGGTATGGCCAGCCAGGCCAGGCCGGCGGCGCCATACCGTTTGGCCATTTCCGTCAGCTCGTCGATCTGTTTGCGCGAATAACCGGCGCAGCCCGGTGCACACAGCGCCTTGACCTGCCCCCCGGTCGTCACGGCATTCCGAAACACGGCGAAGTCCGATTGGGCAAACAGATCGCTGAGATCGACCAGCTCCATGCCGAAGCGCAGGTCAGGGCGGTCGTTGCCAAAGCGGGTCATTGCCTCATCGTAGGTCAACCGTGGGAACGGCATCTGCTGGAACCGTTTGCCGGCAACGCTGGCTTCACCCGGCTGTGAGATTTCACCCACCAGGTGAATCAGCAGTGACTCGATCAGCCCCATCACGTCGTCGCGCTCGACGAACGACATTTCGAGGTCCAACTGGGTGAATTCCGGCTGGCGATCGGCCCGCAGGTCCTCGTCCCTGAAGCAGCGTGCGATTTGAAAATAACGCTCGAAGCCGGCAACCATCAGGAGCTGTTTCAGCTGCTGCGGTGACTGGGGCAGCGCATAGAACTTGCCGGGATGCACGCGGCTGGGCACGACGTAGTCGCGCGCCCCTTCCGGCGTGCTTTTCAGCAGGATCGGGGTCTCGATCTCGATAAAATCGCGGTCGTGCAGGAAGCGCCGAATCGTGCGCACGACGCGGTCGCTCAGGATGATGTTGCGCTGCAGCGCGGCGCGACGCAGGTCGAGGTAACGGTACTTCAGACGTACCACCTCGTCCACCGGGGTGTCTTCGTTGATGTAGAACGGCGGCGTTTTGGCGGTGTTGAGAATCTCGACGTGGGTGGCCATCACTTCGACGTCCCCGGTGGGCATCTGCGGGTTGCGCAGGTCGGCCGGACGGGCAACCACCTGACCGCGTACCTGCAGTACGTACTCCACCCGCGACTGGCTGGCCATTGCATGGGCGGCGGCCGACAGCTCGGCATTGACTGTGATTTGCACGATTCCGCTGCGATCACGCAGATCGATGAATACCAGGCCGCCGTGATCGCGCCGGCGGTGTAGCCAACCGGCCAGCGTTACGAACTCGCCAACATGATCCATGCGCAAATCGCCACAACGATGATCTTTAAGCATGCAACTAACTCCGCGCAGTCTGCCAGAATGAATTTTTGCACCTGTGCCGGAAGTCCTCGACGGCCGGCGTTTATGACAGATGAGGCTGCATTATACGGCAAGGCCAGCGATTCGACAAGGACACGCAAGCCTGGCGCGTACAGCCCAATTTATGAACTCGCCGCCTGGTCGTGTATAATGGCAGCACTGCGTAATCATGGCGCGGCCTTTCCTTCCCTGCGTTCACTGGTATCCCGAACGCTCGTGCATCAACAGGATATCCAAGGAGTCACCATCGATGCCCACCGATCCCTGTGAGTCTGAGTTCATCTACGGCCTGCACGAACCCGGCGGCGAATCGCACATGGAACAGGCTGGCGTCAAAGGCTGGATCCTGTTCACCGAAGCGATTGGCGCCGACCCCAACAACCGCGACGGGCGCGATTACAGCCAGTATTGTGCGCGCGGCTTCGGCATCATCTCGCGCCTCAACAACGGTTACCACCCCGGCGGTACGATTCCGCACTCCAGCGAGTACGCAGCCTTTGCCCAGCGCTGCGCTAACGTCGTGCAAAATTCGCGCGGCTGCCACATCTGGATCATCGGCAACGAGATGAACTACCACATCGAACGGCCAGGTGGCATGGGCGGCGAAGTCATTACACCCACGTTGTATGCCGACGTCTATCGCCGCTGTCGCGAGGCGATCCACCGCGTGGCACCCAACGCACAGGTCCTGGTCGGCGGTGTGGCACCCTGGAATATCGAAACCAAATACACAGGTAACCCGTCGGGTAATTGGGTCCAGTATTTCTCCGATATCCTGCATGCGCTGGGTCCTCAAAACTGCGATGGTTTTACCCTGCACACCTACACCCACGGCGATGACCCGGCCCTGATCACCAGCGATGCCCGCATGAATCCGCCGTTCGATAAGTATCGGTACCATTTTTACGCCTACCGCGATTTCCTGGCAGCCGTTCCCAACAACATGCGCCAGCTCCCCTGTTACATCACCGAGACCGATCAGGGTGACATTGCCTGGACCGACGTCAATCGCGGCTGGATCCAACAGGCCTACGAAGAAATCAACCGCTGGAACAGCCAGCCCGGCAACCAGGTCATCCGTGCCCTCATCCTGTACCGCTGGCCGCAGGTGCCGGGTGACCGTTGGGGCATCGCCGGCAAACAGAACGTCATCGCCGACTTCAAAGATGCACTGCCCAGACGATACACCTGGCCCGATAAGCTGCAAAAGCAGGCACCCGCCTACGTGGCCAAATTCCTGAAACACGGTATGCCGGCCACGGCCAACGCCAATGCCGCCGTGAGCGTCGAAGTCCGCGTGCGCAACGAGGGCAGCAAGACCTGGCTCAAAACCGGCGCCAACCCGGTCCGCCTGGGCTACCATTGGCTCGATGCCCAGGGCAAACCGGTCGCCGTACCCGCCGGTGATTTCCGCACCGAGCTGCCATCCAACGTGGCCACGAACCAGGAAGTAACCCTGACGGCCAAAATCGGGGTGCCACCGCAGGCCGCCACCTATACCCTGCGCCTGGACATGGTCGAAGAAGGCATCACCTGGTTTCGTGACCAGGGCAGCACCCCGCTGTCACTACGCGTCGAGGTGAAAGCGGCCGACATCATCACCGACAAACAGTTCTTCGATGAAACCAAACACTGGGTCAGTGGTCCCTTCCTGGCATGGTACCGGCGCTATGGACTCGACGTGGCCGGTTACCCGATTACCGACGAATACGTCGATCCAGCCACAGGTCTGCGCAGCCAATACTTCCAGCGGGTGGCCATGGAGCTGTGGCAAGACACAGTCCGCCTGAAACTGGTGGGCGAAGAGGCCCTTCGCCTACGCGAGCAGGTCACGCACCTTCAGACGCGCGTCAAGGCCCTGGAAGATCGACTCAAAACGGGCGGTGGAGGTGTGGCGCCGCCGGCGATCACGGATGTCACCGCGACACTGCCACGTGACCCGGCGGGCATCGTGGCGCGACCGCGCAGCGACATCAAAAAAATCGTCATCAATCACACCGCCGTACCGCCTTCGGTGGGTGCCGACCGCGTGGCCGAGGCGCATCGCAAACGCTGGCCGGGCATTGTATACCAGTATTTCATCAGCGGCACGGGCGAGATCCAACAGACGGCGTCGCTGCACGAGTCGGTCACGCGCGATGCCTGGATCTACGAGGGTGTGCACATTGGCATTGCCGGCAGCTTCGCCAACACCGTTCCGACGGAGGCCCAGCTCGACGCCACAGCCGCGTTGGTGGCCTGGCTGCTGCAGGACCTGTCACTACCCATCGAGGCCGTCGTCGGTGCCAGCGAGGTCACAAAAACTGCATCCCCAGGCAGCCAGTGGCTGGCTGGTCAACGCTACAAAGACTCGCTCCTGGCCAAGATTCAAGCCATACAGGCCAGCGGTGCCACCGGTGGTGGTGACCTGGAACAGCTGCGCACCCGGCTGCGGCAGCTCGAAGCAGAGCTGGCCGGCAAACAGCAGCAGATGGACCAGCTGGCCGCCGAGCTCGGTACGCTGCACAACGATCTGCAGGTGCGTCAGAACCAAATCGACGAACTGACCGGCGAAGTCATCGACCTGCGCAGCGAAAACGACGCGCTGCGCCCCGAGGTGAGCAACCTGCGCTCAGAACTGGGCACTCTGCGCACGCAGAACGACAGCCTGCGTACCGAGACCACCAACCTGCGCAACGACGTGGGCAGCCTACGGTCCCAGGTCGATGATCTGCGCCGGGAAAATCAGGAACTACGTGACCGCCTGGGCGGTCATGGTGCAAACGGCGGTGGTCAGGTGCCACCGCCCGCCATCACTGACATCGTCGACCAACTGCCGCGCGATGCAGCCAGGATGAAGGCGCGCGATATGGGCCTCGTGCAATACCTGGTCATCAACCACACCGCCGTCGATCCATCGGTCAGCGTGCAGCGGGTGGCAGAGGCGCATCGCAAGCGCTGGCCGGCCATCACGTATCACTACTACATCCAGGCCGAAGGTAACATCCTGCAGACCAACCCGCTCGATGTCTCGGTCACGGATCAACAGGAATGGCTCTACCGCGGCATCCAGATCTGCCTGGCCGGCAATTTCGCCACCGCAGTCCCAACCACAGCCCAGCTCGACGCCGCCGCCCAGCTGGCAGCGTGGCTCTTGCAGCACTATCAGATGCCGGTCGACCGCATCAAGGGCGCCAGCGAGCTCACCGCCACCGGCTCACCGGGTGCGCAGTGGCTGCAAGGTGCCGCGTACAAACAGACACTGGTCGCCCAAACGCAGGCAATCCTGGACCGTGCTGCCCCCGGCGATGACGTGAACACCTTGCGCGCACAAATCGCCCAGCTGAACGACGCGCTGCAACAGGCGCGATCTGACCTGCGCGTCACCCAAACCCAGCTCACCGAAGTGCAGCGTCGCGCATCGGGTCTGCAGACCGAACTGGAGCAAACACGGACGCAGGTAACGGCTCTGCAGGACGAAAAGAAGCGGCTGCAGAAACTGCTCGACGATGCGTTGGCTGGTCACGGGGGCGCTCCTCCGCCAGGCACCATCGACAAACCAAGCTATACCGTCGCCGTAGATCAGCTGCCAAAAAGCACGGTGGCGGGCAACATCTACCCGACCCGGACCCTTTCGGCGATTACCCACCTCGTCATCCACCACAGCGCCGCACCCACCGGCGTCGATGCCGAACACCTGGCGCGTTACCACGTGTCCACGCGTGGCTGGCCGGGTATCGGCTGCCACTTCCTGGTGGCCGCCGATGGCACCGTCACCCAGACCAACCGCCTGGAAACCGTGGTGTACCATGCCGACGGACAAGACGCCACCAGCGTGGGCATCATGTTTGCCGGTGACTTTGCCGACATGCCCCCCACACCGCTGCAGCTCGATCGCGGCGCACACCTCATTGCCTGGCTGGCCCAGGAGCTAAAAATCCCCAACAGCCGCATTGTCGGTCACGACGAGCTGCCGGGGCAGGCAACGAGCTGTCCAGGACGCCAGTGGCTGGAAGGCCAGCAGTGGAAACGTCTGCTGCTCGAACGAATCCAGGCCCGCCAGGGAGGACCCGGCACGGCCCCCGCCAAGTTCATCGAACACTACCTGCTCTTCTGGTGGCGCGGTCCCGAGCTGTGGGCAGAGCCAGACTATCGCGGGGCCATCCGATACATCGCACGTTTCACGCCGGTTATCGGTTTTTCGGTTGATGAAGCTAAAACCGCGCGTTATGTCACCATCGTCGGTGGACCAGGGGGTGTCCCCGGCACGGCGGAAGACGAGCTGCGTGCCGCCGGAGTGTGGGTAGAACGCATTGCGGGCAAAGACTATGCGGAAACCCAGCGCATTCTCGATGAGATGGCAGCTGCCGGCCAGCGTTTCCGCGCGGCCGAACTGGCCGGTATCGACTAAAATCGCCGCATGACAGCCACGACTGCACCCTACACGATTGCGCTGCCGGTTTTCGAGGGACCGCTCGACCTTCTCCTGCACCTGATCGAGCGCGAAGAGCTGGCGATCACCGCTGTCTCCGTTGCCCAGGTGACGGGGCAGTACCTGGCATACCTGGCCGAGCTGCAGGCCGCCGAACGACCCATTGCACCCGATGCGCTGGCCGACTTCCTGGTGATGGCCGCCAAGCTGATCTTGATCAAGTCACGGGCCCTGCTGCCACGGCCGGCCGACGAAGACGAGGAGGAAGAGGACCCCGCGGCCACCCTGGCCCAGCAGCTACGCGAGTACAAGCGCTTCAAACAGGCGGCCGAACAGCTGCGGGCCCGCGAGCGCGAGCACCTGGTCATGTACGTGCGCGTCGCCCGCCCACCGCTGCCGATCCCACGCCTGCTGGCCGGCCAGGGCAGCGCGGCCGACCTCTGGCAGGCAATCCAGCGCGCACTGCTGAGCCTGCCCCTCAGCCAGACCGCCGACCTGCTGGTGGCCCCGCTGCCGTTTACGGTTCACGACAAGATCGACCTGATCACCCAACTGACCGCCCAACCGCGCCCCGTGCATTTCGCCGAGCTGCTGGCCCTGGCCAACTCACGCGTCGAGATCGTCATTACCCTGCTGGCCGTCCTGGAGCTGATGAAACGCCGCCAAATCATCGTCGAACAAACCGACCTCTTCGGCGAAATCCGCATCCGCGCCGCCTGACTATCCCTCAATCCAAAATCCACTCACCGCCCACCATCTCTACCCGCACGCCACCTCCTCCAAAATCCAAAATCAAAAATCCAAAATGTGACGACGCCCATCAAATCCACCAAAACATCAAACGGGTCCGCGTGGCGGTTGGGCACGAACGCCTGGTGCAGCTCGTCGCTCAACGCGTACAACAGCGCCAGCACCAGGGTCCACCGCCGCGGGTGCCGCACCCCTGGTGTGCGCCGCAGTGCGCGCGCCAGCCAGAAAGCCAGCATGAAATAGGCCACGAAGTGGCCGGCAATGTCCTGGATATCGGCCAGGTCGGGTCCCAGCTCGGGCAGCGTGGGCTGTGCGGACAGCCAGAAGATCAGACCCATCCAGGCTATCACCATAGCCCAGGCCCGCAGTCGTGCCCAGCGTATCGCCGTCATGGCACCAGTTCCTGATAGAGTGTCTCGACTCGCGCCGCGAGATGATCCCACGTGAACTCGGCGCGTACGCGTACCGCGGCCGCCCTTCCCAAGGCGGCGGCGCCGACCCGATCGTGGAGCAGGTCGTGGATTGCGTTTGCTGCAGCCACATCATTACCGGACGGTACCAGGATCCCCTCGCTGCCGTGACGCAGGTACGTCCGCACCTCGCCGTTGGCCTCAGCGACAATGGGCAACCCGGCGCGCATCAGCTCCACCAGCTTGACCGGGCAGCGCGCACGTGCCACCACGGTGGCGACGCTGGGGACCCACGCCACGTCGGCCGCGGCCAGCACGGCGGGCAGCACCGGTTCCGGCACCCAACCCAGGCACTGCAGTCCCGCAGCCGGACCGGCCATACCCGCCAGACGACCGGCCGCACCTGCGGGCAGGCTGTCGCCGGCGACGATCAACCGTGTTTGGGGTGAGCTCTGGCGCACGGCGTGCCAAACGCGCAGCACGCGCACGGGCGTCACTTCGACAAACCGGGTATACAGCAGCACAGTGGGCGGGCGCGAC
>CAZXQZ010000020.1:0-33815 GCA_964642445.1 uncultured Anaerolineae bacterium
AATCCGTTCCCCAAATCCGTTGACAGTAATCCGCTCCACCCCTACTCCCGACTCCCTACTCCTAAACAAACACCCCCGCCAACGTCCCCACAAACACAATCACACTGATGTACCCATTGACCGTAAAAAACGCCAGGTTGACCTTACTCAAATCGTTCGGCTTGACCAAACTGTGCTCGTACGCCAGCAGCCCGCACACGACGGCAAACGCAATCCAGTACGGCCAGGTCAGCTGCGCCATCAAGCCCACCGCGGCCAGCGCCAGCACGGTAAACACGTGACATAACTGCGCCAGCTGTAAGGCCGCCGGCACGCCAAACCGCGCGGGGAACGAATAGAGCCCCTCCTGCCGGTCGAAGTCGACGTCCTGGCTGGCGTAAATCAGGTCGAACCCGGCGATCCAGACGGTGACGGCAAACCACAGCGCCCAGGGAATCGGGTTGTTTAGGTTGCCCGTGATCGCTGCCCACGCACCCGCCGCCGCTGCCCCATCGACCGCCCCCAGGATGAAGTGGCTCAACCAGGTGAAGCGTTTGGTATAGCTGTAGCCCACCAGCCCCAACACTGCCAGGGGCAGCAGGCGCACCACGAAGTCGTTGAGCATCCACGCGCTGAACGTCAACACAGCCAGCGACACCGCAGCAAACAGCCAGGTTGTGCGCAGGCTGATGTCGCCGCGCGGAATCGGCCGGTTGGCCGTGCGTGGGTTGCGCGCGTCGATGCTGGCATCCACCGCACGGTTGACCGCCATCGCCAGCGTACGCGCCGACACCATGGCCAGCGTGATCCAAAAAAACTGCGCCCATGTCGGCCAGCCCTCTGCCGCCAGCACCATCCCCAGGTAGGCAAAGGGCAGCGCAAAGATGGTGTGCTCGAACTTGATCATCTCGAGAAAGGTTTTGATACGCTGCATGTCCAGCTCGAGCTCGTTAAGCAGTGAGTGCCGGTTCCGGCACAATGAGTGCCGCCAGCGGCACGAAGGAATCAGCGGCGGCACCCGCCAGGCGCGTCACAACCGGCTGCGGGGCCAGCTCGGCCGCGCTGTAGACGCGGTCGAAGCTGCGCACGATGCCGTAGCGGCTGTCGCGCTGCGCCGGCACAAAGCCGGCCTGGCGGATCTGCACGTGCAGATCGTGCACCGTCATGCGCGGGTTCTCTTCGGTGTAGGCATTGGCCGCGCTGACCACGTTTTCTTCCAGCATCGTGCTGCCAAAGTCGTTGGCCCCGGCGTACAGGGCGCGCCGCGCCGTCTCCACCCCCTGCGTCGGCCAGCTGGCCTGGAAGTTCTGAAAATTGTCCAGGTAGATGCGGGCAAAGGCGTTGGTGTGCAGGTATTCGTCGTAGCCGGCGCCGTACCGTGCACGGTGACGGCTGCGTCCCAGGCTGTTGGTCTGGCTGAGCTGGGCGGTCCACATGATGAAGGCGGTGAAGCCGTTGCCGTGCGCAGCCAGGCTTTCGTCTTGCAGCAGCCGCAGGTTGTTCAGGGAGTTCACGCGGTGGTGCAGCTCCTCACCCAGGCCGATCACCATCGTCGCCGAGGTCGTCATGCCCAGGCGCTGGGCGAAACGCATCGCTTCCAGCCAGGCAGCGGTGCGCGTCTTTTTGGGCGTGACGCGCCGCCGCACTTCGTCATCCAGGATCTCACCCCCGCCGCCGGGCAGACCATCCAGGCCCGCTGCCTGCAGCCGGCGCAGGACCTCGTCCATCGGCATGCCTTCCAGCAGGGCGATGTTTTCGATTTCCGACGGGCTGAAGCAGTCCAATTCGATTTCGGGATAGATCGCTTTCAGCCAGCGCAGCAGGTCTTCGTACCAACCGATGCGCAGGTCGGGGTTGTGGCCACCCTGCATCAAAATGCGCGTGCCGCCCCACGCCAGCAGCTCCTCGATCTTCTGCCCGATCTCGATTTTGCTGCGCACGTACACTTCGGGGTGGCCCGGCACGCGGTAGAACGAACAGAACTGGCAGTCGGTCGTGCAGGCATTGGTATAGTTGATGTTGCGGTCCACCAGGTAGGTGACGACGCCGGGCGTCGTGCGCTGCAACCGCAGCGCATGTGCCACCGCCTGCGTCTCCTCGGGATCTCCATCGCGGTACAAAATCAGGCCCTCGGCGGGCGACAGGCGTCCACCGTCGGCGGCCTTGCGTAAAATGTCAGAAGCGTGACTGAGCTCTTGCATGATCCACACAATTTCCTATTTCAACCCGTACTCGGCCCAGCGTTCGGTTACCAGTGTTTTGATCGGTGCCGCCATGGCGACCATTTCAGGCCATTCACGCGTATACCCTTCGCTGGCCCACTTGCGCGTGGCGTCGATGCCGATTTTGCCACCCAGGGCAAACCGGTAGCTGGCATGGTCGAGCGCATCGACCGGCCCTTCCTGGACGATGATATCGCGCGCCCAGTCGACGTTGTTCATGGCGTGGAACATCGCCAGGCTCACGTCCTGCACGTCGACGTCTTCATCATATACGATGATACACTTGGCCAGCATCATCAGCCCCAGGCCCCACAGGCCGTTGATCACCTTGCGGGCGTGGCCCGGGAAACGTTTGCGGATGCGTACCAGCACCAGGTTGTGGAAAACTCCCTCGGCGGGCATGTTGACGTCGATGATCTCTCCCAGGAAGAGACGCATCAGGGGCAAAAACAGCCGCTCGGTCGCCTTGCCCATCCAGTAATCTTCCATGGGCGGCAGCCCCACCAGCGTGGTCGGATAAATGGGCTGTTTGCGCATCGTGATCGCCGTCACGTGCATGACCGGGTAATCGTCCACCGGCGTGTAATAACCGGTGTGATCACCGAACGGCCCCTCCGGTCGTTTTTCCTGCGGATCGACGTAGCCTTCGATGACGATTTCGGCCTCGGCGGGCACTTCCAGCGGCTGTGAGACACAGCGCACCAACTCGACCGGTTTGCCGCGCAGCCAGCCGGCGAGCAAAAACTCGTCGATGTCGGGCGGCAGCGGGGCGGAGCCGCTCCACATCACCGCCGGGTCACCCCCCAGGCTGACGGCCAGCGGGATGCGCTCGACGCCGGTACGCTGGGCGGTGCGCTCGTGTTCGGCGCCCCCCTTGTGAATCTGCCAGTGCATGCCCAACGTGCGCGCATCGTACACCTGGCAGCGGTACATGCCCACGTTGCGGATGTTCTTGACCGGGTCGCGACTGATGACGGTGGTCATCGTGACGTAGCGTCCCCCGTCTTTCGGCCAGCACTGCAGAATGGGCAGCCGGCCCAGGTCGACCGCATCCCCTTCCAGGACGACTTCCTGGACCGGAGCCTTGTTGACAATGTTGGGTCCCAGGCCAATGCTGCGCAGCGCGCCCCAATAGTCACCGGCGCGGTTGAGCATTTGCCCCAAACCTTTGGGCAGCTCGGGTTTGATCAGGCCGCCCAGGTTGGTGGTCAGCTCATCCAGGTTATCCACCCCCAAGGCCAGTGCCATGCGGCTGGCCGAGCCCAAGGCGTTGACCAGGACCGGCATATCGTATCCTTTGACGCGTTCGAAGAGCAGTGCCTTGTTCTGTGCGGCCGGCCCCTTGCTAACACGGTCGGTGATCTCGCTGATCTCCAGCTCGGCGCTCACCGGGACTTTGATGCGTACCAACTCACCCTGTTTTTCCAGGGCGGCAATGAAGGCTCTCAAATCTTTGTATGCCATCTTCAATGACCCGTCTTGAGACGATATTGTTTCACCAATTATCACACAAAATACGATGCGCAGCGATTGTACCCGACCCTATCGCATTCGTCAAAGGACTTTGGACCTACATTTATGCGAAAAAAGACTTGGCCCATCACTTGACCGTTCTCCGGTGCCTGTTTATAATGGTCTGGTTTGGCACATGAATGCGTAAGGAGTCCATCATGACAATACCCGGCAATGCTGAGCTGGCACGCCAGCTCAACGAGCTCGCTGCTGAGGCAAAAGCCCTGGATGACAAGATCGATCACTACTGGCACGGCGAGGGAATTTCGCAGCTGGAGATCTTCATCGATCCAGACCTGTATCAATACATCCGGCGTTGGTATGATGAATCCCGCGCCTTTGCCCAACGTGTCGCTGGCCTGAAAGACGTCGCTGCTGCGCTGGACGCCTAGCCTGGGGCAAACAAACCACAAAACCGGTGTAAACAACCATGCTGACAGCCCTGATCATCCTCATCATCGTCCTGATCGTCATTGCAGTGGCGGCCCTGGTGCTGGTGCTGCTTTACGGTTGGACTGTGCTGCGCCCCCTGTCTCGCACGAAAGGGCAGCAGATCGTGCCAGGGTTGACGGACGAGGTCGAAATCCTGCGTGATCAGTGGGGCATCCCGCACATCTATGCGACCACAGAGACGGACGTGTGGCGTGCCCAGGGTTACGTGCATGCGCAGGACCGCCTTTGGCAGATGGAGCTGCAGCGCCGCGTGGCCCATGGCCGGCTGGCCGCCATCTTTGGTGCCCAGGTGCTGGAGGCAGACCGGCTCAGCCGGACCATCGGCTTTGGCCGCTGTGCCGCGCGGGAGTTCGAAAGCCTCGATGCCGATACCCTGGCCGTGCTCGAAGCGTATGCCGCGGGTGTCAATGCCCACCTTGCGGCCATCGGCACCCGCCTGCCAGCCGAGTTCACGGTAGTGCGCCTTAAGCCCGAACCCTGGACCGCCCTGGACAGCCTGGCCTGCGCCCGCCTGATCGCCTGGAGCATGAGCGGCAACTGGGAAAGTGAACTTCTGCGCACACTGCTGGTCGAGCGCCTGGGGCCCGAACGTGCCGCCGGGCTCGAACCGGAATACCCGGCCGGCCATCCCACGATGTTACCTGGCAAGGAGGGGCTGCAGCAGGTTGCTGGCCTGTTGTTGAGTCAATACGATCTTGCCCGGCATTGGTTTGGTGCGCCGGGCCAGCCTGGTGTTGGCAGCAACGCCTGGGCAGTCGATGGCAAACACTCCGCCACCGGCAAGCCCCTGTTGGCCAGTGATCCCCATCTTCCGGTGCAGATGCCGTGTTTCTGGTACGAGAACCACCTGGAGGTTGGCCAGGCCGATTTACGCCTGGCCGGCGCCAGCACACCGGGCATACCGGGTATCTGGATGGGGCATAACGACGCCGTGGCCTGGGGTACGACGAACTCCCCCGTCGATACCCAGGATCTCTACGTCGAGCAGCCCAACCCCGCCCACCCCGGGCAGTTCCGCTTCGAGGAGCAATGGGAAGACGCGCAGGTGGTGGCCGAATGGATCGAGGTGCGCGGACAGCCCGAACCAGTCGCCTATCCGGTAACGATCACGCGCCATGGGCCTCTGCTCAACGACTTGCTGACCGAAACCGAACGACCGGGCTACCCGCCGCTGGCGCTGCGCTGGGCCGGGCACGAGGTTCGGGGGTTCGTTCCGGCCCTGCTGCGTTTGAATCGTGCCCGCAGCTGGCGTGAATTCCAGGATGCCTTGCAGGCGTGGGCCACACCGGTGCACCAGTTCGTCTACGCGGACCGGGATGGTCACGTCGCGACGATGATGGCCGGCCTGGTGCCTGTGCGCAGTGAAGGCATAGGTGCCCTGCCCGCGCCGGGGTGGACCGGGACCCACGAGTGGACCGGTTGGATACCAGCTGGCGAGCTGCCGCACGCGATCGATCCGGAGGCCGGTTTTGTCGTGAGCGCCAATCACAAAGCCGCCGGTGATGATTATCCCCATTTCCTGACCCTGGAATGGGCACCGGGTTTTCGGGCCAGGCGCATCAACGAAGTATTGAAAAACAAACCGCGCTATACGCGTCGTGACTTCGAAGTGCTGCAAACCGACATACTGTCCGGGCCGGCCCAGCAACTGGTGGCCTATTTCAGCACCCTCAATCCCAGCAATCCCTGGGAGCGCACCGCGCTGCGCCAGATGGTCGAATGGAACTACCGCACGTCACGCGAAAGTGTGGGCGCGGCGGTCTACGAGCTCTGCCACCTGCATCTCCTGCAAAAGGTGTACGGTGACAAGCTCGGTCCAGCGCTGCCCGGTTACCTGGGCCAGGCGCGCAATGCCTTGTTCGGTTTAACCAGCTTCCAGGGACGGGCGTCGGCACGTTTACTGCAGCTTCTGGAAGAAAATGACCCCTATTGGTACGCTGCTGGCGGGCGCCATCGGTCGCGCGAGGAGTTGTTGGCCGAGGTACTGCGTGATGCGGTCCAAACACTGCTCGAGACCGTGGGAGACAACCCGCGGCGCTGGCAGTGGGGACGCTTTCACCAGGTCGCTTTTCGCCACCCATTGGGCACCAGTCGCCTGGGGTGGATGTTCAGCCGGGGACCGTATGCACTCGATGGCGACAATGACACCGTAGCCCTCGCCGCCGTGCCGCTCAAACTGCCGGTTACTTTCGCCAACGTGGTGGTTGCTTACCGGCAGGTGATCGACCTGGACGATTTCGACCGCAGCCTGAGTGTGCTCAACACGGGCCAATCGGGACAGCCAGGCAGCCCCCATTACGCCGATCAGATCGAGCCGTGGCGTGAGGGGGAGTATCATCCGATGTTATGGAGTCGTGCCCAGGTCGAAGAATACCTGGAAAACCGGCTGCTGCTCAAACCGGCGTAGGCAGCGGAGAGGATTACGGTTCGCTGAGGTACTGCAGTGGGTCCTTCAAGCGGCCAAAATCGCGCAGCTCGAAGTGGAGGTGAGGCCCGGTCGAGTTACCGGTCGAGCCAATGGCGCCGATGACCTGGCCTTTTTCCACGACGTCGCCCGGCTTTACGAAATAGTTGCTGAGATGGGCGTACAGGGTCAGGTAATCGTTATTGTGGTCGATGACCACGCGATACCCGTAACCCTGGGTATTCCAGCCCGCTAACACCACTGTGCCGTTGTCAGCGGCCATGACGGGCGAACCGAAGGGTGTAGCAATGTCGATGGCGCGATGGCGCTGGCGGTTGTAGGTCTGTGATATGCGACCACCGTTGACCGGCCAGACGAAATTACCGTCCCCGTATGGCCAGACACCGCTCCAGTAATACCCTTCGGGCGAGACGTTCATGCCCTCTGGTGGGTTGGCCGGATCGAACGGCAGGCGCGAGGCATCCCAGCGTGGCTGTGTGTTTTGTGGCAGGGCAATTTCTGGTTGTTCGACACCGTCGAGCTGGTAAACCAGGAGATGTTGGCCGGGTGCCAGGCGGTACGGCGGCCGCGTGAGGGCATTCCACGTGATTTCGGCAATACTCTCGACGCTGACGCCGTACTGAGTTGCGATCTGATCCAGGGTTTCCCCAGCCTGCACTTCATGGCAGATCGTATTCAGGGCCGGAATCGTGATGATCTGACCGGGCCGAAACGTATACGGGTCCGCGGCGCGCGGTGTCGTTGCACACGCCAGGCTCTCGATGTTGCGACCAAAGTCAACGGCCAGGCTCCACGGGGTATCCTGTGGTTGCACCGTATAGGTGAATGCGTCGGTTGAGACCACCACACTGTCCGGTTCATCAGGTCGGGCCGCCGTTGTTTTCAACGTGACACCGAGTAAGGCATCGTGCCACTGCGGTGTGGGTACGGTGACCGTCGGGCCGGGTGGGGCCGCATGCACAGGGGCAGCGTCCCGGGTGCTGCTTAACCAGATCAGCACAGCCAGGCTGCTTAGGAGCACAACAAGTCGCATGGATCTTTCGTTCATCATGGGTCGCGTTGACAGGAAAAGTAAGTATCTACCTGGGCCGATTATAATCCAGGACAAAACGTTGTGTCAAGCGGTCTGAATGCGTTTGAGATTAATGGATCATGAGAAAACGTCCCGCGTCACGCCAATTCGTTCCTGGCGCACACGATTCGCAGCATTTTGCCAGCGAAATTCAGTACAGCTTGCAGGTCATCGCCAACCGGCCGCAGCCTGGTCAACCCTGGCGCGATGCCGCCAATCTCCCCTGGGATGATTCGGTCTTCAGCGCGCGTATGCTCGCCGAGCAGCTTGATCAAAGCCATGGCGCGGGCAGCCGCCGCTTCACCGAGATCGACGCGCAGGTCGCCGTGCTGTGGGAGGTGCTGCAGCTGACGGAGGGTGCACAGGTGCTGGACGTGACCTGTGGTCCAGGATTGTATGCCCAACGGCTTGCGGCGCGCGGCTGCGACGTCGTGGGTATCGACATCAGTCCGGCCGCCATCGCGTATGCCCGGTTCGAGGCCCAGGCGGCGGGTCTGGCGGCGCGGTTGCATTACCAGCAGGCCGATGTTCGCACCGTGCTGCCCATCCTGGCGGAGGCGACGTTCGACGCGGCGCTCTTTCTCTACGGCCAGGCGTCAGTGTTTACCCCGGCCGAAACCGGCGCGCTGTTCGGGGCGTGTGCGCGCGCCCTACGGCCGGGCGGTCGGCTGGCCGTGGAGCTCCTGGATTACGACCGCATCGACAAGAAGCCGCACACCTGGTGGTTCACGGGGCACGGCGGCCTGTGGGGCGATTTCGAGCACCTCCACCTGGGCGAACGCGAGTGGCACGAAACCGAACAGGCGGTACTCGAGCGGTTCTACGTCATCAACCTGGAAACCGGCGCTTTGCAGACGTATGGCATCACCGATCAGGCCTATCCCAGCGCCGTGATGCATCAGATGTTAGGCACCGCTGGCTTCCGGCAGGTTGTCGACCTGCCGGCCTGGGGTGGACAGGTGAGCCTGTACGACGCCAGCGAATGGATCGTCTACCTGGCGCAGACGTAACGAGCGCCATCTTCACGCCGGGCGCGACGAAATACCGATTTATCGAGAAGCATCGGGCTGACGACGCGGCGGGGCGTTTGATTCAGTGTACCGGACGCGACACCGGGCCGTTACCCGGCGCAGTGGGCGCGTAAACAGAGGCTACCGAAGTGCGATTCGGGGTAGGATCATGCAGGGGGATGGATGAAACCACTGGCCTATGATGTGATTGTGGTAGGAGCGGGCATCGCCGGCCTCACGGCTGCGGCTTATACGTCCAGAGCTGGCCTGAAGGTGCTTTTGTGCGAGAAAGAAAACAAGACCGGGGGCCTGGTCAATTCATTCGAGTATAAAGGTTTCGTGTTCGATGGCGGGATCCGAGCCATCGAGAACTCGGGAATCGTCGTTCCTATGCTGCGGCAGTTGGGATTGCATGTCGATTTCCTGCCCAGCCCTGTCTCGATCGGCATCGGCAAGGACGTGATCTGGGTTGACTCCAAGGATTGCCTGGGGGCGTACCAGGCACTGCTGGAGAAACACTTTCCCGAGAGTACACAAGATATCGCCAACGTCATGCGCGAAATTGTCAAAATCATGGGCTACATGGACGTGCTCTATGGCATCGACAACCCGCTGTTTCTGGACTTGAAGAGCAACCCGGGATACGTGTTCAAAAAGATCCTGCCGTGGTCGCTCAAGTACGCCCTGACCGCGCCGAAGATCGCGCGGCTTCAACAGCCGGTGGATGAGTACCTCGCCAGCATGCTCTCTAACCAGGCGCTGACCGACATAATTGCCCAGCACTTTTTCCAGAAGACCCCGACATCCTTCGCCCTCAGCTACTTCAGCCTCTACCTCGATTATCGCTACCCCAGGGGAGGCACCGGCACCCTGGCCCAGACTGTGG
Organism: uncultured Anaerolineae bacterium; assembly: GCA_964642445.1. Taxonomy (GTDB): domain Bacteria; phylum Chloroflexota; class Anaerolineae; order SSC4; family Amarolineaceae; genus SSC4. The sequence goes on from CAZXQZ010000020.1 coordinate 9,560, forward strand.
AACGGTTCGTGCTGGATCACGGCGCCGAAATACGGCTGGAGACCCAGATCACGCGCCTTGATCCCGGACGAAAGCTGGTGACAGATGCCGGGGGTCAGGTCTATCGATACAAGACGCTGATCTGGGCCGCTGATCAGAAGATGCTCTATCGGATCGTCGATCCGGCATCCCTGCCAAATCCGAAGGCCCAGGCGGACATCGAGGCAAAGAAGGCGGCCCTGGTGGGGAAAGTCGGCGGGGATTCGGTGTTGACCACGTATCTCACGGTCGACCTGGACTGCGATTATTTTGCACGTATCGCCAGCCCTCACTTCTTTTACACACCGTCCATCACCGGCCTTTCCCGAACCCCCCTGGACCAACTGGTCACGGACCATCCACAGGCCGCTACCCGATTCGTCGCAGACTGGCCACGTATCGAGGACTGGCTCAGGCGATACCTGGACCACACCACGTACGAGATATCGTGTCCTGCGCTGCGCGATCGCGCGCTGGCCCCTGCGGGCAAAACCGGGCTTATCGTCAGCTCGCTGTTCGATTATTCCCTGACGAAGCACATCGATGCCCTGGGACGGTATGGTGAGTTCAAGAAGTTGGTGGCGGATCACATGATCCAGGTGCTGGATGCCTCTATCTACCCGGGGCTCAAGGCCGCGATCATGGATAGTTTCGTGGCAACGCCGCTCACCATGGAGCGGATCGCCGGGAATTCCGAAGGTGCCATTACAGGTTGGGCATTCACCAATGACGTCATGCCGGCGGTGCGCAGTTTACCCGGTGTGGCCAAATCGGTGCTGACGGCGATCCCGGACATTTTCCAGGCAGGGCAGTGGACGTACAGCCCATCCGGGCTGCCCATTTCTATCCTGACCGGCAAGTTGGCCGCGGACCGGGCCCTCAAGAACCTGGGGTGAGTCCGGTCAGTCGCAGGCTTGCATCCCAAACCTGGTGGCCCAGGGCGCGGTCGAGGGCTGGCGCGGCCGGTTTTTCATCGATGGTCAGATGAAAGAAGTGGCCGCTCACGTCGGCCATTTCGGGTGCAGCCGCCAGGTAGTACAACGCCTCGCCGGAGATGGTCGCATCCTTGAGCATATGCCAGGTCACGTGGCGCTGGAACCAGCGGTACAGCGGCCCATTGTTCATGCCGATATTCGTCTTCACATCGCCCGGATGCATGGCATTGATGGTGACGCCAGTGCCCCGCAGCCGGTCAGCGAATTCCCACGTGGTCAGCAGTTGGGCAACCTTGGATGCGCCATAGCCCCGGTATCCGTTGTAGTGCCTATGTTCCCAGTTCAGGTCATTCAGATCGAGCCCGTCGAACCGGTGACCTTCAGAATTTACCTGGAGGATACGCGCCGGCGCACTCTGCTGCAGTCGCTCGAGCAGGAGATGCGTGAGAAGAAACGGGGCCAGGTGATTCACACCGAAGACCGTCTCGAAACCATCCTTTGTCGTGGTCCGCGTCGTAGAAAACAGGCCAGCTGAATTGATCAGAACGTCAATCCGGGGATAATCGCGCAGGAGAATCTCGGCCGCTTGCCGGACAGCCGCCAGGTCACTGAAATCGGCGACGACAATCTCGACCGGCACGCTGGTGCGCGCCACAAGCTCCTTGCGTACATCTTCAGCTTTGCCGCGGTTCCGGCAGACCATGACGATGTGGGCACCGGCGCGGGCAAGACGTCGGATGGCCGCCAGCCCCACACCCGACGTTGATCCCGAAACGACACAGACCTGTCCGGCCATTGACACGTTGGTTGTCTTCTGGCTGACCTGGCGGTTCCGGATGAACATGAGTTCGTCCGGCAGCTTGAATACGGGCATGGGTGCCTCTTCTAACCAAAGACTTTTCGTATGAATGAGCGATAGCGTTTTTTGAGTAGGGGGATCCCGTTGATGATGTCTCCCCATAAGTCAAAATAATCGCGTTGGGCAATGATCCTGCCGTCCTCATGGAGGGTGAGCTTGGTGCTGCCATAAACGGGCGTGGGGGGATACTTCGTGAACGCCATCGTCATGATCCAATCCATGAGGATGACATTGGAGTCCTGGGCGATGGAGAGAATATCCATGTGAATGCTTTGACACCGCTCTACCAGGCGTTCGCAGAGGCCGACGAATTCTTTGATCCCTTCGATGCGTTGGATAGAATCCTGGAAAACCACGTCGGGGTGATAATACGGATAGATATGAGACCAGTCGGGTTTGCCGCTGGTGTTATAGGTCCTCGACCATAACTCCTTGACGGTGTGGACGTCCAGTGTCCTGAGGGGGCTGCTTTGTGTATCCTCAAAACCCTGTGAGCCAGGGATCGTGTCGTTTTCTTCCATGCGCCTCGTCTCCAAGAGTCTGCTGTGCTCATGAGCGAACCCACATGAGCGCCACAGGCGGGTTGTCATTATACTCAGCGATTGCGACTCTGTCTAGCGTGTAGGGTACAGCTTCCCAGCCATGAATCACACTCATCGGCGAGAAATCCGAAGGGTCTCGCCTCATCCTGGCCGCGCCGTGCGTTGGAGAACACGACAGGTCGTGTTATAATCCGAAACGTACACCATTCGCCTGTCTGAGGCGGCGAAAAAGAATAACTTCCGGCATTATGGCTGGAATTCGCCGCTCCGAAGGCGATGGCGGTTGCACAGTTGCCATCTTTTGGAAAGATGGCAACTGTGCAACCGCCAAATTCGATCAAAAAAGCACGGGAAGTTGTTCTTTTTGCGAGCCCTGAGGACCATCACGTCTGGAACCGGGTACCGCCGGCAAGCGCGGAGCCCATTCTTTCACGGACACTGACCGGGAGCGTATGCCATGCAAATCCTGTCCGTCGACATCGGCACCGGCACGCAGGACATTTTGCTTTTCGACAGCACGCGTGATCCAGAAAATTACCTCAAGCTGGTGATGCCATCACCCACCCTGCTGGCTGCACGACAGATTGAACGGGCCACGCAGGCTCGACAGCCGCTCCTGCTCACGGGGGTCACCATGGGAGGAGGCCCGAGCACGTGGGCGACTGAGGCGCACCACCGCGCTGCCCTGCCGATCTGGGCGACGGTGGACGCGGCACGCAGCTTCAACGATGACCTGGACGCCGTCCAGAAGGACCTGGGCATCACGATCATTGGCGAGGAAGAAGCGACCCAGCTTGCAGCCAGCATTCACCTCACCCACGTGACGTTCAGGGATTTCGATTTTTCCACGTTACGGCAGGCGTTTGGGGCATTTGGTGTGGCGCTTCAGCCGGACGCGGTGGCAATTGCCGTCTTCGATCATGGCAACGCACCACCTGCCGTCAGTGACCGCCAGTTCCGGCTCGATTACCTGGCCGCACGGCTGCTGGACAGCCAGCGCCTGTCCACTTTTGCGTTTCATGCGGGTGACGTGCCATCGATCATGACCCGTCTGCAAGCGGTCGTCGCGAGTGCGACGGACGTGGACGTTCCTGTAGTGGTGATGGACACCGCACCGGCAGCGATCCTGGGCGCCCAAGAGGATACCACCGTCCGGGCGATGGACGACGCTCTCATCGTCAATGTGGGCAATTTTCACTGCCTGGCTTTTCAGTACCGCAATGGTCACGTTGCGCGTCTCTTCGAGCATCACACCGGTCTGTTGGACCAGGCCGGTCTTGAGAAATGGCTGATTGCCCTGGCCGACGGCAGTATCAGCCACCAGCTCGTTTTCGCCGAACATGGCCACGGCGCGCTGCTCATCGACCGCGAGCCGGTGCCGCTGACGCGGGTCGCGGTGACTGGTCCGCGGCGCGCGCTGCTCAAATCGTCATCGCTTCCCATTTACTTTGCCGTTCCACATGGTGACCAGATGCTGGCTGGCTGTTTTGGCCTGTTGCGCGCCTGCGCAGACCTTTTTCCGGCCTGGGGCGCCGAAATCAGCCAGGCTTTGGACGCCAGCCAGGGTGCCAGCTTGTGGTAAGAATAACTCACCAAGAGGAGAAAACCGTGAATGACTACGAATTGACGGGAACTCGCATCGAGGTGCTGCGACGCATTCCCTATGGAATTCACATCATCACCACCCGCGATGCCACCGGACTGCACGCCGCAACCGTGAGCTGGGTCATGCAGACTTCGTTCGAGCCCACGCGGATGGCGGTTGCGTTGCGAACACCGTCACGCATCCTGCAGCACATCGCTGCCAGCCGCGTATTTGCACTGAACTTGCTGGCCCGTGGGCAAGAAGACATGGTGCAGATGTTCTTTCAGTATACGACTGCTGGCTTCGAGGAGAGCACATGCCACGGTTTTCGCTGCCGTCCCGGTGAAACGGCCTGTCCTCTGTTCGTCGAGGCGGCGGCGTGGATCGAATGTGCCAACGTACACGCACTGGATAACCTGGGGGACCACACCGTGCTCGTGGGTGACGTCGTCGAAGCGGGCATGCGGGCCGAAGCGGCACCCCCACTGGTGCTCCATGAGTCTCCCTGGTCCTACGGCGGTTGACCACCAACCGACCGCTGCGCAGGACACGGTCGGGGCATAAAAACGCAGGTGAAGCCTGCTTCAGGCTCACCTGCGTCGACAAATTTCAAGGTGGTTCTGCGAGGCGTCAGGCCCCGGGTCTTGGTGGAACTTTACACTGCCGCTGCGCTGGCCGGCACCAAACGCGGGCGGAACTTGTACCCGTAGATGATGATCCCTTCCGGTCCCTCTTCGGTCAACTTGCGCGTGACCATTTCCACCGGCATGCCGATTTGTACTTCATCGGCATCGCAGTCGGTCATCTGCGCCGTGACCATTGGACCCTCCAGCAGCTTGACGAGAGCCACGGTATAGGGCAGGAAGTCTTCGAAACCCGCCGGTGCATCGTACATCGTGGTGAATGAATAGATTTCACCCAGGCCACTGAGCTGGTTCAGGTTATGTGCCGGTTCGGCACAATGCGGACAGGTATCACGCGGCGGAAAGATCGCTTTGCCGCACGCATCACACACTTCGCCGATCAAACTATAGCGCTGGCGCCGTGTACGCCAATTTCGTGCAACGCCCATGATGAAAAAACCCCCAACGATAACATTGACATGAATAGCGTTTGTGATTGTGGCTGGCGGCTATCACGACCCTGTGATCGGCCCACGGGAACCTCTTCAACCACACATTCCTTATCATTATACCACAGGTATTATCTCAAAATCTATCAGTATTGCAGCCAGACAGCCGGCTTGATAGCTTTTGACAGTTTGCGAACGGTTGCAGCAGCCTGTTTCGGCCTCAATTGGCCAGAATATGCGTAATCACCGTCGCACCGCTGCCGCCGATGTTTTGTGTCATGGCCAACTGCACATCGCGAACCTGGTTGGCGCCGGCCTGGCCGTGCAGCTGCAGCACCGACTCGACCACCTGGTACACACCGGTGGCGCCCACGGGATGGCCGCGCGCCTTCAGGCCGCCCATGGTGCTGATCGGGATGCGGCCTTCGATCGAGATTTCTCCCTCTTCCCCCAGGTACGCACCCCGGCCCGGCTCGGCAAAACCGGCCGCTTCCAGGGACAGCACCGACATGATCGAAAACGCATCGTGCAGCTCGAACACGTCGACATCTGCCGGTGTGACGCCGGCTTGAATGTACGCTTTCTGCGCACTCAATTCGGCCCCCAGCATTTGCAGCGGGTTGCGCCGGTCGTGTACTGCAACGGTGTCTGTTGCCACGGTGGAGGCAAGTATGCGCACCGGCATGCGGCCAGTGCCGAACTCGCGCGCACGGTTGTGCGCACAAAGAATCACCGCCGCCGCGCCATCACATATCGGCGATGAATCGAGCAAGTTGACGGGGGCTGCGATCATCGACGCTCGTTTGTACGTCTCGAGCGAAATCGGCTGTTGAAACATGGCATGGGGGTTTGCCACGCCATTGCGGTGTGCGTTGACGCTGAAATGACCAAACAGGTAATGTGGCAGCTTGTACTGGTGCATGTAGCGCTGCATCAGCATGGCATTGATTCCCACAAACGACACGCCTTCCGCCGCCTCGTACTCCTGGTCCGCCGCCATGACCAGACCGGCCGTCGTCTCGTCGCCCGTGGTGTCGGTCATCTTCTCGACGCCGCACACCAGCACGACGTCGTGCAGGCCGCTGGCCACTGCCATGTACCCCACACGCAGCGCCGCCGCGCCCGACGCACAGGCGGCCTCGATCTTCATCGCCTCGATACCGCGTAAGCCGACAAAATCGGCAATCAAAGCGCCGAGGTGCTCTTGTTTCGAAAGCTCACCCGAAAGCATGTTGCCTGCGTACAGGGCATCGACGGTTTCGACCCCGGCATCGCGCATGGCTGCTACCACCGCATCGTGCGCCAGGTGGCGCAGCGATCGATCCCAAACCTCACCCACGGGCGTCTGCCCAATTCCAATGATACTAACTGGTCTCACAAGCACCTCTCCAGGTCATCACGTGGTTTGCAGCTTGCCCCGATAGCGCACATAGGTCGCGTAGTCGATCTCCTTGCGCCGCTCCACGTAGAACTGTGTGCGTGGTGCTTTATCGCGCTGGAGGGCAATTCGCTCCGTGACTTCGAACGAAATGGCATCACTGCCGGCACCCGACCCAAACGAGATTAGTAACACCCGATCGCCTGGCCGTGCTTCGTCCAGAATGGCTGTCAGGCCAATCAGCGAAGAACCGGCATAGGTGTTACCAATGTGAGTCACCAAGAGCCCGGTCTCGATCTGTGCCGGCTTGAAACCCAGCATGCTGGCGGCGCGCTGCGGGAACTTGGCATTGGGTTGGTGAAACACGGCATACCGGTAATCGGACGGCTGGCGCCCCATCTCGTCCAGCAGCATTTGGGCTGCGGTGGTGATGTGATGGAAATAGGCCGGATCACCGGTGAAGCGGTGGCCATGGGACGGGTAATGCGCGTAGGGCCGTCGCCAGAAATCGGGCGTGTCGGTCACGTAGGACAACGACGCCTCGAGGACTGCCACGCTCTCGTCTGCTGGCCCGATGATGAAACCCGCACCACCCGCACCGGCGGTGTACTCCAGCGCATCACCTGGACGACCCTGAGCCGCATCCATCCCAATGCCGAGGGCATAGTCAACCATGTGCGAACCGACCAGACCAAACGCGGCTTGCAACGTCTCCGTACCAGCCTTGCAGGCAAATTCCCAGTCGGCTGCCTGTGTTGTCGGCACAGCCCCAATGGCTTCGGCCACAATCGTGGAAGTCGGTTTGACGGCATAGGGGTGCGACTCGCTGCCCACCCAGACGGCACGGATCAGGTGCGGATCAATGCCCGCGCGTGCCAGGGCATTGCGTGCCGCTTCGATCGACATCGTTGCCGTGTCCTCATCCAGGCCAGGCACAGCCTTCTCTTTGATTGGGACCCCGCCTTCACCGTCGGTCCACACACGTGCTACTTCGGTAACTGGCAAACGAAACCGGGGAACGTAGGCCCCATAGCCCACGATACCCACCGGACGACTTGGTTTCATGATCATGGCATGTTCCTTAACAAAACGCGCGCACGTTCCAGGCGAATCTGCCCTTCGCGTGCCAGTTGGACGGCGAGTGCTTCGACCTGGTCACCCCTGGCACCGGCAGCCAGCGCTACCTGGCGTGCGTGCAGGGCCATGTGGCCCTTTTGGATGCCTTCCGTGGCCAGGGCCCGAATGGCAGCCAGGTTCTGTGCCAGGCCGACAGCCGTCATCAGCTCAGCCAGCCGCCGTGCCGTCGGATTGCCTAAGATTTTGAGAGCGGCACGGGCGGTGGGGTGAACCTTGGTTGCCCCACCGACAGTCCCCACCGCCAACGGCAGCTCGAGACGTCCCCATAGGGCAGGTTCCTGGCCTTCTTCCGCTTGTAAGGCCCACTCGGTCAGGGAACGGTACTGACCGCCGCGCGCGGCATAGGCATGGGCACCGGCTTCCAGGGCTCGCCAATCATTGCCGGTGGCGAGCGCCACCGCATCGATGCCGTTCATGATGCCTTTGTTGTGGGTGGCTGCCCGGTAGGGATCGGCAAGGGCAAAAGCATTGGCTTCCACGATGCCGCGTGCAACCTGGTCGCCTGCCAGGGTCTCCGTGGCCAGTGCTGATACCGGGATGCGGCAGGTGGCCCAGGCGCGCCGCTCGTCGGTCAGGTTCGAGAGAATGCGCAGCAGTGCCCGTCCACCCGTCACCGCTTCCAGGTAGGGTGCAATGGTCTCTGCGGCGGTATTGACGGCGTTGGCACCCATGGCATCGCGCGTATCGAGCAGCAAGTGCACGATCAGCATGGGGCCAGCCGTCGTATTGTGGAACAGCCGGACCTGCACGTCCCTGGCGCCCCCTCCCAGCGCCTGGATGGTGGGGTGCTTCTCGTTGGCCAGGGCCACAATGGACGCTCGCGCGTCGCGTACGGCGGTGGCGGCGCGTTCCAAATCGCCAGCGGGCAGGTCCAGCAGCTGCACCTGGCCAATCATCACCGGCCCCGTACTGCCGGTGACGAAAACGCCGCCAGCCCGTGCCAGGCGTGCCGCAAAACTCACCGCGGCAACGATCGACGGTTCTTCAACTGCCATGGGCACCAGGACGTCTTCATCGTCGACGCGCAGGTTGGTCGCGATACCAAGCGGTACCACCAGGCGTCCCACGACGTTCTCGATCATGTGACTGGCCTGTTCCAGGGTCAAGCCCACATCCAATGCCGCACGTTCGTCTGGATCAAGTTCCGCCCAGGTCGTCAGCACATCGACGCGATCAGCAACATTGAGCTGGTAGAAACCAGCGATGCGAGACGATTTTTTGTGCATCTCTCCGTTTTTATCCCAATCCTACTCTGACAAAGGAAAGCGCCCCGTCCAAGGTACGACAAGGGCGCACAATCTATCGAACCAGACTCACAGTGCCCGATTATACCACAGCCAATCTGCCAAAAACTATCAACATCTACACCCAATCTAAAATCAAACCCAGAACCCAAAATCAAATCCAGAATCAAACCCAGAACCCAGAATCAAATCCAAAATCGACTCATCTCCCCGTCAGCGTAGCCAGCGCGGTAATCACCGCCATCACCGACGCGTTCAGCAGCTGGGGAGCCAGGCTCAAGAGTGCACTCAGACCCACAAACAGCGCAACCAGGAGCGCGGCCAGTGCGGGTTCACGTTCAGCGCGGGCGTTGACCGGTGTACCGGCCATGGTCACCAGGACGCGCACATAACTGAGCGCCACCAGGATAGCGGCCGGCAGTACGATCAGCAGCCAGCGAGGGTCGCGTACCGCAACCTGTTGCAGCAAGGTCCATTGACCGACAAAACCTACCGTCAAAGGAAATCCAACCAGCCCCAATCCTGCGGCCATCAAACCAATGGTGGTCCAGGGTAGACGTCCCACCAGGCCCTGCACCTGGCTGAGCTCTGTGCTGGTCGCTTGTTGGCGCAAGATGGCCAGGCTCATGGCGCCCAGTAGAATGAGGATCGTTCGTGCACCAAAGAGCATCAGGACCAGAACCCAGGAGCTAACGAGGCCCAGGGCCACGGCCAGCATCAGCAGCCCATAGTTGAACAGGCCGGCATAACCCCACAACCGCGCCACGTCGCGCTGGCCCATCGCGGCCACGCCCCCCCAGGCGATGGTCAATAAGCTGCCTACGATCAAAAAACGTGCGAGGTTGAAATCATCGACAATGGCCACATAATTCGTCGTCAGGATACGCACCAGGTACAGTACGACCGCTTCGACGATCAACTGCAAAAAAGCTGCGACCAGAGGTGGTGCATCCACACTAAGGGCGACTCGCGGTCCGTGCAGGGGTGTCGGTGCCAGAAGCAGAACCAACCCCCAACCAAACAGGCTGATGGCTGTCTGGTAGGGCTGTGGATCGTCGGGATTGAAAGGCAGCTGAACCAGCAGCCAGGATGCAGTCAGGAAGAAGGGGAAAGCTGCCAGCGGCAGCCACAACTGGCGGAACGCGCCGCGAGTCGAGCCAAGTTGGCCCGATTGAACGATGAAAACGGCCACACAGGCCATAAACGCCAGGCTGATCGGTGCCAGCGCTGGCGGAATCACCATCAGAGCCAGGCTTGCCAGGCTCAGCACGACCAGTCCGGCCGCAAAAAAGGTGCGACCCTGCGAGATGCGCCAGGCAAATAGATAGGTGATCAGGACAATCAAGTAGAGGAAGCTGAAAAACGGGCGCAGCCCTTCGCGAAACTGGACGGTGGCCCCTCCCCAGTTGACGGGCTGACCCAGGAACACCGCCCGCCCCAGCCACATTACGGTCATTTCCAGCGGTGCCAGCCAGATCAGCGCCAGCAGGGCCAGAACCAACCCTATGGCCAGCAGTGCAGCCGCACTGGCAAACCGCCGCAGCGCATAAACCAGGGCTGCTGTGATGAGCGGCAAAATCACCAGGGTGGTGGCACCACTCATGTCTGCCACCCGTCTTCGTCCTGCGCCGCAGCACCCGCGGCGCGCGCCTGGCCTTGCACGGTCGCCAGGTAGGCGCAGGCCAGGCCGACCAACAGCTGCAGGGCACCCAGGACTCCAATCATACGCGCATCACGCGTCAGGTTGCTGTAGAACAGTTGAACCGCACACAGCCACAACAACAAACCCGCGCCCGCTTTCAGCTGTTCTCCTTCGAGGGCCAGGATCAGCACACCCATCACCGTAAGCCACAGACAGAGAAACGCCGCCTGTGGCAGCAGGCCGGGCAGCGGCACATAAGCGTTACCGAGCAGGAATACCAGCGTCACCGTTAGCACGACAATGATCCGGAACGGCATGGTAGTCGTCAGCGCGGGCCACCGTTCCCCAGTCCGCAGCGGCGCCGGCCGTGCGGCCGCAAGGGGAAGCAGCCAGGGTCGTCCCCAACGCACCTGCCGGGCTGTCAGATACCACATGATGCCAATCAAACCACCCACGATCAGGTTGAGCAGTGCCCATTCCGGTGGCAGAAGGCGGGTGCTGATCAGGGCGAGCGCCACATACAACAGTTCCAGCGCAAACAGAAACCATCGCCAGTCGGCGACGATCAACAAGAGGACACTCGCAATGACAGCACCTGCCACGGCAGGGTAGCCTGAAATCGGATCAAGCCTGGCAACTAATTCAGCGAGTGACGGTAAATCCGGCACAATCTTCTCCCATTGGCCAGCAGGCGAATCAGAGCCCGCCCAGAATCAACCACAGAAGCAGAACGGTGACGATGACCCAGCCGATGTAACCCTCACCATCCAGGATCCACGACAGTCCAAAACTGGCCTTCGTCAGAAATCCGCCAGCCACTTGCAGCCCCTGCTGCAGCCAGCCAAGACTCGCCAGCTGCGCCACAGATCGTAGCCAGGTCTCCTGCTGGGCAATGATCTCGTGTCGTGCGCGCAGCAAAAAATAGGCCGCGCCCAGACTCACCGCCTGGAACAGCCAAAACCCCAGCGGCAGCGCCCGCAGCTGGCTCAGCAGCGGGGCGAACATCGGTGGTACAGGCACACTGCCCAACCAGGCGCCGAGCAGCGGTGGTCGCAAACCGAGGGCTAAAGTTGGCACGGCAAACAGAATGAACCCGGCCAGGTAACGTGTGGCAAAAACCGGGCCTGGTGCCTGCCAGGTCGAACCAGCGCGCCCATTCGCAACACTGGGCCAGTGGCGTAGGAGCGCCGCGACAGCGAGAGCCTCGGCAAGCAGGACCAGGAGCCAGCGCAAGAGGTCGAGGCCGGGCAGTACACCGGTGGCGAATGCGGGTAATTGGGCCAGGCTGGCGACAACCGGAAAACCAACGGTGCCAGGCAGACCCACAAGGCACAGCATGGCGACCGCCAGGGGCCCGCGCCATGACCATGCCCGGGCGATCATCAGCCCCACCAACAGTCCGCTCGTACCCAGTGCAACCGTCAGCAATGACCATGCCACGGCAGATGGACCGGCTGCCGGCATAAACACGACCGCCGCCACCGCCCAGGTGACCCGGTTGACGACGAGATAGAGCAGACTGCGGTCGGGGTGAGTGTCGAGCCACGCCACCAACCCGCTTCCCAACAGCGTCAACAGTATGAGCGCCAACCACACCGGCTGCTGCAGTGCAACAGCCGCAGCCGGGCTGTAGATTCTCCCCAACAACAGCAGCCCGGCCACACCCGGCAGCAGATAATCGGACAGCGCGCTGAGGCCCGTCGGGTGTTTCTCAGCGACCAGCCAGAAATGGAGAGGATAACTGGCAACGCGCCACAACGCAGCGATGAGCAAGAGGCTGCGCGCCAGGGGAGGCAGGCTGTCCGACAGCATCGAGGCCTGGGCGCCGGCTGAACCGGCCAAAACAAGCGCCAACCAGATCAACAGCACACCAGCGGCACCGATGGCAGCCGGCACGGTGCGCGGCCTGGCGACATTGTGGGCAAACAGGGTTACTTCGAATAGAATCCAGCACGCCGCGAGGGTCAACAGGTTCATTGCGCTGCTGATCGTCAAAACCGCAGCCAAAGCCAACAAGTGGTAGGCGTGCTGCCGTGCCGACCGCCAGCCGGCTGCACCCCAGTTGATCAGAATGTCGATGGCTGCAACGCACAAGGCCAACAGGCCTCCCAGCCAAGCCCAACCATCGACAACCCATATCAATTCGCCCGCCGGTATGAGCAGAGGGTCCCAGGGACGTATCAATTCGGCAGGGTTGGCAAGGTTCGATAGGCCGAACCACAACAACCCGCTGAGGCCGATCGCGCCCAAAGCCAGCGCACTATGCCAGTGGGGCTGATGCCAGCGTGCGAGGACAATGAGAGCCAGCCCTCCCACCATCACGGGGACAGCTGGCCCAAGCGGGCTCATGACCAAAAAATCCAATACGTGCAACCCAATTCTTGTCAGATTTGTTTCGATTCTACCATACGGATCACTACGATCCAAAACACCAGCCGGTGAATCCGCAAACCTCAGTCACACCGTCTTGGGTGCACCGCATGTCTGGGGCACGACACAAGACCCTTCGGGTTTTTCACCATGATCGCCGATAGCTGGTACTTCATGGCAGTCTCCCGGTGCTGTATCCCGGCCGTTGACAAAAACCCGAAGGGTCTGCCCCCAATCTGAGACACCCATCGTCTCAGGTCTGTTGGCACTTGCCAGGCGTCGTGTTATAATCGAACCAACGCTTGTTGAGACAACAGAGAAAGGATCCCTGGCCAGAAGGGCCAGCCAGAGAGGTGCTCCCATGGAACAACAACTGGTGGAATGTGTGCCCAATTTCAGCGAAGGCCGGCGTACGGCGGTCATCGACGCCATCGTCGACGCCATGCGGCTGCCTGGTGTGGCGGTGCTCGATGTGGAGAGGGATGTCGATCACAACCGTTCCGTCGTCACGCTGGTTGGCGAACCGACTGCCATGCTGGATGCGGCCTTCGCCGGCATCGCGCGCGCGGCCGAGCTGATCGACCTGAACCAACATCAGGGCGCACATCCCCGGCTGGGGGCCACTGACGTCGTGCCGTTCGTGCCGCTGCGCAGTGTTTCGTTAGCAGAGTGTGTGACACTTGCGCAACAGCTGGGCCAGCGCGTGGGCGAGGCGCTTCAGATTCCGGTGTTTTTGTACGAAGCCGCAGCCACACGACCCGATCGGGTCAATCTGGCCGACGTGCGTCGGGGTGAGTATGAGCTGCTCAGGACCACGATCGAGCATGACCCCGGACGTGCCCCTGATTACGGTCCCCGCCAGCTTGGCCCGGCTGGCGCCACGGTGATTGGTGCACGGGCGTTTCTCGTGGCCTTCAATGCCTATTTGAATACGAACAACGTCGACATTGCCAAGAAGATTGCCAAAGCCATTCGGCACTCCAACGGTGGGCTGCGGTACGTGAAAGCGCTCGGCCTCCTCGTCGAGGGACGCGCGCAGGTCTCGATGAACCTGACCGATTTTACCCAAACACCGATCTATCGGGCGGTCGAAATGGTGCGCCGCGAGGCTGCTCGTTACGGATGCGCGATCGAGCGGACCGAGCTGGTCGGCATGATCCCGCAGCAAGCCTTGCTCGACGTGGCGCAGTGGTATCTGCAGCTGGACAATTTGACCCCGGACATGGTGCTGGAGAACCGGCTGCTGGGGCGCTGAGCGGTGGCCATAAAAAAGCCGCCCCACGCACGCTGGGCGGCAGCCGGATAACACCCGATTGCGGGTGTATCATCGCAGATGGGTCCCGCCGGATTCGAACCGACGACCAACCGGTTATGAGCCGGCCGCTCTCACCGCTGAGCTAGGGACCCGTATGGCACCATCATTTGTCAATGAGTCGAGAGCGGGCGAAGGGAATCGAACCCTCACAACCAGCTTGGAAGGCTAGTGTTCTACCATTGAACTACGCCCGCTGAAACAACCTGCTGCAGTCGGGGCGAGAGGATTTGAACCTCCGACCCCAGCGTCCCAAACGCTGTGCGCTTCCAACTGCGCTACGCCCCGGCGCCGTGTAGTATACCGCATTCGAGGGTTTCGAGCAAACCACCCGCCCCGCCAGATGCACCGCCCACGCAGCACCTCCCGCACCCCCCATGCAATATCCAAAATCTACAGTCCCCACGCCAGGTGCTCGTCACTCCAGTCTGGCAATGTACCGGGCAAATTGAGGATCTTGACCGGGCTGCCGCGTGGCTGCGTCACGTACAACGCCCAGGGGCCGTCGCGATTGGATAGGAACGCCACCCATCTCCCATCCGGCGACCAGGTCGGCAAGCCGTCGATCGCCGGGCTGGGCGCCAGCGCGGCGACCGTACCGTTGGTCTCGCGCACAAAAAGGTCCCAGTTCCCACTGCGCTGCGCCGACATGAAGGCCAGCCGGCTGCCGCCCGGTGCCCAGGCCGGTGCCGTATCGCCGGCCACGTCGGTCAGCGGCGTGTAGCGGCTGCGGTCGGGCGACATCTGCCAGATACCGCAACGGTTGCCTTGATCATCACACCCTTCCAGGGCAATTTGTTGACCGGGGTACCAGGCCGGGCTGCGGCCAAAGTTGATGTACTCGGTCGCCTCCGTACCCTCGGCCCAGGCGTGGTACAGGCGCCAACGGCGGTCTCCTTCACGGTTGGACGTGAAAATCCATTCTTTGCCGTCGGGTGACCAGGCCGCAGTGCTGTCTTCGGCAAACGTCGTCACGCGACGCACGGTCTCCCCATTGGCATTGATCGTTGCCAGTCCCACCATGTCGCCGCGCGTGTTGCGCACAGCGATGCGTCCACCCGGCCCCATACTGGGCTGGCGCACATTCGTCGCAATCGCCTCGGGCCGTGCATTGGGTGCCACCGCGGTGCGATACAGTACGTAACGGTTGAAATCCGGATCCCACGTGGCAAAATAGATGTGGCCAGAGGTCAGCGCACCAGCTGCCGGGTCCGCGGTGCTGCCGGGTGTCATCGAGACTGCCATCACCGTAGGTTCGGGCGGCTGCGTACCCTGGGCCACACAACGTTTGTTGGCATCGTCGCCTTTGGCGCGCAGCACGGTGCTGGGCTGTACAGCCAGTGCCGCAGTGTATTCGGTTGCAGCGCCACACCAGTTGTTGCGCTGCGCCAACAGATCGGCGTACGCCACCGTCGCGTCCGTCAGGCGGCTCCCCACATCCAGGTAATCGGGGCGCAGCTTGTACAGATCGCCGAAGGCGGCAGCGGCCTTCTGCCAATTGGCTTGCCAGTAGCCCAGGGCCTGCAGGTAACGCGTTGCCAGGTCTTTCTGTTCCTGCGCCTGCGTATCATCGGGTCGTACCATCAGTGCCCGCTCGAATTGGCGAATGCCCTCCTCCAGGCGACCATTCGTAACCAGGGCCTGCCCCTGGTTGAAATAGGTCTTGTAGAGAAGGTTGGCAACTGTCACCTGTTCGTAGTTCGGATCGAGTTCCTGTAATCGTTCGAGGCGGATGCTGGCCTCGTCCCAGTTGCGTTCATCGTAGTAACGCTGTGCCTCGGTCAGCACCGTGTCGCGGACATCGGGCGTATCAACTGGAACCGGTGTCGCAGTGATGGCCGGTGTCGCGATGGTGGTTGCCGTTGGTAGAGGGGTCACCGGCATGTTCTGCAAGCGAGCCAGCGCCGCCCGGGCTGCCTGGTTATTCGGCTGCAGCCGCAGCACCATCTGCAGCTCGGCGCGTGCCAGGGCAACCTCCCCGGCATCCAGATGATCGAGCCCACGCTGGTAGTGCTCTGCAACGACCGTCGCCTGGTCCACGGCACGCTGCACGATGCCGGCACGCACACCCCCAATGCCGGCGCCCAACACGCCAAAAAGACCCAGGGTCAGGACAAGTCCGTACACCAACAGCCAGCGCCAGCTCGGTCCTGACCAGCGCCGTTGCACCGATCGCAGCTTGCGGCGGGTGAAGGAGGTACCGGCTGCGGGCTGGCTGTTCGACGGGCTTTCAGATGCAGGTGATTGTGCCACGTTTGGCTCGCGGCGAGATGGATCGTCAGGCATAAAATAGTGTCATTCGGCGTTAGCGCAACGCCATCTCCTGCTGAAATTGGAAAACAGGTTGTTCTTCGTCACCCAGGATCTGAACCGTGACCACACCCCGACCAGGCAGATCGGGCGGCAGTGGTATGGTCTGGCGGAACGGCCGGGTTGGCTGAAGATCGACCGGCAAGGTACTGGTCGCAATGCCGGCGATCGTTACGGTCAGTTTACCAGATAATCGGCGGACTGGATAGAAGTTTACCTGCATGCCAGACGGTGTCACCTGCACATGCAGCGCACCGTTTGGGTCGGCATAGTCAATATCGCCAATGCCAGCAACCGGGTACCAGGTTTCTTCCCAGTACAAGGAGTGCTCGGGGTCCAGGTGTACCGTATCATCGAATGTGGGGGCCAGTCCTCCTTGCATCTCGACGTAACTCGAGCCATCGTCCGTATACGTTTCCGGCGCAATCGGGTCGCTGCCGCCAAGGGCGAACAGCTTGGCACCCGGCATCACGTCAGGTGGGAAGATACGCACCAATCCTTCGTCGGCCTGGGTATCGTACACGCCCATGAAACCAGCCTGCATGGCAGGGCGTGCAAATACGCCCAGGTACTGGCGCCAGTTGGCCAATCGGCTCAGGTCGCGTCCCTGGAAGACCGGCCAGGACATCGATTGACCCCCAGCCGGCAGATCGGGGTCACCGGTCGAATGAACAGTGACCTCGCGGACGGGCAGGATGAAATGAAGTGCTGGTGAAGGCCGGTTCTGACCGCCTGGGGCCAGCATGGCATTCACCCAATAGGCAAAGTCTACGGCCTCAGCGGTCGGGTTGGTCAACCGGGTGCGCAGCGTGACGGCCGCTTCATCCGCCAGCAGCGAGATATCCGTGCTAATTTGCAGCCGACCTTTGGGCTGCTGGAACACCGTCAGGGTCGCCTCTTGATCGCTGAAGTGGAGCGAATCGTAACCCCACGGCGTGCCCCAGGCGTAGCCGTGTTCAGCGACCGGCAGTCCCCATTCTACACCACCGGCCGCCAGCCAACCAGCCTCCAGGCCCTCGCGCGCAGGGGGACCCCACGGTGATGGTTTGATGACCCCATTCTTGTACAGCAGGTCATGCCCGCTGGGCTTGTGAGTCATCTCGTACAGGCGCCCACCCAACTCAGGCAAGACACTGATGCGCAGATAATCGTTCTGCAGCACCAGCTGCCGGTATGTCTGCGGAGCTGGCTGCGGCTGTGACGCCAGGTAGGCTGCCCGGTCGAGCATCG
This sequence comes from uncultured Anaerolineae bacterium, assembly GCA_964642445.1. Taxonomy (GTDB): domain Bacteria; phylum Chloroflexota; class Anaerolineae; order SSC4; family Amarolineaceae; genus SSC4. The sequence continues at coordinate 27,194 of CAZXQZ010000020.1, forward strand.
GCCACGTCCAATTGTGGTCGGGATCGGTGACGTCGCGTTGAAAGGCCCGGTACGGATAGGTGGCAAGCACGATTTGCCCGGTGGTCACCGAAACCGTTGCCGTCGACGTGATGGTGGGAGTTGGCACAGGGGAGGGTGTGGTCGTGGCTACGTCGACGGTGCTGGTGGCCGTGGGCGATGGCGTGGGCAGGGACGTCGGCGTGTGACGCGCGGTCGCCGTGGGCTGTGGCTCGAGTGGCGCCTGGGTTGCAACCTCGCCAGTGGCGATGACAGCCGTGGCTGGCGTGACCAGATCGACGACGCTGACCGTGGCAGTGGTGGTTGGCGGGGGTGTCGGCGTGGCGCAACCCGTAAGAACGACTGCAACGCCTGCCATGAGGCGCAGCACAGCACAGCGCCGGCCGTGCCGCAACCATGTCTTCGATGTGCCAGGAAACACCAATGGCATCGTCATGGGTGTGATTATAGTCTTGATTAACAATCTTGTCGATTTTGGATTTTGGATTATGAGGATGGCGCTTTTGTGCATCTGGGTTCCTGGCTTGTTGTCGTTTGGTGTTTTGTGGGTGGCACCGTACAATAGGCCGTCGAAGCAAGGAGCCGATGGATGATCTGCCATGTAGCCGCCACCGTGCGTGACCTGGCGGGCGCTGCTGCCCTCTTCCTACTGCCCTGGTGGTGGCACCGGATCGTCGTGGCGCGCCCGTTTCCAGGCATACAGTCTCACGAGTTCACCGATATGTCGGTCTATGCCAGCGAGGCGCTGCTGCTGGTATCGGTGGCGGCATGGTTGGTGTCCCGCCCGCAGCGCCCCCGGCTGCCCACGTGGCTGGCCTGGCCGCTGTTGATGCTGCCGCTGGTGGCGCTGGTGCTGGTGCCTCAAGCCCCGGACCCGCCGCTGGCGTTGTATCACGCCCTGCGGATGGGGCTGGTGACCCTGTGGGTTCTGGTGCTGGCCTCATCGTCACGCCTGCGCCGCTGGACGCCCGCCGTTCTGCTGGCCGCCGGCAGCCTGCAAGGGATCATTGCGTTGGGTCAGGCGGTGATGCAGCGGGATCTGGGATTGCAGGTTCTCGGTGAAGTACCGATGAGTGCGTCTATGCCGGGTGTGAGTATTCTGTCGTACGCCGGCTCCCGTTGGATGCGGCCCTATGGGCTGGCCCAACATCCGAACATCCTGGCGGGTATGCTGGCAGTGGCGCTGCTGCTGGCCCTGGGTCACGTGAGTACGGTTCGTGTGCACCACCGTGCCCTGTGGACTGTAGGAATCGTTGTGACCGCGGCGGGCCTGGCCGTGACTTTTTCGCGCGCCGCCTGGTTAGGCACAGCGGCCGGCCTGGCGGTCATTGCATTGAGCACCGCCAACCGCCTCTCGCCCGCCGAGCGCTGCCAGCTACTGCTGCGCTGGGGACTGCCCGCGCTGGTGCTGGTCACCAGCTTTGTCCTGCTGGCGTGGCCGCTGTTTGCCAGCCGGCTTGGCCTGGCCACCACCGGTTCGGAAGTGCGTTCGGTGGACGAACGTTCGGTGACGCTGCAAATCGCCATCCGGCACCTGGTGGCGCAGCCCTGGCCCGGCAGCGGCCTGGGACAGTTTACGCGCCTGGCCCTGGCGGAAGGGCGCGATCTGCTGGGGTACTATCCCCCACAGCCCGTACACGTCGTGCCACTCCTGGCAACGATCGAGCTTGGCCCGCCGGGTGGCCTGCTGTGGGCGTGGCTGTCACTGGCACCGCTGGTGGCGCCGCTGGCGTACCGCCGTCTGCCGCCGGCATTGGGTGGGCCTACGGCCGCCTGGTTGGCGCTGCTCGTGATTGGTTTGTTCGATTTTTACCCGTTCCAGGTAACCCAGGGCCGGCTGGTCACCTGGACTGTGCTGGCACTCTGGGGAGCTGCCTGGATCGAAGATGAGAGGCAGATGACTATCGATGGGAGGGAATCACATGCCTGATTGGGTCGCGCTGCCACGCGTACTGGCACGCTTGAGCGAGCTGGCCGCGGCGTCTGGCCGCGCGAAATCCTATACGGTCCCAGGTCTTTGGGTCGATCCGGCCGGCTCGCCCCGCCCGCGCCGGGTTGATCCATTTGGGTTCTATCGTGATCGTGTACGGGCCGTCATGGCCAGCCCGGCGCAGCCGCTGGTGGGCGGCACGCCGGGTGGGGGCTGGAGTCACCAGGCGGTGGTGTACAACTGCTTCGCCCGTGCAGCGACTGCCTTCGACCATGACGGCGATGGCCAGATTGCCCGATCGATCAACGCCCACGGCTGGCGCGAGACCGGCACTTTCCTCAAGTGCCTGGCGCTGCTGCCCTACTGGCGCTGGTTGGGCATCAATACCCTCTATTTTCTACCGATCACCGCCGTCGGGCAGGATGGCAAGAAGGGGAACCTGGGATCACCCTTCGGCATTCGCAACCCTTATCGACTGGACGAAAATCTGAGCGAGCCGCTGCTGGGACTCGACGTAGAGACGGAGTTCAAGGCCTTTGTCGAAGCGGCCCACCATCTGGGAATCCGGGTGGTGTTGGAATTTGTGCTGCGTACGGCCTCGCGCGATGCCGACTGGGTGGCGGAACACCCGGAGTGGTTCTATTGGATCGACGCGCGCGTGCCGGAGCGAACCGCTGACATGTCCCTTGCCGAAGCACGTCACGCCTACGGCGCACCCTTGTTCAGTGACGAGGAACTGAGCTACATCCACAGCGAAGCGGGCGCCGGCCGCACCGACCGCCTGCTGCCGCCGCCGGCCGCCCACTGTGGCATGTTCACCCCACCCCCCGATCCTGACCGGGTCGAGATGATCGATGGACGCTGGTTTGGTCGGCTGGCCGATGGCCGCCTGGTGCAGATTGCCAGCGCCTTTTCCGATTGGCCCGGGGACATGCAGCCGCCCTGGACCGATGTCACCTACCTGCGCCTGTACGATCATCCTGCGTTCAACTATATTGCCTACAATACGCTGCGCGTGTACGACAGCCGCCTGGCCCAGCCGCAGCACATCGTTCAGCCGCTGTGGGAACGGATCGTGGGTGTCATACCGCACCACCAACGCACCTTCGACATCGACGGGGTGATGATCGACATGGGGCATGCACTGCCATCCGCCCTCAAGCAGCAGATCGTAGCGGCGGCGCGGGCGATCAAGCCCGATTTTGCCTTCTGGGCGGAGAACTTCGATTCCCCGTGGACCAGCGTCCAGGAAGGATACAACGGCATCGTCAATAGTTTTCCAATGAACTTGCATGCGCAGTACCAGGCTGCCGATTATTTGAACCACCTGGCGCACAACGGCATGCCCCTGCACTTCATGGCGACGCCCGAAACACACAACACCGCGCGCGCCGCCAGCCGTGCAGGTGGCCTTGCCTACAGCCGATACGCCTGGGCGATCTGTGGTGTACTGCCGGCGATCCCGTTCGTGCATTCGGGTTTCGAGCTGGGTGAGGTCGATCCGCTCAATACCGGGGTCGGCTTCTCGAGCACAGAGGCGGCGCGTTACCCTGCAGAGAGGCTGGGGCTGTTCAGTGCTACCGCCTATCCCTGGCAGCAGTCACAGAACCTGGTGACCTGGGTGCAGGCGGTGCTGGCGGCACGGGCTCGCCATGCCGACCTGTTGAGCGACCTCGATCCGGCGACGATGATCTTCGCCCGTTTACCCGACAACCCGGTCGTCTTCGCCATCGCGCGCCAGACGCGGCAGGGTGAGGTACGGGTCGTCCTGTTGGCCAACAGCGACTATTTTCACCCACAGCCGGTCGACGTGGTGCTGCCGGGCGCACCTGGTGTGCTCGTCGATCAACTGAGCGGTGGCACTGTCGAGCTGGCTGCGGATCAGCGTGTGCAGCTGGTGCTGGCACCGGCCCAGGCTGTCTGGTTCGAGCTGAATACATGAACTACATCGACCTGCACTGCCACACCACCGCCTCGGATGGTACGCTGAGCCCCACGGCCCTGGTGGCACGGGCGGCCGAATTCGGGCTGCACACGATCGCGGTGACCGACCACGACACCACGGCTGGCATCGACGAAGCCCTGACCGCCGGTCAGGCGCTTGGCATCGAAGTCATCCCGGGGATCGAGATCAACACCGATGTCCCCGGTGGTGAGATGCACATCCTGGGATACTTCATCGACTGGCACGAGCCATCCCTGCAGGCCGACCTGGCACGTCTGCGCGCGGGACGGCAGCAGCGTGCCGAAGAGATGGTGCGCCGGTTGGCGGCCCTGGGTATGCCGGTGGCCTGGTCACGCGTATTGGCCATTGCCGGCGGCGCCGCCATCGGCCGGCCACACGTGGCGCAGGCGCTGCTCGAAGCGGGGTACGTCAATTCGAGCAAGGAGGCATTCGACCTGTACATCGGCCGCCACGGGCTGGCCTACGTGTCGCGCATGCGCTTCACACCGGTGGAGGCGGTCCAGGCGATTCGCCGCAGCGGTGGGCTGCCGGTGCTGGCGCACCCGATCCTCGCGCGCTTCACGGGCGATCCGGTTGTCGAGGTCAACTTGACGCGCGAGCTGCCGCCCCTGCTCGAAGCCGGGCTGGCTGGTTTGGAGTGTTATTATCCAAACTACACCGCCGGCCAGATCGACCAGCTGCTGGTAGTTGCGCGCAAGTGGGGCTTGTTGGTGACGGGTGGCACCGATTTTCACGGCCCACGGTCCGATCGCGCCGAACTGGGCAGCATCTACGTGCCGGCGCGCGTTGTGCAGGCGTTGAAAGCTGCGCACGCGGCCACGTAACCCTGCCGCCCAGGACGTGATGGCTTTCCTGGCGGTATCAACCTGAAGCCAGGAGGGCCAGCAGTTGCTGGGCGGTGTGCGATCGGACGCGGGCGAGAGCCTCCTGCACTGCGTCGGTCTGCAGATCGGCCAGGGTCATGAGCAGCGCATCTTCACCGGTGTCACGATAGTAGTGCCGGCGGCGGCCCACCTTGACGAATCCGAGCCTGGCATACATGCCCTGTGCGCGTACGTTGGAGATGCGCACTTCCAGCGTCACTTCCACGGCGCTGCGCGCACGTGCTTGCGCGATCAGATGCAGCAGCAGCCAGGTGCCCAGGCCCCCGCCCTGCCACGCGGGATGGACGCCAATCGTGCCGATGTGCGCCGTATCGACCAGCAGCCAGGCGCCGCCGTAAGCCAGGATGGGCGGGTGAGCCGGCATCTGGCCGCGTATGACGTAAAAAAAGGAATACTCGCTCTTGGTCAGCTCGTACACATACACGCTGCGTGGCCAGGGATCGCCCATGAACAGCACCGGTTCGAGCGTCATGACGGCATCGAGGTCGGCCAGCACCATGGGCTCGACGGGAAAGAGCAGACTGGGGCGCATGGGATCAGTCATGGCCCGCCGGCAGCTCGTGCAGATAAATAGGTGTCAGCGTCGCCAGGTCGTCGGAGTCGCCGGCGAGGAAACGAGGCCAGGCAATTTCTGCCAGGTAACTGGCCCGCCGCAGGGTGAGTGCGGGTGGCACAAAATGGGCCAGGCCGCCCAGCGCCGAAGCCAGGGTCGACCGGGTATCGGCCAGAATCTCACCGGCGAACAGCGTGGGGGTGTGCGTGGCCTGGACAACGGCCTCCACGCTGGAGATGCGGGCCGGCCATTCGGAGCTGGCTGCGCCCTGGAGGTAGTGAGCCCAACACACGCGGCCGCGCCCGGCCTGGACCAGGGCCGTCACCGGCAGTGACTGCGTTCGATGCGGGTGGGCGATTGCGTCCAGCGTTGAGATGCCAAAGATCGGCAACTGGCGGGCGCCTGCGATGCCTTTGGCCAGGCTCAATGCCACGCGAATGCCGGTGAAAGAACCGGGGCCAATCGCCACGGCCACACCGCCCAGGTCGGCGGCCGTCATGCGCATCAGCGCACACAGGCTGTTCACCTGCGGCATCAGCTCGACCGTGTGACGGCGGGCCGAGTGCCAGGTATTCTCGGCCAGGACCCGTTCGCCATCGTAGAGGGCAGCCGAAGCCAGGTCGGTGGCGGAATCGACGGCCAGGAGGACTGTGGAGGTCATGCCGCGGCCTCTTTACACAAAGTTGGGAGATAGGCTGCCAGGCGCTGGTCAGTCGTCACAAAACGAACCTGGCGGCGCGTCTCATCGATTGCGGCCAGTGTCACCCACAGGCATGCCGGCGGCAGCATCGTCCGCACCTGGCTGGCCCATTCGATGACGGTCACGCCGTCATCGCCCAGCAGGTCGTCCAGGCCGAACGCCACTGCCTCGGCGGTGGCATCGCCCAGCCGATAGACGTCGACGTGGTACAGGTGCAGGCGCCCATCGTACTCACCCACCAGGGTAAACGTAGGGCTGGTGATGGGCCCCGCGATGCCGAGCCCGCGGCCAATTCCCTGGGTGAAGGTCGTTTTGCCCGCACCCAGCTCACCCTCCAGCGCCACCACATCGCCGGCCTGCAGCAGGGCACCCAGCCGTGCCCCCAATGCCACCGTCGCCTCCGCCGAATCTGTCATCACCTCACACGACCACGCTGCCACACCCATCACCCTACTCCCTACTCCCTACTCCGTACTCCGTACTCCCTACTCCGTACTCCCTACTCCCTACTCCCTACTCCGCTATTCTATCACAGGACAAAAAGCCTTGGCAATCCCACTGACTGGGAGTA
>CAZXQZ010000021.1:0-7015 GCA_964642445.1 uncultured Anaerolineae bacterium
TCGGACGCAGCAGCTAATCTCCGAACGGGATCACCCATGACCACACCGATGCGCCAGCAGTACCTGGACCTCAAACGCCAATACAAAGATACGATCCTGTTCTTCCGCCTGGGCGACTTCTACGAGACGTTCGACGACGATGCCAAAACCGTCGCCTCGGTCTGTGACGTGGTGCTGACCTCGCGCCCGGTGGGTAACGACCAGCGTGTGCCCCTGGCTGGCGTGCCCTGGCACAGCGTGGAGGGTTACATCGCCCGCCTGGTGCAGGCCGGCTACAAGGTGGCCATCGCCGAACAGGACGGCACCACCCCCGTCGGCGGCCTGGTGCCGCGCCTGGTCAACCGCATCGTCAGCGCCGGCACCGTCGTCGAACCGGGCATGCTGCCCGACCGGCGTAACAACTACCTGGTCGCCCTGGCGCGCGAAGGCGACCGCGCCGGCGTAGCCTACGCCGACATCTCCACCGGTGAGTTCGCCACGACCGAACTCGGCGGCAGCGACGTGGCCCTGCGCGTGCGCGAAGAGCTGGCCCGTATCCAGCCGGCCGAGCTCCTGCTGGCCGACACCGCCCATGTGGACCACCCCGCCGGCGACGACCACCCCGCTCGCGTCTACGCCCTCACCACCCTGCCGGCCTGGCAGTTCGAGCTCGACCACACGCGGCGCGTATTGCTCGACCATTTCGACGTGCGTTCGCTCGACGGCTTTGGCTGCGAGGGCAAACCGCTGGCCGTGCGCGCGGCGGGGGCCCTGCTCAGTTACCTGCGCGACATGCAGCCCAGCGCCCTGGCCCAGCTGACGTCACTGCACACCTACAGCACCGGTGACTTCATGGTGCTCGACGAAGCGACGCGCCGTAACCTGGAGCTGACCGAGGCGATCCGCGGCACCGATACCCGCGGCACGCTGCTGGCCGTGCTCGATGATACCCGCACCCCGATGGGCGCCCGCCTGCTGCGGCGCTGGTTGGGGCAGCCGCTGCTCGACGTGGCCCAGCTCACGGCCCGCCTCGATGCCGTTGCGCTTTTTTTCGGCGATACGCTGGCGCGCACCGCCTTGATGGCGCGGCTGCGCGGTTTTGGGGACCTGGAGCGCTGGACGAACCGCGTGGTGCAGCGCATTGCCCTGCCGCGTGACCTGCTGGGGATCATGGAAGCGCTCGCGACCGTCGGCGACCTGCGCCAGATGCTGGCTCCGCTGGCACCTCAGGCTTCCTCGGTGGCAAACCTCTTCGACCAGCTGGACCCGTGCGATGAACTGCGCCAGCTGATTGCCGCGGCCATTGCCGATCAGCCGCCGGCGACCCTGCAGAACGTCGGCATCATCCGCCCCGGCTACAGCGCCGAAGTCGATTCGATCATCGCGACCTCACGCGACGCCAAGGCCTGGATTGCCAACCTGGAAAACAGCGAACGCGCTCGTACCGGCATCCGCTCGCTCAAGGTGGGTTACAACAAGGTCTTCGGTTACTACCTGGAAGTGTCAGACGCCAACGCGCACCTCGTGCCCGCCGATTACATCCGCAAACAGACCCTGGTCAAGGCCGAGCGCTACATTACGCCGCAGCTCAAGGAGGTGGAGAACCTCATCCTGCACGCCGACGAGCGCCAGCTCGAACTGGAGCAGCAGATCTATCGCGACGTGCTCGACCAGCTGGCGGCGGGCGCGACCCGCCTGCTGGGTGTGGCGCACGCCGTGGCAGAGCTCGACGTGTACACCAGCCTGGCCGAGGTGGCGGTGCGTCACCGCTACGTGCGGCCGGCGCTGGCCGACGACGGCGTGATTCACATCGTCGATGGCCGCCACCCCGTGGTCGAGCTGATGCAGCGCACCGATCCGTTCGTGCCCAACGATACGCTGCTGACGCCCGACGAGGCGATTCACCTGGTGACCGGGCCCAACATGAGCGGCAAAAGCACGGCACTGCGCCAGGTTGCGCTGATTACATTGATGGCGCAGATCGGCTCGTTCGTGCCGGCTGGCCAGGCCCACATCGGCCTGGTCGACCGCGTCTTCACCCGCGTTGGCGCCGCCGACGACATCGCCCGCGGCCAGTCGACCTTCATGGTCGAGATGGTGGAAGCGGCCAACATCCTCAACCACGCCACGTCGCGCTCGCTGCTGATCCTGGACGAGATCGGCCGCGGCACCAGCACCTACGACGGGCTGGCCATTGCCTGGGCAATCGTCGAGTACATCCACAACCACCCACGCCTGCGCGCAAAGACGCTGTTTGCCACCCATTATCACGAGCTGACCGACCTGGCCGAACGGCTGCCGCACGTCGTCAACTACAACGTCTCCGTGGCTGAGGAGGGGGATCGTGTAGTCTTTCTGCGGCGTATCGTGCGGGGTAAGACCGACCGTTCCTACGGCATCCACGTGGCTCAGCTCGCCGGCCTGCCGCGGGCGGTGATTGCGCGGGCGCAGGAGATCCTGACCGACCTGGAAAGCCAGGGTGCCGCTATGCCCCTGCGTCCCACCGCGGCACCGGGCCCGCAGCAGCTGTCCCTGTTCAGCCTCACCCACCCCCTGGTGGCCGAGCTGAAACAGCTGGACATCAATGCCCTGACCCCCCTGGCGGCCCTCAATGTGTTGTACGAACTGCAGCAGCGGGCGGCGCGCGAAGGGTGAGGGGATGGGGGTCGGGGATTAGGGGTTGGGGGTCGGGGGACAATAGGTCACATATCACGCCGCGGTTAGCCGGACGAACCGTCGTTTTCCCACCTGCAGCACGCGTGACTGGCCGGCCGGCACCTCGATGACGGTGTCGCCGTCGCGCAGGGGCTCGCCGTCCAGGCGGATGCCGCCCTGGTCGAGCAGGCGACGGCCCTCGCTGCGGCTTTGGATCAGGCCGTTGGCCTGCAGGATGTCGAGCAGCGGGCGGGGTTCGGCCAGGACGAACTCCGGCATGTCGGCGGGCAGCTCACGCGCCTGGAAGACGGTACGGAAATGTTCGGCGGCGGCGTGTGCGGCGTCGGTACCGTGGAAGATCTCGACGATCTCGAAGGCCAGCTGCATCTTGGCATCGCGTGGGTGCAGCGTCCCCTCGGCCAGCGACGCCTCGATGGCGCGAATTTGCGCTGGCGTCCAGCGGGTGACCAGGTTCATGAAGTTGCTCATGGCCACGTCGGGGATCGACATGACTTTTCCGTACATGATGTCGGGTGGTTCGTTGACCCCAATCGCGTTGCCGGTCGATTTACTCATGCGCATGTGACCGTCGGTTCCAACCAGGATGGGCAGCGTAATCGCCACCTGGGGTCGCACGTGGTACGCTTCGCCCAATTTACGTCCGGCCATCAGGTTGAACAATTGGTCAGTGCCGCCCACCTGCACGTCGGTCTGCAGCGCGATGGCGTCGTAACCCTGCATCAGGGCGTAGAAGAACTCGTGCAGCCAGATGGGGTCGCCCTCGCCGAACCGTTTGCTGAAGTTGTCGCGAGCCAGGAACTGCTGTACCGTAAAGTGCGATGCCAGGCGAATGACGTCGACGAAGGTCAGCGGGCTGAGCCATTCGGCGTTATAGCGCACGATCGTCGTCTCGGGATCGAGAACCTTGAAGGCCTGATCGGTGTAGGTATGCGCGTTGGCCGCCATCTGTTCGGGTGTCAGCTGTTTACGCACCCCTTCCTTGTCGGAGGGATCGCCGATCAGACCGGTAAAGTTGCCGATCAGAAATATGCACTCGTGCCCCAGTTCCTGAAACTGGCGCAGCTTACGCATGGGAACCGTATGTCCAAGGTGAATGTCCGGCGCAGAGGGATCGACACCCAGGTAGACACGCAGCGGCCGGCCGGTTTGCTGCGCCTCAGTCAGGCGGATGCGCAGCTCCTTTTCCATATTCACGTAGGTTTGCGGATCGCCATAGTCGGCGCCGCGCATCAGCAGGGCAACTTGATCGTCGATCGATAGCGTGGGCATGGGCGTTTCTTTCGAATGGGGTGGTATTACGCCACCACCAAGGCACGAGTTTTTATAAGGTTTCCTGGTACGGGGCCAGGATTGGCGCCATTCTACTCCAAACATGGGGGATTGTCAACGTCGTTTGCGTCCCCGGGTGTACTCAGATTGGGGGCAGACCCTTCGGGTTTTCGTCAACGGCCGGGATACAGCACCGGGAGGCACTGCCATGAAGTACCAGCTGTCGGCGATGATGGTGAAAAACCCGAAGGTTCTTGTATCGGGCCCGGACATGCGACGCACCCTGCGTCCCCGGCACGGTCCACGACCCGTGTGATCGGTGAACCGTGCTGGGGACGTCGCCAGAATAGGAGAAGACCATGAATTATCGACGTTTTGGCCGGACCGGCTGGAAGGTCAGCGATATCGGCTACGGTATGTGGGGCATGGGCGGCTGGACCGAATCGGACGACCAGGAGTCGCTGGCCGCCTTGCAGCGTGCGGTCGACCTGGGCTGCAATTTTTTCGACACGGCCTGGGCCTATGGTGCCGGCCACAGCGAAAGCCTGTTGGGACAGTTGGTGCGCGCCAATCCCGGTGTGACGCTGTATACGGCGACGAAGATTCCGCCCAAAAATGGCAAATGGCCCAGCCGGCGCGAATTTTCGCTGGATGACTGTTATCCACCCGACCACATCGAAGCATACGTGCACAGCAGCCTGCAGAATGCCGGTTTGGACTCATTCGACCTGGTGCAGTTCCACACCTGGGAGGATGCCTGGCTGCAAGACGATCGCTGGGCGTTGGCGCTGGAACAACTCAAGCGGCAGGGACTCGTGCGTGCGGCCGGCATCAGCCTGAACCGCTGGGAGCCCTGGAATGGTGTGCAGACCGTACGCAGCGGCCTGATCGATGCTGTGCAGGTGATCTACAACATCTTCGACCAGAACCCCGAGGACGAACTCTTCCCCGCCTGCCAGGCACACGACGTGGCTGTGATCGCGCGCGTGCCGTTCGACGAGGGCACGCTGACCGGCACGCTGACCAGGGACAGCACCTGGCCAGCCGGCGACTGGCGCAACAGCTACTTCGTGCCGGAGAACCTGATTCCCTCTGTGGAACGCGCCGACGCGCTCAAGCCACTCGTGCCCGCCGGCTCGACCCTACCCGAGATGGCACTGCGCTTCATTCTCAACCATCCAGACGTCAGCACGATCATCCCGGGCATGCGCAAGCTGCACCACGTCGAGGCCAACATCGCTGCAAGTGCAGCCGGACCTCTGCCAGAAGAGTTGCACACGGCCCTGCGTGCCCACCGCTGGGATCGTGACCCGACCTGGTGGTCGCAGTAGCGACCGAGTGTGGTCGCAGTAGCGACCGAGTGTGGTCGCAGTAGCGACCGAGTGTGGTCGCAGTAGCGAGCAAACAAGAAAAACGGGGGGGCACGCCGCGCGTGCCCCCCCGTTTTTGATTCAGCTTACGCCTCGTCTGGCTCCACCAGTTCCCTGGCGCCAGCGATCCAGCGCTCGAAGGGTGGCCGGAAGTGGGCCGGTGATTCGATGAGCGAATCCAGCTGCTCGGCCGTCGCATCGGCCAGGGCGCGGTAGGTGTAGATCCCGGCCTCGTACAGGCGCTGCTCGTAGGTCTGGGAGATGCCGGGGATACGCTCGAAGTCGTCGATGTGGTGGCTTGTCCACACGTGGCCAATCGTATTGCTGGACTGGGCCAGGTTGAAGGCCGACATGCGAATGCCCTCGGTATCGGTCATGGCCCGCCGGGCACCCACCTGCAGCACATCGAAGAGCTCTTCGTCGGACAGGTTCGCCACTTCCCAGTACGTGCCGATGCCAGCCTGGTAGAGGCGGTGCTCGTAGGTCGAGCCGATGCCTTCGATGTTGGTCAGGTCCTGCGGCTGCGCCAGGTTCGTTGGTTTGGTGCCAAGCATGAAGGCGGCCCGCATGGCACCCGCCTTCAGATTGACTACGGCGGGCGACAGCGCGATTTCGGCCGCGGTCTCTTCGACGGCTGCGGTCTTTTCGACGACTGCAGCCTCTTCGGCTTCCGCCACTTCGGCGGTGACGGCATCTGCCAGGGCGCTCACGTCGGCCGTGCGTTCGCCTTCGGCCACTGCTTCGAACTCGACCTCTGGTTCCGTGACGATGGTCGTCACAGCCGCTGCCGCAGCCAGCTGGGCCCGCGTGTCATCGAGCTCGGCGGCCCGCTCCTGCAGAGCTGCTTCGAGTGTCGTCTTTTCCAGCTGGAGCGCATCGAATTCGGCTTGCAGGCTTTCGGTGCGTGCGGCCAGTTCGTCACGTTCGGCGGTCACCTGGGCCAGGGCGTCGCTCGTGGTCTGAACAGCTGCCAGCTGGGTTTCCAACTCGGCCGTGGCCTGGGCTGTGCCTTGCAGACTCGTCTCCAGGGTCATCTTGTCAGCGGTCAAGGCATCGATCTGTGCCTGCAGGCTGGCGACATTGGCGTTGGCGGTCTCCAGGTCGTCCTCGTGCCGCTTGATCAGGGCTGCCGAAGCGGCGGCGCCCGCCGTCAAGGCGGCCAGGCGACCGTCCCGATCCTCACGACCCGCTTCCGTCTCCTGGCCGAGAGATTCCACCTGCTCATTGAGCGCTGCGATCTGCGCCTGGCTCTCTTCTACCTGTTGGGTCAGGCCTTCGATCTGGGTGTTCAACGTCGCAATCTGGGCGTTCAGGTTGTCGATCGTCGTCTTGGATGTGGCCAGATCGGACTGCAGGCTGGCGATTGTCTCGTCTTTCTCCAGGATCGTGGCTTCCAGCGTGGCCTTTTCGGCGGTCAAGGCGTCGACTTGTGCCTGGGTCGCGGCGATGTTGGCATTGAGCGTATCGACCGTGGTCTTGAGCATGGTCAGGTCGGACTGCATGGCCGTAATGGCGCCATCTTTCTCCTGCATACTGGCTTCGAGACCAGCCTTATCGGCGGTGAGGGCGTCGAGCTGCGCCTGCAGGTCTGCCGCGGCGCTGTCCTTCTCCTGCACGCTGACTTCCAGGCCAGCCTTATCGGCGGTGAGGGCGTCGAGCTGCGCCCGCAGGTCTGCCGCGGCGCTGTCCTTCTCCTGCACGCTGACTTCCAGGCCGGCCTT
>CAZXQZ010000021.1:7115-33655 GCA_964642445.1 uncultured Anaerolineae bacterium
GCAGGTCTGCCGCGGCGCTGTCCTTCTCCTGCACGCTGACTTCCAGGCCGGCCTTGTCAGCGGTGAGAGCGTCGAGCTGGGCCTGCAGCGCAGCCAGGGCGCCGTCCTTCTCCTGCACGCTGACTTCCAGGCCGGTCTTGTCGGCGGAAAGGGCGTCGAGCTGCGCCTGCAGGTCTGCCGCGGCGCTGTCCTTCTCCTGCACGATGGCTTCCAGGCCGGACTTATCGCCGCCGAGGGCATCGAGCTGGGCCTGCAGCAGCGCCAGGGTGTTGTTTGCCTCCTGCACGCTGGCTTCCAGGCCAGCCTTCTCAGCGGTGAGGGCGTCGAGCTGCGCCTGCAGCTCGGTAGCCGCGTTGTCCTTGTCCTGCAAACTGGTTTCCATGTTGGATGCATGGGCGGCCAGCGCATCCAGTTGTTCCTGCTGGGCATCCAGGTTGGCCTGCAAATCGGCCGCAGCGCTGTTCTTCTCCTGCATGTCGATTTCCAGGTTGGCCTTGTCAGCAGTCAGGGCGTCGAGCTCCACCTGCAGCGCTTCCAACTGGGCCTGCAGATCGACCACAGCGCTCTCTTTCTCCAGCATGGCGGCTTCCAGAGACGCCTTGTCGGCAGTGAGCGCATCCAGCTGTGGCTGCAGCGAATCGAGCTGGACGGCAATGTCCGAAGCCCGCGTCGCGGTTGTCCCCAGGTCATCCTCTTGTTGCTTGAGTCTGGCCAGCAGGACGGCTACGGCCGCACTCACGGCACCCAGGCCGGTCTTCTTCTCGGTGCTGACCGGTTCAGTCACCACCTCGGCCACCGGTTCTGCGCTCACCGCAACCGCTGCCTCGGTGCCCGCCTCGACGGCTTCCTCGGCGCCCGCCTCGACGGTCATTGCCGCAGTCTCTTCTGCCGCCGGTGCTTCGGGGATGAACGGCTGCAGTTCGGCCTGTAGTGCGGACACCTGCTGCTGCAATTGGTCCCACTCGGCCTGGCGGGTGCTGAGCTGTGCTTCGACACCGGCCTTGGCTGCCAGCAGGGCATCCAGCTGCGCTTCCAGGTCGGCTTTGCTGGTGCCAAGGGTCTCGAGTTCGGTATCACGGTCCTGAATCTGTGCTTCCAGCTCGACCCGACCGGCACCCAGCTCATCGGCGTGGGTTTGGGAAATCGCCAGCTGTTCGGTCAGATCACTGATTTGCAGGTTGTACTCGGCAGCCTGCGCTTCGAGCTCGGCCTTACCGTGCTCAAATACCTCAAGATCACCCATCAGGGCTGAGAGCTGGATTTCGAGTTCGGTGATGTGCGACTCCTGGCCGCTCACCTGCATTTCCAGGCTGGCCTTGTCGGCATCCAGAGCATCGCGGTCGGCCATGGCCTCTTCCAGCTGGAGTTTGAGTGCCTCGAACTCACTGGTTTGTTGTTCGAAGTGGGTTTTCAATTCCTCCAGCTCGGCGGTGCGTGTGCCGAGTTGTTCCTGGAGATTCTCCACGAGCTCGGAGTCCATGGAGATCTCGGATTCGGCCGCCCCGAGGCTGGCGCCGCGCTGTTCCAGCTGGGCCTCGAGTTCAGCGTTGGCGGCCTTGAGTGTCTCCACTTCCACCATCAGATTGACCAGTTCCGGTGTGGGCAATGGTGCTTCGGGTGCCTGGGTGGGTGCGAGTACACCACCGGCTACCTGGGCTACGAGGGTCTCGTACTGTTGGGTGCGCTCATTGAGGGCGACCGCCAGTTGGGCGCTGATTTCCGACAGCAGGCTGACGTTGTAGCGCAGGGAGGAAATCTGCGCCATGGCTTCATCCTGGGTCAAGTTGCCCGTCCAGGATGAAGAGGGAATGCGTGTTTTGGCCGCCAGGGCGTCGATCTCTTCGCGCAGGCGAGCCAGCGGATCGGCCTCGGTGGAGGTGCCGCCGGCCGCGGCTGCCAGGGCTTCGGCGGCCGCCAACGCGTCGGGCGGCGTCTTGGGAGGCAAACCGTAGGAAGACAGGTAGTCCATGCTCTTTCTCCTCTACGAGGTTGCTGGCGCAGTCAGACCGACCATCCGCTGTGGTGCCCGGAGATTGGCATCGTGCGTCCAGCCGCATCGCTAATATGTTGGGTTAGCCGCGTGCTCTGCCACGCAGGGCTTCCAGTTCCTGGCTCAGGAGGGCAATGCGTGCGTTCGCCTGGTTGAGGGCGTCTTCCTTGAGTTTGATCATGGTGGAGGTCACCAGGGCCATCTCACCCGCCACGTCGCCACGCGCGCGATGCAGCCTGGACTCGAGTTCGTCCTTCACCGTAGTCATGCTGGCCAGGTTGGCTTTTGTGCTCGATAGCTCGGAAGTGGCGGCAACGATCATCTTGTCGCGTTCCTGCATCTGTCCCTGCAGGAGTACGATGTTGCGGTAGGCTTCGTTGAGGGCGGTGTCTTTGGCTGCCAGGTTTTGGGTCATCGCTTCCATGTTGACTGTCATCTTGGTCAGCTCGTCCTGCGTCTGCGCCAGGCGGCTGGTGAGGTCACCCACGTCCTGGCTGAGATCAGCCACCTCGGCATCACGCGCGTCTTTCTCAGCCTGCAGCGCCTGATAATCGACCTGGACTGTGGACAATTTGTTCTTGGCATCGGCCAGGTCTGCGCCGGAGCTGGTGACGTTCGACTGCAAGGACTGGACCTGCGCCTGCGAATCGGCCAGGTTCTGGCTCGTCGTCTTCAGCTTAGTCTCGACTTCGGCGACTCGTGCCTCGAGCTGCTTGCGCGCCCCGCGACCGGGCAGGTAGCCGATCAGCCAGCCCAGAATCAGGACGATCAACGCAGCGCCACCGATTAAGAGCCATTGCTCCTGCGTGATATTCGAAAAATCCATGACGCATCCTCCTCGTTACGTTTGGTGATGAAATGGTTTGTGGTTGCGCAAAGACGGTGGGCACCCGGCAGCCGAGCTTTCCAGCCGAAGTGAGCCGTCCTGGAGAAACGATCGTACGCACCGTGGGCTTACGCAGATCGATTCCGGCACACAAGAAGTTCTGTAACATTATAAACGAAATCGGTTGTGACAGGCAAATCACCGGCATACGGCTATTGTCCATGTTGGGGCTTGAATAAGAAAAACATCCTGTGAGATGGCTCGGATTAGCCACACATCGTGGCGAGTTGTTCCTTTTTTTGAGCCCTTTACAGCCCGAAATTGGGCCACGGGGACCATGTATGTTATCATCGTCGCATGCCTGATTCACAGCCCACGATCTCAACCGTTCTATTCGATCTCGACGGCACCTTGACCGATCCTCGTCCAGGCCTGGTCGGCGCGATTCAATACGCCATGCAGCGTTTAGGACACCCCGCACCGCCGGAGGAGACCCTGTTGTGGTGTATCGGCCCACCGCTGCGGGCGTCGTTTGCGACCTTGTTGGCGTCGGAGGACGACGTACTATTGACCCAGGCGATCGCATTCTACCGGGAACGGTATGGATCGACCGGGCTGTACGAAAACCAGGTGTACGCCGGTATTCCGCAAGCGCTGGAGGCGCTGCAGACGGCGCAGGTGACGTTGTTCGTGGCGACGTCCAAGCCGCACGATTTTGCCCGGCGTATCATCAAGCATTTTGGGTTGGAGCGTTATTTTGCCGGCATATACGGCAGCGAGTTCGATGGCCGGCATATGGACAAGCGCGACCTGCTGCGTTACATCCTGGAACAGGAAGGCTTCACGCCGGACACGGCTTTGATGGTCGGTGATCGCGGGGCGGACATGGTGGGCGCGCGGGTCAACGGTTTGTGGGCCGGCGGGGTGACGTACGGTTACGGGTCGCAAGAGGAGCTGCAGTCCGCCGGCGCGCAGGTACTGTTCAGCACGCCGGCGGACATCGTGCGCTGGGTGGTGGGGTGAGGGTGCTATTTTCTCAGAGGTAGTTGTACCCGATGCGGCTCATGATGACCCACGGCGCCTCGTTTACGTAGGTCACGATAATTACCACTTCTGGATCGGTCATGGCCTCGATGAAAAACGGCTGACCATTGCGTGAGCCGGCGAGGCGACGCGCCGATGTACCAGGATAATCACTCCCGATGCCCAGGACGAATTCTACGAACTGCCCGCGCTGCCAGATGTGGTAGGTGTACGACGCCGGCTGCTCCTGCGATGGCCGAAGATCGGCAAAGGTCAGCACCAGGCGATGGCCCAACGCGAAATCGGCCTGCGACTCCACCCACGGCACATTCCAGTTACAACTGGCCACCGAGTATGGGTCGGCTGTTACCCGCGGGCTGCCGGGCAACTCCTCGTTCGACAGTACCACCGGTGCCGGAGTCATATTGACGACACCTTTGACGATTGTGAACATTGCTGCCTCCACGGTCTTGATGGATTTTTGCTGTCGCGATCGGTAGATTTGGCTCATGCTGCGCATTGCCGGCGCCGCAACGAGCGCCAGACACCGCTGGCTGCAACCGCCACCAGCCCAACCACCAATGCCCAGACTCCCCACGACCCCACCGTGCCACTCTGCGCCTGCAGATCCAGCCTCGTCAGCGCCGCCGGCACCTCTACGACCTCATACGCCCCTACATCGCACGCTGCCCCCTGCGGCCGGGTCACCCCACGCTGATCGACCGCGTTGACCGGATCGGCCGCGCAAACGGTCGGGCTGGCGGCGCCAAGCGCCGGGCTGCCCACAAGCAGGGCGTGCGTCTCGGTCGGGCCACCGTTGTTGGCCAGGGAGCCGAGGAGTGGATCGGTGTGCGATTGGTCGGTTGGATCGATGAAGTTGCAGGTGTAACTGCCTTCGATGTTGTGACCCAGTGAAGTGAACCCCACTGAAGCGAACCCGCTATCAGCAGCCATGCAGTCCCGGCCTTCTACCGCCGTGTTGCCGGCCACGATGCTATTGACTGCATAGACCATGCCGCTGGCATCGGTATCGCTGAGGTAGTTGGTGATGCCCCCTCCTTCGCCGACTGCACTGTTGCCGGCCACCGTGGTGTTGACGAGGTTCAGGATGCTGGACTGGCTACCGCTACTGCTGCCCATCCAAATACCACCCCCACTGCTCCAGTAGGCATCGGCGACACTGTTGCCGCTGATGGTGCTGTTGGCGATCGTCACGGTGGCGTAGTACGTTTCGATGCCGCCCCCAAGCGCACTGCCGCCCGCAGGGTCCGCCGCCAGGTTGTTGCTGATGGTACTGCGGCTGATGGTTACAGCCAGACTCCCTGCGGGTGTCCCCCCGTGGACGCCCATGACCGCACCGCCCCCATACTGCGCCCGGTTGTGGGCAATCGTCGAGTCATTGATGGTTACGACGCCGGTACCACCCGGCTGTACGATGACCGCAACCCCGCCGCCGTTGGGCTTGGTTCCGTTGGCAGCTGTGTTGCTGACCACGCGCGTGTGGTCGAGGGCCAACGTGCCAGAATAGCCACTGCTGACCCGCAACCAGATTCCGCCGCCATCGGCATCACCGCCGGCCACCGTATTCCCCCGAACGACCGAGTGGTTCAGCGCCACGCGGGACTCATTGCTGCTGATGCCGCCCCCCTTGCTCGCTTGATTGTCGCGCACGATCGTGTCGTTGAGTACGAGCGTCGCACCGTTGCCTTGCGCAATACCGCCGCCGTGACCGACCGTGACGTTGTTCTCCACCACGCAGCGGTTGAGCGTCAGCGTGCCCCAGCTGCGCAGGCCCCCCGCCGGCGAGATCGTGAGCAACCGTCCGTTACTGATCGTCAGATCGTTGAGCGTCAGGTCGCCACCCGGCGCGACGTTGGCAATCCGGAATTCCGGCGTGCCGGCCGCCGTGCTGCGCGTGAGCGTGCTGCCATGACCGTTGATCGTGATGACACTCGTGACCTGGGGAAGGCCGTTGCCGCCGGCGTTGACGTTGTTCACCAGGGTGAGCGTGTACGTGCCGGCGGGCAGCTCGATCGTGTCGGGACCGCTGCCGGCGGGGCAGTCGGCATGCGTCGCCGCATCGTCGTTGGCGTTGACGATGGCCTCAATGAGGGCGCACTGGCCATCGGCGGCGATGTTGGGGTCGAACGTGGTGACGTTGATGATGGCACCGGGACCCACCTGCGACGGACGCAGCCGCGAACTGCCCAGCGCTGCCGCTTCGTCGAACGCAGGCGTCAGTGCAGTAGCCCCTGCCGCGACTGCGGTCAACCCCAGGGTGGCAACGAGCAGGATAAGAGACAACGCATGTGCCGTGCGCATAGTCGATCCTTTCTCCCCTTGCAGAATGTGGCGCGCATGCTGCGTGCGGTGTGCAGCGTGGCAGGTGTCCGGTACATGACGCTTCGGGTTTCCCGCAGCATCCGGCGGGGCCTGCCGTACGATCTTGGACTTTCGATGACCGCTTGCGTCGTGTGGTGCAAGAAACCCGAAGGGTCTGCCTGGAATCGACGGTGGACCCCGGCACACCCAGCGATTGGCTCCCGGTGAACGCTACGGCTGTATCTCGGGCCAATACCAGACAAACCAGTTTGCCTCACTCACGGCCTGACCGTCGCTGACGTAATAGGTGCCGTGCGCCATCAAACCGTGTGCGTAGCCACCACTGTTCGGAGACCAGTCCAGGAAGACGCGCACGAGCTTGCCGTCGATGACCTCGGCCTTACCCCCTTCGACCTGGGTCAGTCTGGTGATGCGTAAGGGGCTGCCTTCTGGGTCAACGTCATTGTCCAGCACCGGTATCTCGACCACCGCCACCGGGTGATACAGCAGGTAGACCTCATCGTCATGGGCGATGGGTGGTTGGTTGGGGGGCGGAAACAGCGACAGCGTTGACATCAGCACGAGCGCCAGGAAAAAGGCTAACACTTGCATTGCACACCTCCTTTGTGGATCGAATCATTACCCGGACGATGAGGGTGGGGCTGGGCAGGTTGTGTGAACTACCTGCCCAGCGTGATCGTCATGTCATTGATGAGACGGCGCGCTTCTGTGTACCACCTGCACCCGGCGGCGCCACAGCACGGCGGTCAGGACGATGAGTACACCAAACGCAACCGCCCAGACCCACCACGACATCGCCACGCCGTTCGCGGCGCGCAGGTCCAGGCTCGTCAGCGCGGTCGGCACTTCCTCGAACTCGTACGCCCCCACGTCACAGCCTGAACCCTGCGGCCGGCTGATGCCGCGCTGGTCGATACCGCTGACCGGTGCCGCCGCACACACGGCGCTGCTGGCCGCGCCGATGGCTGGACTACCCGTCAGCAGGGCATGCGTCTCGGTGGGGCCGCCGTTGTTGGCCAGGGGACCCAGCAGCGGATCGGTGTTGGTCTGGTCAGTGGAGTGGTTGAAGCCGCACGTGTCGGTGTTTTCGATGTTGTAACCCAACGAGGTGAAGGTGCCACCCTCGGCACCGCAGTTGCCGCCGGTTGGCGCCGTATTGCCCGCCACAATCGTATTGGCCGAATTGACCATGGCGCTGGCATTGGCCGCATCGAGGTAGTTGCTGACGCCGCCGCCACTGCCGGCGCTGTTGCCGGTTACCGTGGTGTTGATGAGGTTCAATACACTGGGCAGGGCATCGGCATAACCGCCCATCCAGATGCCGCCGCCGCTGCTGTAGGTGGCCGCCGTCACGGTGTTGCCGCTGATCGTACTGTTGGCGACGGTGAGGGTGGCGTTGTAGGTTTCGATACCGCCGCCGTCGGCGCTGCTGCCGGCGGGATCCACCGCGGTGTTGTGGCTGATCGTGCTGCGGTTGATGGTGGCGTGTGCATCCGCCAGGGGCTGACCGGAGTTGGACCCTATCATAACGCCACCCCCATACTGCGCCTGGTTGCCTGCGATGGTCGAGTCGTTGATCGTCACCACGCTGGACCCACCGGGTTGCACGATACTGGCAATTCCACCACCGGTTGGGCCAGAGCCGCCGGCCGCCGTGTTACTGAGCACACGCGTGTGGTTTAGTGTCAGTACCGTGGGAGAGCCACCGGCAGCAGTTGCCCGGTTGAATATCCCGCCACCATCAGCGCCACCGCCCGATACCGTGTTTTCCTGCACGATCGAGTTGTTAAGCACCGCACTGGCATCCGAATTGACGATGCCACCGCCCCAGTTGCCCGCGTGGTTGAGGCGCACGGTCGTGTCGTTGAGTACCAGTGTTGCACCACTGGCCTGAGAAATACCGCCGCCGTTACCGGCCGTCGAATTGTTCTCCACCACACAGCGGTTGAGTGTCAGTGCACCCCAATTACGCAGGCCTGCCGCCGGTGAAGCGGTCGTGAACAACCCATGACTGATCGTCAGATCGTTGAGCGTCAGGTCGCCGCCGGCCACGACATTGGCAATCCGGAATTCCGGTGTGCCGGCCGCCGTACTGCGCATGATCGTGCTGCCATACCCGTTGATTGTGATGACGCTCGTGACCTGGGGCAGGCCGTTGCCGCCGCCGTTGACGTTGTTCACCAGGGTGAGGATGTAGGTGCCGGCGGGCAGCTCGATCGTATCGGGACCACTGCCGGCCGGGCAGTCGGCATGCGTCGCCGCATCGTCGTTGGCGTTGACGATGGCTTCGATGAGGGCGCACTGACCATCGGCGGCGATGTTAGGGTCGAAGGTGGTGACGTCGATGATTGCACCGGGACCCACCTGCGGCGGACGCGCCGGCAAACGGCCCGGCGCGTCCGCCGCATCGTCGAACACCGCTGCCAGCGCAGGGCGCGCCCCAGGTCGTGCCAACGGCGCGGCCCCAGCCGTGACTGGGGTCAGTCCCAGGGCGGCAATCAGCAGAACAAGTAACAACAAGTGAACGGTACGCATGGTCGATCCTTTCTCCTCTTGCAAAATGTGGCACACGAAGGTCCATGGGGAGCGACGCAGCCATGACCGGCCGGCGGGACGGGACATGTGCCGGTGCCCCGTCCCGTGGCCGATGACTGGCCAGGTGTTAGCAGCCGGACTGGGGGACCGCGGCTGAACACCCGCAACGAAGGGGTTATAGCAGGTGGGTGGCTACAAACTGGCTACACGGGGATGGGTTTGAGGGGAAGAATCGGCCATATTCGAGGAGAAGTGGCGACAAAACCACGCACAACGTCCCCGGCACGGCCCGATAGCGCGTTGTATGGTGCAGGGTTGTGCGGGCCGAGCCGGGGACGGCTATCGTTCGATGACCACGTCCTGCCAAAACCACCATTCGAGCGGTGAGGTGGGGAAGTGTTTGACCCAGGGTTTCAGCAGCAGGGCATGCCGTGCGTACAGCAGCGGCACCAGCGCGGCCTCCTCGATCAGGATCTTTTCCGCGGCCTGGTAGAGACCAATTCGCCGCTCCTGCTGGGGCGTGCTGCGGGCCTCCTCCACCAATGCCCGGTACTGCGGGTGACTCCAGCCACCAAAGACGCGGCGAAAGATCACTTCGGCCAGGAAGTTGTCAGGGTCGGGGAAATCGGCCGCCCACGAGGTGATGCGCATGGCCGGGCGCTGTGTCACCAGGCGGTCCACCATCAACCCTGCTGAGACGATGTCCCATTCAACTTGCACGCCCAGTTCGTTGCGCCACTGCCGCTGGGCATACTGGCACAGGGGTTCCATGCCGGCCTGGCTGACACCCACCTGGGGCGGCATACCCCGGCCACCCGGATAGCCGGCCGCGGCCAGGGCCCCACGCGCGGCGTGCAGGTCGAACGGCAAGGCAATGCCGGGACTGTGTGCGGGCATGCCCGGTGGGATGAAGCCGCCGTGCGCCGGAAAGACGTTGCCGCGCTGGATGACATCGGCCAGGAAGGTGCGGTCCAACGCCAGCGCCAGGGCGCGCCGCAGCAGTGGGTCATCGAACGGCGGGCGAGAGGCGTCGAACTGCAGCATCCACGTACGCAGCATGGGGAAAGAGACGTAATCGTCGGGATGGCGCAGGCGGGCCTGTGCATGGAAGCCGGGTGGCGTACCTTCGAGGTTGAGCACATCGAGCTGATCGTTTTCGTAGGCCGCCTGGTTTGCCTGGTGGTCCAAACCGAGGGCGAGCTCGACACGCGTCACGTTGCCGGCAAACCGGCCAAAATAACGCGCGTTGCGTACCAGGTCGAGCCGCTGGCCCGGTTGCCAATCGGCCAGGCGGAATGGGCCATTGCTGACGAAATGTTCGGCGTTCAGCCAGAGTGGGCTGAACTTCTGCACGACATGACGGGGTACCGGATACCAGGCACTGCACGCCATCAGCTGCAAGAAGTAACTGGTCGGTCGCTCCAGCTCCACCACGAGCGTGCAATCATCCAGGGCGTGCACACCCACCTGGTCGGTGTTGCTCAATGGCCCCTGGCGATAGGCCGCAGCACCCTTGATGTCGTCGAAGGACAATCCCGAATAGGGCGAGCGGGCAAAGCTCTGCAGGACACGTTTCCAGGCATGTTCGAAGTCGCCCGCTGTCAGCGGGTGGCCGTCACTCCACACGATGTCGTCTCGCAGATGAAAGACGTAGGTCAGGCCACCGTCACGCACGTCCCAGGCCTGGGCCACCGCCGGCACCACCCCTAAATCAGGCGTCCGCTCCAACAAGCCGCGGAACAAGAGGTCGGCCGTGCCGCTCGTGTAGAATTCCCAGACGTGCGCAGGGTCGAGCGCGGTGGGTTCGCTCCAGTTGACACGCAGGGTTGCCGTCCGGTGCGGCACAGCGGCGGGCGGCAGGCTCATCGCACGCTGCCAAAGCGCAAATCCCCGCTCGTAAGCACCACGCGCACGATCGAATTGAAAGGCCCCGTGGTAGGTCAAGGCCAGTTTCATGAGCGCGCGTGCGCTCTGTTCGTAGTCGTCCAAACGATCGAGCAGCCGCAGTGCCTGCTCGTAGGCTTCGATGGCCGCCTGGTGGGCGTACAACCGGCGTGCCCGGTCACCCATCCACAGCAAATGGGTGACCGCCTGGGCATGTTCACCCGCAGCCAGGTAATGGGCGGCCAACGATGCAATCAGCTCATCCTCGGTGGGGCCATGATTGGAATGTGGGCGCCGCTCCATCGCGGTGCCGCGCCGGTCAGACGTAACGGGTCCCCCGAATTCCGCGGCAAAGATCTTTGCCAACGCCTCGGCGGCGCGGCGATGGAGGACGATGCGCCGGCCCGCACTCAGGTGCTGGTACACCACACCGCGTACCATGTCGTGTTGGAAGCGGTACTCCCCTTCTTGTTCGCTCAGCAGTTGCCGTGCCAACAGCTCTTCGATGGCATTGTAGATTTCGATCTCGTGGCGGCCGGCGGTCACGAGCAAAACGTCGCGCCGAATGCTGTGACCGATGACCGCACTGGCTTCCAGGACCTGGCGTGCCAGCGGTGTCAGCCGCTGCAGGCGCATTTCGACGGCCTGGCACACAGTTTCTGGTAGATCGATCGGCACGCGCAGTGGATGCGTTGGGGATGGCGGCGGCCAGGCCTGGACCTCGACCAGGGCGCGCACGGCTTCCAGCAGGAAGAAGGGATTGCCACCGGTTGCACGATGCAGCCGCTCGATGGCGGCCTCGTCGGTAACCAGCGCACCGGTGACGGCCTCCACCAGCTGCTGCACCAGCGCGACATCCAATGCTCCCAGGGTCATGTGAGTCAGCACCCCGGCACGCGCCAGCTGATGACTCAATGGGTACAACCCGGCGCTCTCTTCACTGAGCACGGTGGCCAGCACCAGGGTGCGGCTGCCAATCAGGCGCCGGCCCAGGTAGACCAACCAGTCCAGGCTGGCCGTATCGGCACAATGCAGATCGTCCAGGCACAGCACAACCGGCTGGATCTCGGCCAGGAAAAGCACGATCTGGCTGAGGGCGTTGAACAGGTTGAGGCGCGCTTCGGCCGAATCGCTCGTTTCGGGTGCCGGTGTCACCCAGGGGCCGGTTGCCAGCTCCGGCAGCAGACGTGCGGCTTGCTGTCGCCAGACCGGTGCCAACTGGCCGACCAGTGCGGGGAGGTCGGGCAGCGAACGCAGTGCTTCGCTGACGACCTGATAGGGCAGTGCACGTTCGCACGGTTGTACGCCGCCGATCAGCACGAAGGCCTGACCCCGCAGGGCGTTGGCAAACTCGTGCATCAGTCGCGTCTTACCGATACCTGGTTCGCCCATGATCCAGATGATACTGCCCTGCCGGCCCTGGGCACGCCCAAATGCCTGCTGCAGCTGGCGCAGTGCCTCGTCGCGGCCCAGCAACGGGATTTCGATCCCGCGCATGGTGCTCCATCGTGGTGTCACGCCGATAGACCCCAGGTGATCCAGGTGACCGTGGAGAATCGCATCGTACACGGCGCGCGTGGTGTCCAGGGGATTGGTACCCAGCTCACGTGCCAGAACGTCGGTCAGACGCTCGAACTGGCGTAGGGCTGCGTCGCGGTTGCCACTGCGTGCGTAGAGGATCATCAGGGCGCGATGGACGTCTTCGCAGGTTTCGTCCAGCGCCAGGAAACGCCGCGCGGCGTCGATACCGGGGTCGCAATCACCCGCGGCAATGCACTGATCGAGCGAGGCACTGACAACGGTGTGGTAGGCATTGTGCAATGCGTCGCGCTCGTGCGCTAACCACGCCTCGTACTCGGGACTTTCTGGTGTCGCCAGGCCGTGCAGGAACGGCCCGGCGTACAGATTGCTGGCCTGCTGCCAGGCCCGCGCACGGTCAGGGCCGGCAGGTGTTGCGCACAGCCGGCGGAAGGTCTCCGTGTCGGACCACACCTGGCAAGGGTCCAGGCCGACGACATCATGGGTCAGCACCAGCAGGCTGGATTGGGGCAGGGCGCGGCGCAGGTGGGTCAACAAATGGGTCAGGTTGCGGCGGGCCACGGACTGGCGCTCGTCCGGCCAAAACAGAAAGGCCAGGTCGTCGCGCGCCACCGGCTGCAGGTCGCTGCCCAGGCGCCAGAGCAGCGCCCGTGTCTGCCGGCGAGGAATCGGACACGGGGCTCCCTGCCACAACACCTCGCCGGGTCCCAACATCCGCAGGTGGAGGAGTACCGAATCGGATGCATCTGGCAGAACTCGTACGGGTCCGGACATGGCTGCTTTCACCTCTCCAGGGCGTGCCAAACCACGATCTGTCCGCAAAAACACGGCAGCTGCTGGAACGCCCACGTTTCAGCAACTGCCGTCCTATCGAACGCTAACATCCGATGCTCGACGAAAGCCCTGCGCCAGGACCTCGTGTGCTCATGGATCGACCCTATGAATCAGCGGCGCCAGGTTGCAGGCTTCAAACCTCAGCGCGAAAGCAACTGGTTGTGCAGGAGGGCACAAAGGTTAAGTCGATTATACATCGCGCGCCGGTCATCGTCAATAGGCGTCACTGCGTGTCCCGGTACACCACCCGGGCGTTCAATGGCTGGGTGGCCCGCTGGCCAAAGGGAATTACACTGGCATAGGCATCGATCTGCGCAGCCGACAGCGTCACCGGCTGCTGCAAGACAAACCAGCGCACGTTTTCGTCACACGGCGGTACGGTCAACGACCCAACGTAATCGTAGGCCAGCCGACTGGCCGGCAGCAAATTCTCTGTGCTCACCGGGTGCAAGATTTTCTGTGTGGCGTCTTTCTGCTGCGGCAGGACCGACCACAAATCGCGCAGGTAGATGTCTTCTTCACCCTGCACCAGCGCCACAGCCACGATGGCCGTGCCAGTGGCACCGGAATGAATCAGCTGCATTTCCATGGCCGGGGCCAGTCCGGCCAGGGTATGCTCGCCGGGAATGCGGAATTGGATCCGCTCCAGGTCGAAGCGGTCCCCGCCTACGGTGATGTAACCGCCGTCTGCGGCACTGATTTCGATCGTGTACCCCAGGTGGGTCATCGTTGGGTTGGTCAGCGGGCTGTAGTGAAACTCGACGTTGGGCCGGTCGGCGGCGACGGCGCCCGCCAGGTCGACCGGTGACTGGCTGAATCCTAAACAGTTGGGATAGCCTGCGCCCCAAAAGGCAGGCCCGGTGGGGCCGAGGTAGCCCCATGGACCTTGCAGGTCGGGCGCACCTTCGAGGACTGCGCCGTAGGCGGGTGGCTCGAAGTTGCCCGGCCACTGCGTCGTTGTGTCGTAGCGCGCCCCGCGCAGGATGGCACCGGTCAGGTCGCTGGCCTGCAGGTTGGCCCCATGCAGCCGCGCCTGGGAGAGATCTGCGCCGCGCAGATTGGCGCCGCGCAGGTTGCTGCCCTGCAGGTTGGCCGCTGCCAGCGTGGCCGACACGAGGCTGGAACCCTGCAAGTTGGCGCCGGCAAGATTGGCACCGGCCAGGTTGGCCAGGTGAAGATCGGTAACGCTCAAATCGGCACCGCGCAGATCCTGACCGGCCAGCGCCGGTTCAGTCGGCGGACGGAGGGTGGGCACTGCGGTCGGTTCTGCAAGGACATCGGCGGTCGCTTCTGCCACAGGGGCACCGGCTTCCTTCGGTGCCTGGGTTGCTGGTGCTGGACCGCTGCACGCGGCCAGGGTCATCACGGCCAGCACGCTCAAACCAAAAAAGGGC
This sequence comes from uncultured Anaerolineae bacterium, assembly GCA_964642445.1. GTDB lineage: Bacteria > Chloroflexota > Anaerolineae > SSC4 > Amarolineaceae > SSC4. The sequence continues at coordinate 21,484 of CAZXQZ010000021.1, forward strand.
CAATCAACTCGCTTCATGGTGATCCTCCACAAAACAAGCAGCACCGGCCGCACGGTGCCGGTCACCGGACGAGGGGCGGGTAACGGATCAATCGATGTCGACGCGCGCGACGCCAGCAAATTCCAGGATGAAATCGGGCCCACACAGGCGGGACGGTGTCTGGAAACCGGGCACGACCTGGCCGGCCAGGGCACGTTCAGCCAGGGCCAGGGCGGTTTGCGCGGTGAGGTGGTAGCCTTCGGGCGTGCGCAGCCGGGCGCTGGCGTGCTGGCCTGACGCATCCCAGACCTCACCGTAGATCACGGCCAACCCCTTTGCACGCGTCGTGGCATCCGGCCCCTGCACCCCCGCTCGCACGAACGCACGCGCGACGCGCTGCACCGGTGCTGCGGCCAGAACTGGGCCTACGAAGTGGCTGGCCCGTGCCAGGTACTTCAGCGCGGTTGGCAGGGCGAAATAGACCTCGATGTTGGGGATGCCCGTGCTGTGAAAGGCGGTGGACACGTCGCCCCACTGCACGTTGATGCAGCGGACCGGCCCGCGGCCAAAGTCAAAAGTGCCGGTTTTCGCCCCGGCCGTTACCGGCACGATGCGCCCGTCGCGCCGGACCATACCCAATTGGTCGACGTTGTGCAGCAGGGTGGTCAGCGTGCCGCGGGAGACCCCACCCAGCGACAGGACCGCCAGCGCAAGGTGCGTCGCCGAGGGCAGCCGGCGCTTGAGGTGGGCGGCCAGGCAGTCCGTGGGCACCACGTCGAAGCCCGCGCCGGGCAGCAGCATCACACCGGCCGCACGCGCCGCCGCATCACAGCGCGCCAGCGCCTCGAAGACGACAATCTCGCCGGTGATGTCGAGGTAATGTACGCCCCTGCGCATACACGCACCCACCATCGGCGCCGCCGTCTCACTGAACGGCCCGGCGCAGTGCAGCACCGCCGTCACATCGGCCAGGCCGGCGTCGATGGCTGCATCGTCGTTCAGGTCGAAAACCCGGTACGGCACCCCCAGCGCCTCGGCCAACCCGCGCATCCGCGCAGCATTCCGCCCCGCCAGCACCGTCCGCACCCCGCGCGCCACCGCCAGGCGGCTGATCAGCTCGCCGGTATAACCGTTGGCACCATAAATCAGCAACATTGGTGGCATACACACCTCAACGACGAATCCGATGCGCGACTAATCTACCTCAAGTGTACCACCACATCGTGTAACCGCATAGCGCGCAAAGACCACACAGAACAGCACAAGGTTTCTGTGTGTTTCTATGCGTGCTATGTGGTCAAATAAGCCTGGCCATTGTGCGCAGATTCAATCCGTCATCTTTGCGCAGCCGGTGCGCCAACGCGTTCTCGTACACCTTTTTAAGGTGTCCATGTCCATGATACGCATGAATCTCATACGCAATCTGCCGGACCTGGTTGACTAACGGCATAACATCCTGCATGTTGACCTCCAAAGATGCATTTGTCACACAGGTCGCCCATAACACGCACAAAACCCATGTGTTCTGTATGTTCTATGCGGTTAGACCCTTGCGACGCGGACGAATTTTGACAAGGGATGTCGCAGGTGCTAAAATTGCGGCCACTATACGCCAAACGTCGCCGACGGAGACGCGCAGGTCGGGCGCTGAGCCCAGCGAGCCGGGGAGGGTGCAAGCCCGGTCTCATCCCAACCTGCCAGCCACTCCCGAGACGCACCACCGAACCGGGTTATCCGCAGTAGGGGGTGCCGGCCGCCCACCGTTAACCGGGCATCGAGTGGGGAGTGCGCCGATCAGCGCTCCCAATAAAGGTGGTACCACGGGCAGCGGCTCGTCCTTTGCAGGACGGGCTTTTTGTTTGGAGAATGCGGAAAAAGACGACACCGGGAGGCAAACGATGATCACTCTGACCAGCCGTGAGATGCGGCAGAAATTCCTGGAATTCTTCCAGGCGCGCGGCCATACGATTGTGCCGAGCTCCTCCCTGGTGCCCGCCGGCGATCCAACCCTGCTGTTTACCAACGCCGGCATGGTACAGTTCAAAGACACCTTCCTGGGCAACGAAAAGCGGCCCTACGTGCGCGCGACAACCGCCCAAAAGGTGCTGCGCGTCTCCGGTAAACATAATGACCTTGAGAACGTCGGCCCCTCCTCGCGTCATCATACGTTCTTCGAGATGCTGGGCAACTTCTCGTTCGGCGATTATTTCAAGCGCGATGCGATCCGCTTCGCCTGGGAGCTGCTGGTCGAGGAACTACAGCTCGACGTCAACCGTCTGTGGTTTACGGTCTACCGCACCGACGATGAAGCGGCCCAGCTGTGGCTCGACACCGGCGCGTCACCCGAGCGGGTGCTGCGCTTCGGCGAAAAGGACAACTTCTGGTCGATGGGCGACACCGGGCCGTGCGGTCCCTGTTCGGAGATTCATTATTACCTGGGCGACCTGGCGCAGCAAACTGCGGCCGGCGTCAACGTCGACGATCTCTACGTCGAAATCTGGAACCTGGTCTTTATGCAGTTCGACCGCGACGCGGCCGGTGTGCTGACACCCCTGCCCAAACCGAGCGTCGATACCGGCATGGGCTTCGAGCGCACCTGCATGGTGCTGCAAGGGGCGAAGAATACCTACGAAACCGACCTGTTCCAGCCCATCTTCGACCATGTGCAGCAGGCCTTGGGCCACAGCCGGGCGCAGCGCCTGGAACACACCGTGTCCTACCGCGTGATTGCCGACCACAGCCGCGCGGCGGCGTTCCTGATCGGCGATGGTGTGCTGCCCGGCAATGCCGGCCGCAACTACGTGCTGCGTATGCTGCTGCGCCGCGCCGTGCGCTTTGGCGTTAAGTTGGGCTTTGATCGCCCGTTTCTCGCAGGAACCGTCGGCGTCGTCATTGACACGATGGGCGACCACTATCGCGAGCTGCGCGACCGGCGTGATTTCATCCTGCGCGCTGTGGAGATGGAGGAGACACGTTTCCGCCAGACACTGGCGACTGGTGAATCGCTCCTGCAGGAGATCATGCTGCGGCCTGACGTGCAGACCCGCGGCGTGGTGCCGGGAATCGACGCATTCCGCCTGTATGACACCTACGGTTTTCCGATCGACCTGACGCGCGATGCCGCACGTGAACAGGGCTTGTCGGTGGACGAAATGGGTTACCAGGCGGCGATGGCCGCGCAGAAAGAACGCGCCCGCAGCACGGCACGTTTTGCGGCCGTCGACAACCAGGCGCTGCAGCCCTACGTCGATACGCTGCAAACGCTGCGCGACCGCGACGTGCTCGGCCCGGATGGGGTGGTGCACCTGTTCTACGAGACGATGCGCGTGCCGACCAACGTGGTAGCCCTTCTGGTCGATGGCCAGCCCGTGACGAGCGCCGCGGCCGGCACCACCGTGGAGGTGGTCATCCCCGAGACGCCGTTTTACGTCGAGGCCGGCGGCCAGGTCAGTGACACCGGGCGTATGCAGGCCGAGACCGAAGGTGATGCCCGGTGGACAATCGCGATCGACGACGTGCGCCGGCCCATTCCCGGCCTGACCGTGCACCGCGGGCGTGTCCAGCACGGTGAGGTACATGTCGACGACGCGGCCCTGGTTACCATCGATGAATCTCGGCGCCTGGACATCATGCGCAACCATACGGCGACCCACCTGCTGCACGCGGCGCTGCGTCACGTGCTCGGCCCCCACGTCCACCAGGCCGGCTCGCTGGTGGCACCGGACCGTCTGCGCTTCGACTTCTCGCACAGCGCGCCGCTGAGTGATCGCGAGCGCGAGCAGATCGAAGAAGAGGTCAACCAGGCGATCCTGGCCAACCACCCGGTCCACGTGGCCTGGAAACCGTACCAGGCGGCGGTGGCCGAGGGCGCAATGGCCCTGTTTGGTGAAAAATACGGCGACGAAGTGCGCGTCATCACGGTCGGTGGCAGCGATGAACCGGCGGTGAGCCGCGAGCTGTGTGGTGGTACCCACCTTGACGAGACCGGCACGATTGGCCTGTTTGTGATTACCTCCGAGGGCAGCATTGGCTCCGGCGTGCGGCGCGTGGAGGCGGTGACCGGCCGTGGCGCACAGCAGCTGGCCCGCCAGCGCCTGGGCACGGTTCGCCAGACGGCGGCGCTGCTCGGTGCGCCAGAGGATGAATTGGTGACGCGGGCGGCCGACGTCGTGCAGACGACGCAGGGCCTGCAAAAAGAGGTGACACGCCTGCGCCAGACATTGGCCCGGCGTGAAATCGACGTCATCGCCAGCCAGGCGGCACCGGTCGATGGTACCCACGTCGTGGCGGCCCAGGTCGATGCCGCCGACATCGATACCATGCGCCAGATGAGCGATTGGCTACGCGACCGTCTGGGCTCTTCGGTCGTTGTACTGGGCGCAGCGATCAACGGCCGGCCCAATCTGATCGCGGCGGTCACGCCCGACCTGGTGGACCGCGGCGTCGATGCCGGCCAGCTGATACGGGTCATTGCCCCGGTTGTGGGCGGCGGCGGCGGTGGGCGGCCCACCCTGGCGCAGGCCGGCGGCAAGGATGCCGCGCGCTTGCCCGAAGCCCTGGCCCAGGTTGTGCCCTGGGTCGCCGGACGATTGCACGCCTGAACAAGGTTGAGCTATGGATCAAGTCATCGATGTGACACCAACCGACGGAATGCCCGCTATCCAGCAGCGCCTGGCCCAGGCGCAGACGGTGCGGGTGGTGCTGGCCCTGGCGGAGGGTGCCCACCAGCTGGCCAACGACGTACGCCTGGAGCTCTTGCAGCGGCAGGCCAGCCGGCAGAACATGCAGCTCGCGGTGGCCACGCGCCATTTGCCAACGCAGGACGCAGCGCGCCGGCTCGGCCTGTCGGTGTTCAATACAGTGGCGCAGGCCCAGGCGGCGAGCGTTTGGGCCGTGCCCGCGGTTGCCCCGGCCATCGTCGAGCGAGAGCCCACTGTCACCCGTTTGAACCGCCGGACCCAGCGCTGGCTCGATCGGGCGCGCCGGCCGGTGATTGCGCGCAGCCGCAACCGCGACATCCAGGCGATCAGCGCGCGGTCGGTGAACAACCCCTGGCAGCAGGCCGCTGGACTCGTCCTGCTGCTGGCATTGGTATCGGCCCTCGTCATTGGCGGCATTCTGCTCATCGTGCCGGTGGGCTCGATCACGATCGTACCGAGCCAGCAGCCGGTGCTGGCCAGCGTCACCGTGCGCGCCAGCCCGGCGACGGAAGAAGTCAATGTGACGAATAACCTGGTGCCGGCACGACGTCTGGAGGTGCTGGTCGAAGAAACGGCTCAGATACCCACAACAGGCAAACGAGACGTGCCGGACAAGGTCGCGGGGGGCACGATTACGCTGGTGAACCAACGCAACCAGGAGATTCTGGTGCCGGCGGGTACGATCGTGCGCACGTCGACTGGCAGCAACGTGCGCTTCAAAACCCTGACCGACGCCACGGTTGGTCCGCGGGCTTCAGTACAGGTTCGCATCGAGGCGTTGGATCCTGGTCCGGCTGGCAACGTGCCGGCTGGGCGCATCAACCGCATCGACGGCCTGGGTGTGGCGCTGCGCGTGATCAACGAAGCCGCGACCGGCGGCGGCACGGTGCGTCAGGGCGGCACCGTCACCGCGGCCGACAAAGAACGGCTGCGTGCCACCCTGCTGGCGCAGCTGCAGCAGCGGGCCTACACCCGTCTCGGCGAGCAGCTGGAAGAGGGCGAGTTCGTGCCGCCGGAGTCGGTAGAAACCCTGGTCATGTCCATGGTCTACGATTCGTTCACCGACGAAGCCAAAGACACGGTCGGTCTGACGATGCGTTTGCTGGCGCGTGCCATCGCCGTGGACGATCGCGGCGGCGAAGAGCTGGCCATGCGCGCGCTGCAGGAGCAGATGCCCCCCAACAGCCGGCTGCTGGCGGATTCGCTGAAATACAACGCCGGCACATTCACCGTTCAGGAAGAAAACCAGCAAAAAGTGGTCGACTTCACTGTCTCGGCCAGCGGTACGGTGGTAGAAGATATCGACAGTGGACGGGTTCGCGCAGCCGTGGTCGGTTTGACCCCAGACGAAGCACGCGCCCAGGTCCAGCAGGCGTGGAATCTGCAGCAGCCGCCGGAAGTCTCTGTCACACCGAACTGGCTGGGCCGGCTGCCCTACATACCGTTTCGCGTCAAGGTGACCGTGGACTATGACCGGGCGGTGGCTGGCAGCGAGACGCCAGCGGGTGCGGCGACACCATGAGCACGGAAGCGAAGGCGGCTCACCTGGTCGCTGAGCTGCCTTCTGGACGCCTGCTGGCGCTCGATGTCGGTGAGCGCCGGGTCGGCGTGGCGGTCGGTGATGTGGCCGGCTCGCTGGCCCGACCGCTGACGGTCATCGAGCGCACCGCGCGCGCCCAGGACTTCGCCCGCATCGGCCAGATCGTGCGGGAACAAGGTGCTGCCGGCATCATCGTCGGTTATCCGTTGAACGACGATGGCACCGCTGGGCCACAGGCGCAGCAGACGGCGCGTTACGCGCGGCGCCTGGCCCAGGCTGTGCCGGCGCCAGTGATGCTGTGGGACGAGCGGCTGTCGACGTTCATGGCCGACGAGCTGCGTTATGACGCGCAGCGGGTAACGAAAAACCGGCACCCGGCTGCGCAGGATGCTGTGGCGGCGGCTGTCATTTTGCAGAGCTACCTGGACGCACTGCGCCGCGCCCGCGACATATCTGATCTGGGGGCATAGAACCGGTACCACCCGGCAGAGCGTTACTGGCCCATCACGCCGTGGACATGATTTGGTCGGTTCGGATTCAGGACTCACATGCGAAACAACGAGCGTTTGATCAAAAAACAAAATCTGCGGCGGCAGCAGCAGCTGGATGAGCTACACGCCCACCAGCGCCCCAATTGGCGGCGTGCGCTGCGCAGCTTCTTCAGCGTGGGCTACCTGCTGCGTTCGGTGATCTTTGCCGCGGTTTTGGTGGCTTTCATTTTCATCGGGCGTACGGTGTACGACCATCTGCACGGCCAGTTGACGGCGCAGGTGCCTACGGCCAGTGCCCAATTCGTAACGTCCAACCAGCTCGACCTGCGGCGCGCGCTCAGCCTGGACAACCTGGAGAACACCTTCATTGGGTTTTACCTGCGTATTCGTCAGAACGACGTGGACACCCCGGCCGATGCTGCGGCCGAGGCGCGTGTACCCTTTACCGTGAACCTGGGCGAGCCGGCCACCGTTGTCGCCGACCGGTTGCAGCAGGCCGGGTTCATCGAGGATGCGGGGCTGTTTCGCCTGTACATGCGCTACAACGGCATCGATCAGAGCCTGGAAGCGGGGGATTTTGAGCTGTCGCCGGCGATGACGATGGTCGAAATTGCCGAAACCCTGCAGCAGGCACGCTTCATCGAGGTGACGGTGACGATTCCGGAAGGACTGCGGGCTGAAGAAGTGGCCGAGATTCTGTCCAAGGCCAACGTCATGGATGGTGCCGCCTTCCTGGCTGCGGTCCGGGCGGGTGATCCCGAGGTCTTGGGATTGGACGAGTATCCTTTCCTGGCCGACCGGCCGCCTGGGGCATCCCTGGAAGGTTACCTTTTCCCGGACACCTACCGGTTGCCGGCGCGGGCCAGGCCGGCCGACGTCATCGCGCGTATGCTCGACAACTTTGCGGCCAAGGTGACACCGGAGCTCATTGCCGAAGCGCGCAGCCGCGGCCTCAACGTGCACCAACTGCTGACGGTCGCGTCGATCGTCGAGCGTGAAACCCCGCGGCTCGACGAGCGGCCGATCGTGGCGAGCGTCTATCTCAACCGCCTGGCCAAGAACATGCTGCTCAATGCCGACCCAACGGTGCAGTACGCCATGGGCTACCAGCCGGCCAGCGGTCAGTGGTGGAAGACACCGGTTCTGCTCGAAGAGTACCAGTCGGTCCAATCACCGTACAACACCTACCTGGTCCCCGGTCTGCCGCCTGGTCCCATTGCCAGCCCCGGCCTGAGTGCCATCGAAGGCGTGGCGCGGCCGGCGACGACCGACTACATCTATTTCGTGGCGACGGGTGACGGGGGGCACGTGTTTGCCGTGACACCGGAGGAACACGCGGCCAACGTCGCGGCCTACGAGAATCGATAAGCATCACGCACGATCGATTGACACGGTCCGTATGACATGGCATAATGCATTTTGCGCCACGGTACGAAACCAGGCGCAACGCGCGCGTCTGGTGGTGCGGGTTGTGTTGGGTGTCGTCATACTGCTCAGCGGCTGCACTGCAACACGACCGACGATCAAGATTGGGCTGCTGGCTCCTTTCGAAGGGGTTCATCGCCCGCTGGGATACGACGTGCTGTACGCGGTCAAACTTGCCGTCCAGGAGCGCAACGCCCAGGGCGGCGTGGGGGGGTACGGCATCGAGCTGGTGGCGTTGAATGATGACGGCCAGGCTGCTCACGCCGAACGTCAGGTAGCGGCATTGGCCGCCGATCCTGGCGTGGTGGGTGCCATTGGCCCCTGGCAAACCAGCACCGCCCGCGCAGCAGGACCGGCATTTGCCCGCGCCGGCCTGCCTGCCGTCATCGCAGCGGCCCTGCCAGATGCAGGGCTGCTGGCTGCACCTGGCGTCTTCCGCCTGTATGCCGGCGATGAAGTGCTCAGCCGGACCCTGGCGATGGCAGTACCACCCACAGCGGCCTGGACCATCGACGGCGACACCGCCGGTTGGCCGGCTGCGTTGGCGCAGGTGCTGCCACCGGCCGGATCCGGGGGCGAGGTTGTCATCCTGACGGGCGGCGGCGAGTCGATCGCACGCACCCTGGCCGGTGGATTGTGCCAGAACAGTGCGCTGACCTGCCTGGCCGGGCCATCCGCGCAGGAACCGGTGGTGCCGGCCCGTGCCGGGGCGGCGCTCACCCACTTGAGCTGGGTATCGTCACTGCCGCGGGTCGACTGCGGTGGCCAGTTGGCCGAGTTTTGTGCCAGCTACCGCGCCCTGGCGGGGCGACCACCTGGTCCGCATGCTGTGTTGGCGTACGATGCCACACACCTGCTGCTGGATGCCGTGGACCAGGCGGCGCGTACGGAAGCCCCCCAGCGCCAGGCAGTGGCAGCGGCCCTGGCCACGGGTCAGCGACAGGGCCTGGCGGGCCAGCTTTCCTTCGACACGACACGTTCGTGGGTACGGGCGCCGGCCTGGTTGTATCGTGGCGCACAGGACGATCTCGATCGATGATGGCACCCCGCCGGGGGAGGGGGTGCCGACCTGTACCGTGAATCGATGGCAGGGAGGCCATGTGGTACAGGCGCAGTGCAGGAGGAGGTAGATCAGATATGCGTGTCCTGATGTTGTCTTGGGAATATCCGCCTCACTTGCAGGGTGGGCTCGGTCGCCACGTCAACGAGATCGTGCCCGCGCTCAGCCGCCAGCCCGATTTGGACGTGCACCTGGTGGTGCCGCGCCTGGCGGGGGGTGCCCCCTACGAGCAGTTTGGCACGGTCACCGTGCACCGGGTCGATGTCCCTACACCGCAGCGCGACAATTTCTACGGGGGTGTCTGGCACGTCAACAACGTATTGAGCACCTATGTGGAAAACCTGTGGCAGAGTGTTGGCCCGTTCGACCTGGTGCATGGGCATGATTGGCTGGTCGGTTTCATTGCCACGGCCCTGCAGCGCACCTACGGCGTGCCGCTGCTGGTGACGATCCATGCCACGGAGAAGGGGCGGGGGCGTGGCTGGTTGGGGGGTGATCTGGCCCACCAGATCGATCACGCCGAAAGCAACCTGGCGCATGCCGCCGATCGCCTGATCACGTGCAGCCGCTCGATGCTGCACGAAGTCGTGGCTAACTTCCAGGTTGATGCAGCGAAGATCGATGTGATTCCCAACGGCGTGGACGTCTCACGTTTCACCACGCAGATGCGGCAGGACAACCGCCTGCAGCGCCAGATGTATGCGGCTTCGGATGAAGCGCTGGTTTTCCACGTCGGACGCCTGGTCCATGAAAAAGGTGCCCACATCCTGGTCGAGGCGATGCCGGCCGTGCTGGCAGCCTTTCCGGCGACCCGTTTTGTCATTGCCGGGCGTGGCCCGCTGTTGGACCGGCTGCACCACCGCACGGCCGCGCTGAACGTCAATGAGCGAGTGCTGTTTCCTGGCTTCATCAGTGATGAAGAGGCAGTCAGGCTGTTTTGTGTCGCCGATGCGGCCGTGTTCCCATCGCTGTATGAGCCCTTCGGGCTGGTGGCACTCGAGGCCATGGCGGCGCGTACGCCGTTGGTGGTGACCAACATCGGTGGTTTTGCTGAAATTGTCCAGCACACTGTGACCGGCCTGGCGGTCTATCCCGAAGATGCGGACTCCCTGGCGTGGGGCATTTGTGAAACGCTGCGGGATCCGGTGGCGGCGCGGCAGCGTACCACGCGTGCTTACGAAACTGCCAGCACCATCTATTCCTGGGACACCATCGCCAGCCGCACGGTCCATCTGTACGGCGACCTTGTGGGGCCGGCGCGTGCCGCGAGCTGATGCGGCACAGACGACGGCAGAAAAGTGATATGCGCAAAATCGCGATCTTGGGTCTCAAAGGTGGAATCGGCAAAACTACTACCTGTGTATCGCTGGGCGCGGCGCTGGCCCAACGCGGCCGGCGTGTGCTTATGATCGATACCGATACACAGGCCAACGTCACGCTGGCGTTGGGGATGAATTCCATCGAAAAATCGCTGGTCGACGTTTTGACGCGCAAAGCGGCGGCAGCCGACTGTGTGCTGCCGGCGCGCCCGAACCTCTTCGTCCTGCCCAGCAGCCTGAATCTGTTCAAGGCGCAGCAGCGCATGGTGCTGGAAGTGGCGCGTGAAGAGATGTTTTTTGAGCTATTTGCTGGATTGCAGGATTACGAGTATCATATCATTGACTGTGCGCCATCTGCTTCCCTGTTGACTGTCAACGCTGTGGCGTACGTGGATGAAGTGTACGTCCCGGTTTCCATGGAGATGTTGGCCCTCGCGGGTGCGCGCCAGTTCTTGATCTACCTGCGAACTATCAGCCGCATGCTGGGACGCGGCGGCAGCATTCGGCTTATTATCCCGACTTTCTTCGATGCCCGACGGCGGGTCAGCGGGCAGGTGTACCAGGCCCTGCTGGACGATTTTGGTGACAAGGTAACCCATCCCATTCGTATCGATACGGCGCTTTCTGAAGCCCCCGGACGGGGACGTACGATTTTTGAGTACGCGCCGCGCAGCCGAGGCGCCGACGACTATGCACGTCTGGCCGACCTGGTGGAGCAGCTGCCGCCGCTGGCCTGACGCAGCCGCAGACTGGAGGTGCGCATGGCACGTACGATTGCGATTGCCAACCAAAAGGGTGGCGTGGGCAAAACGACGACGGTGATCAACCTGGGCGTCGCGCTGGCCGAGGTGCGCAGGAAAACGCTGCTCATCGACCTCGACCCGCAAGGTTCGCTGGGTGTTGGCCTGGGCCTCGACACCGATGCCATACCCCACACCATCTACGATGCGCTGTTGGATCCGGCCATCCAGATCACAAAGGTCATCTATCCCGTGCGTTCGTACCTGGACGTGATTCCGGCGACGACGGCGCTGGCCGGTGCCGAAATCGAGCTGGTGGCCGAGCTGCGGCGCGAGCTGATCCTGCGCACGGTGTGTGCCCCGCTGTACGACTGGTACGATTACATTTTGATCGACTGCCCGCCGAGCCTGGGGTTGTTGACGGCCAATGGATTGTGCGCCAGCCGTGAGGTGATCATCCCGCTGCAGTGTGAGTACCTGGCCATGCGCGGTCTTAGCCCCCTGCTGGACATGATCGAGGTCATCCGGCGACGGCTCAACCCAGAGCTGGAGATCCTGGGCATCCTCCCCACGATGTACTCGACCGGCACGATTCACGCACGGGACGTGGTCGATGAGATCAAGGCGGTGTTTGGGGACAAGGTGTTCGACGTCGTGGTACGCAAGAGTATTCGTTTCGCCGAAGCCAGCGTCGCCAGCCAGGGGATCGTGGATTACGCCCATAACCACCCCGGGGCCCAGGCCTACAAACAGCTGGCCCGGCTCCTGAACGACGAAGCAGCGCCCTAATCGTACTCGTACTCAGCGCAGCGGTACTCGTACTCGGATGTGCGGCGACGATCGAGTACGAGTACGAGTACGATTAGGACGGTACTCGTACTCGTACTCAGCGCAGCGGTACTCGTACTCGTACTCGGA